>CANBTI010000003.1 GCA_947372355.1 Bdellovibrionales bacterium | reverse complement strand
AATCACTTCAATATTGGATTTAATGAGTCCATGAGATTCAACATCGAGTGAAACACCCTGACGTTCAATTTGAGCAACACTTTTCATGTACTCTCCTCGCAGTAGTGCATGACCGATATGAATTTTTCTCTCCATTTTTTCAAATAGAGTTTTGAGTGCAATCACATCAGATTCACAATATTCGAGAATTTCTGATTTTTCAGATTCACTCCAACTATTTCCCCCAAGAACTAAATTCCGCATTCTTTCTTTGTGTTCATCTGAAATAGCAGGTAGCCCAAAGAAAGAGAGTGCACCCAGTAATGATTTACCAGCATCCAACCTTTTTCCATTTGTGAGGTTTCTAAACTCAACATACAGATCGAGTACGTTTTGAGGCACCCCCCAACCTAATACTAAATGACAACTCAACTCCGCACTGGCAAAATATGAAACAAAAAGGCTATTTCCGTTGCAAGAATATGGAGCGTTTTGCAAATGCTCAAACTCATCCCTCCAAAGTTTAAGTTTTTTACCGCTTTTTAATTCATGCGCGACAAGGCAAATGGGTTTAACAAGCGAGCTATCGTGTTGTTGAAACTCAAAATCAACAAACCAAATTTCTTTGTATTTTTGTATCTCTGAACTCATAGAACCCCCCGTAACTTTTTAACTACAGGGTGATCTTTTGAATCGATGTAATGATCTTTAAAGGCAATCATTAAAAGTTTTTCAAAACCATCTTCAGGCCACACTGGTTCTGGAAAGCTATCTTGATTTTCTGCGATATGTGGAAAATAGGATTGGGCATCCTTCTCCGATTGAATACGTACCCACTGAGTAAATGCGACTTTCGCACACTCAATTGCAGAGCGATTCCAACTATCGATATACCCATCCTCATTTGGTAATCGAATAGGCCAAAAGAAAAAACTATCTTGTCGAGTTATGGCCGAAACAATGATTTTTGGTGTAATCTCATTCCTCAGCTCTTTCCAAAGTTCTTTTGCGACAAGGTATGTTTCACCCTCATCTTTCAGCTCAAGCACTGCGGTTTTTAATTGCCATGCTGGGTCTGCATTTACCCTAATGTATGTTTGCTTGTTTGGTTTTCTCACCAGTATGGTTGAGATTTCTTTTTTCTCAGGTAGCCCTTCACCAAACCCCAAGTCCAATTTCAGTAAATCTAGACTAATTCTATTAACAACCTTATTTTCATTACCTTTAGGCATATCGCCCTCCATTTCGAAGGGCACTGTAATAAAAAAATTTTAAAGTAAATAGGGACGACGAGGACGCCCAAATCTTCCGGAAACTATCTCTTTTTGAATACCGTTTCTCGAATCTTTCTGAAGCTCTCTTCAGTAAAACTCCTTGGCGCATATTTATTAGTTTTCAAGATTTCCAATAATTCACGGTCTTTTAACTTGGAAGATTTAGGGTGTAAACAATAAATAAGAATAAGAATTTGAGTTAAAATTAATTTGTTGGTTTGAGTAAAGCTATCACTACTTCTTTTTTTGGTAGGCTTAATGGCAGTTGCCAAAGCATACGCTTCCTCTTTATTCCAGAACGAAATTGTTTTTACAATTTCAAATCCTAAATCCGTCTGCAATAAACATGGCTCAATCCTAACTGCCTTATAAAAATTGGAGTTGTTGCTAGTCGGAATTTTCCAAAACCAGTCTTTTAACTTTTTATTATCGAGACACATCACAGGATTCTCGGCACACAAACGAGTCAGAACCCAAACGATTTTCCTTAAGCAATAAATATATGCGTCTATGCTCTTTTGAGACTTTGGTGGTGCAGGCATTCCATACAATGAATAGGGTATCATATCCATGAAGTCAGCATTTTCTAACTCCCAGTCATCAATCAGCTTTATATTTTCTTCAGTAAACTGCCCATAGTTTTCTCTCAGCAACGGATTAGTATGGCCAAACGTTAGGACAAGCAAAAAATGTTTTAGCGAAAGATATTGTTTAAAAAAATCGTTGTAATTGGAAGGCAAAGTTCTTACTAATTCTGTGTTTTTTAAATACTCCGGCTCATCAAAAGTTTTACTGTGACTAATTTTAAAATCTAAAGGTGTGCTAATTATTGTCAGATTCTCTAGATTTTCATTCGGTGGAAGGCTTGCTGGAAACTTTTTTAGAATTGTTTCTATTTGAGAAATTATCAGATCTCTCTCTACCAGTTTCTTTTCTGCTACATGTTGTTTCGTTAGCTTCTTGCTCTTAGAGGTAAGTTGTTTAGACATACTACTCAGATGGCAGCTCAAACGAAAATTTAACTAGATCAGTAAGTTTGACTTCCAGAACTGCTGCAATTCTTAACAACACGGTAATTTGAACATCAGACGTCCCCTGCTCTAACCGATGAATAGTCGCTGGACTGAGTAAAATGCCTTCCTTGGCAAGCCGATCGATAGAATATCCATGCGCTATTCTAACTTTTTTACAATGAGCGCCCAGCGCCCCTAAAAAATTCGTATTATGATACCTCTTTCGTCGTTGAGGTTTCTTTGTGCCCATTAAAAAAAGGATAACGTTACGAAAAACTTAGACTTTCCTAATTAGGAACAAATCGTTTTCTAATTAGGAAAGAGGGTGATATCATGCCGCGTTATGAGCTCACAACACAACTGGGATAAACCCTTCATCGGTGCGCCTAATCTTCGCGAAGTCCAAGATGGCATTAAAATTTGGGATATTACAATGAGTCCCTATCCCCGTGAACTATTTCACATGGGTAGGCTTAGATATCCGACCTCCAATGGCTGGGGTACCATTGAGCAATCTGCCGCTGAAATGATTGTCGAAACCAAGCTTTCCAAAAAACTAAGCTTTAAATCAAATATACCTTGGCGATATTATCAAAATCATTTCAAAGAAAAACCATTTGATCCAACCGTGAAGTCTATCGAAAATTTTCTACAAACAAATAATCTAGATAGAGGGAAATTAAGATTAATTCTTAGAAAGCATAAATATAATGGGATGCCTGATTTACTTGGTAGAAACGGTAAAAAGTTTGATCTATGGGAAATCAAGGCACCTTTAGATAATCATCGATTTGAAAAAAGTTTATCAATACTTAAGGATTTATCAAAATTTGGATTCAACTCAAACCTATTGTGCATTCATGAGTTTGGGAAACTCAAAGGTGACTTAGCTAAAGAACGAGCAAAGACATTAAACACAGCTAAAAAAGCTTACTCAGAACTATTAAGATCAAGCGTTGGAATGAAAGTGCTTGAGAACATTATTAAGCCGACTATTAAAAATACAAATGATTTTAATTCAGTAAATTACATTTTTTCTAAATATGAATCAGGCGTTTCATATTTTGTGTACGCCCTTGTATATTACATTGAAAGGCTAAATGTCCCACTGGAGTACGTAAAAGCCTTTACACTCACTCAAAAAGAAATAATTTACCTATCGCGACAACTATACCTATGTGGAAGTTACCATTGGTGGAGAATTCCTTTACTTTTCATGTTAACGATTTCAGATAAACGCGAGAACGAAGAATATATAGAACTACTTCGTGAGGCCATCCGATGGGAAGACTCATTTAAAACAATTCAAAAAAATATTTTGATTCCCGACTTTGAAAATAACGAAAACTACTTCGTTGAATATTACCGTAATATAGCTTTAAAAAAACCCATCGAGGTTTCCTACAAAAGTTCGCGCAAAAGAATAGAAAATGCGAGAAACTGGAGAAAATCAAATCCAAGTTGGTATCCACTATATTACAGTAAGCCGTTACGATAGTGGTGATTTCAGCAATTTTATCCCTTTTAATTGATTTGTCAGAGACGTTAGTCTAATAAGAATATGTGTTAATTATAAGAAATTTTATTTTAAAAAAGATCCCATGTTTTGTGGTGCTATCCATGGTTCTAATACCCATAGATTCACAAGCCTTAACTCTACCAAAGGTTACACCTGACTCGTGTAAGTTCTATTTGGAACTCGAAAGCCAACTGGAATGCCAAGAAAAAAGCAATTACTTAACCGCCTATGGTTATAAATACTGCGAAAGATTCAAAACCCTAAAGGAGTCCTGCAACAATCAGCTCAAAATCTGGGTAACTCTGACGGCGGAATGTCTTCAAAAAAGTATTTTACTTAAGAAAGACTTTTTAAAACCCTGCAAAGTTATGGAGGGTTGGGCATATAGCACTCATCCAGTATGTTATGCTAAATCGGGATTTTGCGAATTAGATTCCGCCAATAGGTTTGAAGTTTACAAGACGATTTCTATTTTAGATATTTTGAACTTAGGTTCTGTTGCTCAAGCACTGCAAATTAAATCAATCTGTAAAAACATTAACTACTCCGAAATGGCATTAGCCTTTTTTGCATCTCTGATAGCATCTGTAAATAGATTTAGCGCTAGTGAGGAAGTGAAAAATGCAGCGGTTTCTATAATTGAAATGACTCCAAATAACTCGAGTGAGGGCATCCCTTATTTTTTAGCAGCTTCCAGCGCGATGGCCGGTCAAAAACCGACAACGGTCGCTAGCGCTTCCGCAATTGGAGCATTAAATATGTTCACGCAAAAAAAATTCATCCTAAAATTTATTCCAGAATGTAACAAAAATCTTAAAAATATATGTGCACAAGCATCAGAAATTACAAACTTTGAAGAGTTTACAGGAATTGCAAACTGTCAAGACGAGCCCAGTTCGTATAAAAATGAAAAGAAGCTAAAAAAACAATTCGAACAGGACATAATTTCTGCTCAAAAAACATTAATGAAACTGTATCAAAATAAAAAGGCAATAATACATGAATAATTCTCAAGAAGACTCAATAGAAAAAAACTATCAAATTTTATTTCTTGATCATCTAGCGATACATAGAATTGGGATAGTTTTTACCGCTACTGCATTATTCGGTGTGTTTTTAAGTTTTGCATTTAGCACACAGAGATACTTGCAAAAAATCTTTCACCTTAATCCCATGGAAATAGAACTCAAGGACTACTTTAACGAATTGCTAAAACTATATCACAATGAACTTAGTCTAAATATTTGGCTAGCCTTTCTCATTTCAACTATATTTTTAGTTTTTACTAGAGACTTCTTTTACGGGCTTGCGCAAACATTTGGTAAGAAATTCAGCATTAAATGTGGGCACAGCCATACTATTTTAGGTGCCGGTGATCCATTTGATATTGATTACTTTTTTTCTACCAAGATCCCAAAAATAAAATATATTAGCGTTGGTTTTTTACAAACACTGTTATCTTTTTCAGCAATCATAATTCTTAATTCGTTTTTGGGCTCATTAGGACTTCCATTAATTCAGATATTATTAATATACATCTCGGCTATTGGCTTCTGGTTCACCTTTTATTCTTTGAGGATTTCAACCCGAGCTGCAATAAAAACCAACCGATATAAGCATCACCTAGTTTCTGCCATTTGTATGGATTTGCCTATTATGTTGTTGTTCTGTTATTTACCGTTGGGTTTCGCGATTTATCTGAACAATAAATAAGCGATTTATCGACTGAGAAAAATTATTTCTTATTATTAGCTTTAGGCGGCCATATTTTTTTGCACTTTGGTGAATCTGGGCCATTTAATACAGCGCAATTAAGATCATCTGAATCAATACAATTATCCGTTTTAGGTGCAATCTCATCAATTTTTTTATAGCCATAAAGAATTCCATCTATACTCTGATTTAAAGAATCATCACTTACTAACACCCCAATGTGTTTTGAAAATACAGCACTTCTAATTTTGATAAACGATTTTTTATTTGAACATGGAGGATTTATGTATACGTCGAATTTTAAACTATACAATGATCTTGCAGTCTCAACGTCTCCCTTATACGAATACCTACTTTCGACAATAAAGTTAATTTCACGATCAGGTAATATTGAAACTGTTCTAGAGGGAACATTGGAAGCCTTTTGATTAATAATTTCTTCAATTCTATTTCTAATCTTAGAAAGATAGATTACGTGGTCAACATCACCTAAATCTCTAATTGAATGCTCAGCAAGGACGGAAGGCCAAATAACTCTTCCTTCAATTAAAAATATGTCAGGAAAACCACTAGAAATTTCCATTTTGTCCTGTAATACGCTAAATTTATAAATTGCATTTCTCGCAGCTTGATAATCGGCCCAATGCAAATACAAGGTAAAACTGGACAATAGGATCGCAGCAAAAGCACCTAGACCGGAAAGAGTAATCTTCCTTGGAATCCTATAGGTTATACAGCCCTTATTTAAGATTCGCTCTCCGACCAGAAAAGCCATATCTAACTTTGAGGGCTCCTCAGGTACGTATGCAATTTTTTCATTCAAAATTAATTTTACAGAAGTAATACTTCCGGTCAGTTCATTAGGAATTGGAACCACCTCATACTGAAATGATTCAATCCAGTTAATACCTGCTGGTATCGGGTCGCTGCTTCCAGAACACTTAATAACATCCCCTAAACTCACGGACGCTCCATCTGGAAGTTTTTTTAGGCCGCTTATATATGCTTTTTTATTCTGATAAAAAAAATTTTCTATTTGTTGAAGTATCACACCATTGAAATAACACGGTTATTCTACATTCCCAAGTTGTAGCTTATTTGTAATTCATGACCTATTTATGACCTACGAGCCTCAAAAACGCCCCAAAATGGCCGGTAGAGGTCGGAAATGAAAAGTGGCTTATGTTGTTGTTTGTATTTGTAAATTACTGATATCGCTCAATAATTAAAATATGCCGCGACCTTCCGTTCACCTCCACCAAAAAATTTGTAGGCTTGATCCTTAGGGGTCAGGCCTTTTTTTTAATTAAAATTATAATTTAATGGTTTTTATAACTAGATTCACGATTGGATCGAATAGTTTTTTTTGAAATTGGCTTTTCCTTATAAATGTAATTTGGCAAACCTTCACCAAAATGATCACTGATTTGATAAGCTCCGAAATCCTCTAAAATGAACCTTGCTAATTGATACTCTGACTCATTATTCACTGCCACAGATAGCCTAACTTCATCGGATTTAAATCGATGCCCATACTCATCTAAATTTTCTACAGTGATTTTTTGTCCCACAAATGCGCCAATGACTGTTCCCAAAACTGCACCCAAAACAGCACCAAAAAACAATGAAAAATAAGGTCCAAAAGATCTTGGTGCTCCAGTATGAAAAAAATCTAAGTATCCATTTCCAAAAAGGAATCCCAGCATTGCTCCCAAAGAAGCCCCAATTCCTATTCCTGCCATGCCAGCTTCAAATTCTAGATTTTTTTTCACTTTTCCAAAAAAAGTAAGCTCTATTGCCGTATTTGGATGAGTTCTGAATGTTTTAAAACTAGAAGTAGCGAAATCTGCATCTCGAAGCTCATTCACACATCGATTTAAATTATTTTGATTTTGGAAATAACCAATCACTTCTCTTTTACTTTGCATTTTTGAACGCTCCTCACTTTAAAGGAGCAAATCATATGCCAATCCGCACTCTGAAACGTGCATTAATGATGCAAAGCTTCGCTTTTTAACAAAGTGTCACTTTTAGCTGCAGCATTCATCACCGAAATCTGCATTTGAGCAACATTTTGATGGGATTGACTCATATTTGTTTGTTTAGATTGTTGATACAAATATGAGGCAAATCCGACGGAAAGAACTGATAAAATCCCTATGACTACTAAAATTTCTACTAAGGTAAATCCAGAATTAGTGTTTAATTTTTTTTGCATCTAATCTTCCTTAATTTCTAATTAATTTTTCACTACGAATCAGTGCTTCTTCATCACTAGCTGAATTCAAAACACTGGATTCAATATAATTGAAATTTTGTTTTGATTCTTGAAGCTTATTCATTCGAGATTGATAAAACATGTAACCAGAAAATCCGAGCATCAAAACAGAAAGAATGCCTGCCACGATCATCATTTCTATTAATGTAAATCCAGAAACAGAGTTAAGGCATTTCTTGGCTTTGATCATTTCAATCCCCTCACTTTATAGTTTAACTGAAAATAGAGAAGACATCAAATCGGCAATTTAATGCTTTTCGTTTCAATTTCCAAGATGCTTCCAAGACTCAATTCGCCTAGTGAAATTTCCCCAAATTGAATCCTTTTCAGTTTGGTAACTTCATGTTCAAAAAAAGCAAACATTCGGCGAATTTCTCTATATTTACCCTCTAGCAAGACAACCTCAAGCTGACTCTCTTTTTTACTAAACTTAAGTAATTTCACTTGATGAAAGCAAAGCTTTTGCTCTTGATCAATAATTCCTTTTTTCATTTTTTCTATTTCTTCATCCTTGAGAGTGCCTCTTATTTGCACAATGTAGGTTCTCGGAATTTGATTGAGAGGATCAGTAAGAAAATGAGAAATTTTTGAAGAGTTCGTGAGTAAAAGCAAACCCGAGGTATTTTGGTCTAATCTTCCAACCGGATGGAATGAATATAAATTCTCAGGTAATAAATCATAAATCGTTGGTCTACCTTCTGGATCTCTTTTAGTGGTTAAATATCCAACAGGCTTATGAAATAGAACTAATCGAGGTTCCTCTTTCAAGGCTTTCATTCCTGAAATTTCAATATGTGCTCGATCAGGGTTTATCATTCGATTGGGATTCAACTCGATTGTGCCATGAACCTTTACCTGACCAGATAATATTAAATTTTTTGCCTCCTCGCGTGAGGCTTTACCTAGTTTGGAAAGTGCTCTATAAAGCGGGACACGTCCAGAATTCGATTTTGAAATACCTTTTTTGACAACATTCATTCTCTCTTCTACTCTAAAGAAGAATGGAAAAGTTTACTGCAGAAAATTTTAAAAAGGGCTTTTTAATTGATGAAGAGTTGATGGCTGGTATTTCGGAGAGCACTACCGCACCCGGTTTTTATACTGCCTATGTAGTGCGCCACACCACTGGAGAAACTTTAGGTAATCAGGAATTTAACGATCTATTTGAAGCGATTAGAACCATTAACGACATCCAAAGAGAATGGAATTTTGAGGCAATCTCAAAATGCGGCACAGGTGGATGCGGAAGTGGAAAATGTGGCACTGGATCTTGTGGAATGAACAAGGCCGAAGGTTAATCTTCTTTTTGCACTCTTTCAATACACACCAAATAGCGGCCTAAATATCGCTGGAACTGCAACCCAGACAAATAAAATAGTGCTGAAAATAATCCCAATGAAAAAACTTGTACACTCCATTGAGAAAATTGATCAACCCAAGCCTTAATGAGATTTGCGGGATTTTGATCTAAAATCACTTCAGGGCCAGCTCCTAAATCTAAAAACTGGAACATAAAAAATAGAACTACTGCGGCCAAGATAGACATATATCGATTTTGCTGGGTCATTCTCAGTAAATCAGCACGCAAATGAAATGCAATTAAATCCCACTCTTTGGAAGTAAGCTTTAAATCTTGCTTTAGTTTAATAGCCGTTTTTTCACGCCATTCCACTTCTTTTAAGCTTTCATCCAACAAAGCATTTAAGCCACCTTTACGAAAAACTTTGGGAATTTCTCTAATGGTTGGCCAAAGAGAATAAAGTGCATATGCAAATGGTGGTAAAAAGATCACTAGATCCGCGTATCGCATTGGACCAATCCATTGGTATTTTCGTAAAATAAATAAACTCATCAACATCATTGATGGAAAAATCAAACACCAAACTACAACACTAAATACCTTACGATTTACAACAAAACGATCTTTCTTCATGTCGTTTTGAACCCAATTTACAAATTTTTCATAGCTTTGTTCTGCAGGTATCATAATCCACTCCATTGAATGACTTCTTCTCTAAAACGAAGTATGTTTTTTGCTCTCCCTGTTTTTTCATCAATTTCAACTAAAACAGCTCCATATCCCCCCGGGCCTTCAGCAGGTTCAAATCGTGTTGGCATTTTAGTGATAAATTTTCTAATGGCATTTTCTTTTTTAACGCCAATCACTGAATCAAAACATCCTGTCATTCCCACATCGGTAATGGCTGCTGTACCACCAGCTAGAACTCTTTCATCTGCAGTTTGAACGTGTGAGTGTGTTCCGAATACCGCCGAAACATCTCCTTCTACATAATAGGTAAATGCTTGTTTTTCAGAACTTGCCTCACCATGAAAATCGACTAAAATATTTTTAATCCCTTTATCATGTAATTTTTTAATCTCTTTTTTTCCATAACTAAAGGGACACTCTAATGGATCCATAAAAACTCTGCCCATGAGTAATACCACTGCTAGCTTAAGTGAAGGATTATGCCTTGAAGCAACCACCACTACTCCACTTCCAGGAACAGGGGCATCCTCAGGATAATTAGCAGGACGAAGCACTCTGCTATTTTTAAAACACTCATGCCCCTCTTGCTGATCCCAAGCGTGATTTCCAGTGGTAAGGACATCAATCTCCATATCAAAAAACTCTTCTACAATTTTTGGAGTGATTCCTTTTCCATTTGCAGCATTTTCTGCATTCACCACAATAAAATCCGGAGTGTATTCAGGCTTGAGTTTTAAAATCGCCATTTTAAGTGCCTGACGACCTGATTTTCCAAATACGTCGCCAAAGAATAAAACTCGCATTAGTCCTGCTTTCTAAGAGCTATTTAATTACTTCTATTTTTGATTTTACCCTGAGTTTTCCACTCACCAAACAAATTCGTTCCAATAACTTCATGAGCTCCTCGATCAGTCAAAATGACGTCGACTTTCTCATCCCATGACTCCGTTGGAAGTAGTTTTGCCATTTGAACTTCAAATGCAACCCCAATTCGAAGCGCTTCGGGGCATAACTTCAAAAATCGATCATAAAAACCCGCACCTCTTCCCAGGCGCTCTCCACTGGAAGTAAAGGCAAGCCCCGGAACCAAGATCGCTGCTATGTCTTCAGTTTTACAAATCGGTTGAGTAACAGACGGTTGAAAAATTTTATTGGTCGAAGTGATTTCTAATTCTTCCCACTGCCCTGGCTGATCACGCCTTGCTTGAGCAGATACCATTTCTCGTTGGCTCCAATTAGTAATTCTTACATATGCAACCTGAAATGGTTCATCATTTTTTTCTGACTCAATATTAATTTGAGGTTCGTTTCCAAAAGGATAAAAACTCACTATGTATTTGCCATTAAAAGATGCAAATTTCGCTTGATTAACAATGTTACGATGAAAAGACTCTACCAGATTGTTTGAATAGCTAATCAACTCATTGAAGCTCAGCTGATCTAACTTCTGACTAAATTCATTACGAAGATTTTTTTTTTGACTTGCTCTATTCACACTGATTGTTGGTGAATACTGGTTTTGTTACCAACCACTTGTGAAACCTCTAACATTAAAGCTGAGCATCTTTCATCTAACTCTCGGCGATATTCATCAATGGATTTTCGATCTTTAACCATGCTTCCAGCAATCTGAAGTAAGGCCAAAACAGCGATTTGCTGTGGTCCAAGGAAGGGTTTTGCCATTTGAAGCTCTTTAATTTTGTCATTAACGATTTGCACAGCAAAAGTAGCCAATTCAGCCTCTTCAGGATTTGAGATGACAATTTTTTGACCCAAAATTTCTAGTTCTTGCATGTCTTTAGTATATAGGTATTTTTTGCCGATTGTGAAGCCTCTTTGACAAGGAGATAATCTTTATGTGAGCGCTGCTCACGGAAAGAGGCCAAAGCAATGGCAAGTGCAACTAACGGAGCTGGAAGTAATTCCGATGCTACCCGATACAAAAACTATCTTTCACAATTGGAACGTCAGCAAGATGCAGACATTCGTGATCAAGAAGATCAGCATAAAGAGAAAATTACAAAACTAGTGAGTAATCACGATAATCAGGAATCACAAATTCATAAGGATTATAGTGTTCAAATTTCTGAAGAAGCGGAAACCTTGGAGCATAAGCTAGCGCTCACCCGTGAAAGAAATAATATTTTAATCTCTCAAGAACGAGAAAAAGGTGAAAAAGAAGCCGACCGTATCCGTACTCAATATCAACAAAAGATAGAGGGTGAGAAAAAAACCGGAGATGAACAACTTTCTAGAATGCAGGATTATTATAAAAAAGCGGCCGAAGAGCAGCATCGTCAGTTCTCAAAAGATCAAGTTCGACAAATTCAAAAAGGGAGTCAATCATGAAAAATATGGAATTAAATCAAAAATCAGCAGCTTCTGCCTTTGAACAAAATAAAGGTCCTAACGAACAAGGGATGAAAATCAATGGGCTTCAACAAGTAGTGGATATGTTGGAACACGCTGATCCTGCATTTAGAGAATCACTTTTAAAAAGACTCATGCAACGTGACCCTAAACTTGCTCAAAATCTAAGAAAATTTATTCGCTAAGCCACAGCTTTACCAACTGATCAAACTGATCTCGTGCCTGACCAAGAGCTGTTGAAACTCGGCTTCCAAGATCATCGCAATGAGAAGAGCCAACAATAGTAAAAAACTTTAAACCCGGATTGCTCATGGCATCTGGGTTTTTTTCTGTAATAGATAAATTAGACCAAGGATCATTGGATCCATTAGTGAAGTAAATATTTTTCACGCCTGCACCAAACAAATTATAATAATATTTACTATTTGTTTTTCTAACGTTCACTGGCTGAGTAATTCCAAATAACCGTTTACAAACATCCTTATGATAAGCAAGTGTGATCAATGACGATCTTGATGATTCAGAAGGATTTGAATAAGCAACCTGAAAAAAACCAAACTCGGTACAAGATTGGTACATCCAAGAACGCATTCCTGCCCAACCGAGGTAATCT
The DNA here is from genome assembly GCA_947372355.1 of Bdellovibrionales bacterium. Taxonomy (GTDB): domain Bacteria; phylum Bdellovibrionota; class UBA1018; order UBA1018; family CAIMNF01; genus CAIMNF01. The sequence continues at coordinate 83,314 of CANBTI010000003.1, read as the reverse complement.
TTGGGGTTGATACTCTCTGCTCCTTGAAATGAATCTTGAAGAGCGGTGATTCCAAAATTTTCAAACAACTTATTTCCAATCTCAGCGTAACTTTCGGTTACCTTTCCATTTTTGAATCCTTCGATAATTTTATCGCAAAATTGTTGTTGGTAACCATACTGAATTGCCGTGGCTGCCATATCCGCAAGAACATATAAAAAATCTATATTATTTTCGATGAGTTCAGATTTAAATAATATTTTTACTGCTAATGCTGAAGAGGGTGATTTTAATTTTGCTTCAGTATCAACAACTGCAGCCTGGATTGCTTGCAAACACTGAGGGCCCGCAACTCTTGCAACATAATGATCATACTCTTCAAAATTATCTTTTGCTAAAACTGGAGCAGATGAAGCCAGTGCTCCTACCACTAACTCTGGATGCTTTAACCTGTAGAATGCGGAAAGCTCTCCAGGGTATGACCCACCCACTGAAATCCATTTTCCTTGGAGCCCCATTTGTTCTTGAGCATATCTCTGAAAACTGGCGAGATCTTCCATCGCTTGATCAAGAGAAAGAAATTTTAAATTTGTTGAAGTTAAAGTAGCAAATGGCTGACTGTAACCATAATAACGGTGCTCAAGAGCTACACGATGAGCTCCATATTTTTTTGCGATCTCATTTACAAGCGCAGTTCCTGTAGCTCCATCACAAGTTCCTTCTCCGCAAATATAATAAATGACAGGAGCTGCTGAAGCATTTCCTTTCACAAAAGATGAATCAACAAAATAACGTTGTTTAAATGTACGTTGGCCCGAGTTTGAAAAATGATCAATTTTTTGATCAAAATACCGATCTCCATTAAAAATCTCTAAAGTCTTTTGAGGATGGCTAATTTTAAACTGAATATATTGAGAATCAGCTAATGCATTTTGGAAAGAACCCAGTACAAAACTAATCGTGATGAAGAGATAAAAATTCATGATGAAGCTTTTAACTCAAAGTGCCAAATACTGATATAAAAAGGATAAAAAAAACCAACAATGATAACGCTTCGCGGCACTTTTGCGGATTTTTATTAAAGATTTTCCAATAATGACCCGATTAGACCTAGGGGACCTTTAATATGAACTTAATTATCGTTTTTATTGTAGTTGGAGCCTTTTTAAACTTAGCGATTCAAACCAGCTTTTAACACGCCGTACCTTAAACCCCTAGTTGAGATCAGAACCTTCTCAAAACCTAGAACGTCCATTGCTCTCCAAAAAATAAGGGCACCCGCTAATATTACATCTGCACGCTTTGGCTCCATTCCAGGCATGATTTTACGTTCTTCGATGGAACGCCATTTCAGCTCTTCAACCAATCGATGAGCATCCCCTCTAGTCATCTCAAATCCATCAATTTTATTTCTATCAAACTCTGTGATGCCTAACTGAAGCATAGCCAAAGTAACCGCAGTACCAGCTACCGCAACAAAATCATTTGAGGTGTTGATCACCGATTTCATTTCTTGAAGTGATTCATCGATTGCAGACTCACACTTCCAAAACTCTTCATCCGTAACAGGATCAGACTTTAAATATCTTTCACTCATTCTTACAGCACCAATATTTAAACTCTTACCCAAGCTTGATTGCACTAACTCTGTACTACCGCCACCGATATCCATGACAGTAATTTTAGATGGATCCATCCCCGGTAATGCTGCACCAATAAAAGTTGCATTCGCCTCTTCATCACCAGAAAGTACTTTAAATTCAAATCCTAATTCATTTTTTATTTTATTAAAAAAAAATTCGGCATTTTCAGCATCACGAGCTTGAGCAGTGCCAACGGCAATTACTTGAGAGGGCTCCAATCCAAAACTCCGAACAACAGCAGCATATTTTTGTAAACATTGAAAAGTGCGCTCCATTGCTTCAGGATTTATTTTTTTAGTCAGATCCACACCTTGTCCCAAGCGAACAACATTGGATTCATCATGTAAAATAGTTTCCAAATTTTGAACAAGAAGCAAACAAGTATTGGTGCCTAAGTCGATTGATGCTGAATTTTTAGTGCTTGTTATCATAGGATCAATGACCGAATAGGTTTTTAAGTGGGTTTCCACCACCACCGATTGCTTTTTTAACAGCATCTTGAACTGCATTTTGAACTTTTGATTTTGCCTCATCGCCCACTGCTTTAGTTAAGCGACCAGCAGCAACTCCCGCCAGGTATTCTGCTGAAGAAGTATAATTAGGACAAGGTGCACTCCATTTACATCCCACTGTAATCGGAAAAATTACAGGATCTTTTTCACCCTTAGCCAATACGTTATTAATCGTTTTACCAGCGATACTGACACTCACTTGATCAGATCCAGTGACATGCTGGGAATCGATCAATTCCCATTTTGCATCTAAAGATTCATCGATCAATCCCATTTTAGTTGAACCTTTGATATCCACACCCTGCTTAGCAGCTGCCTTTGCGAAAAAATTTGGAGCATCCAACATTCCACCAGAAATAGTAAAATTACTGGATACCATTTCATATCGAGATTCCTTATTTGCAGGAACATTTACTTTTTTACCTTGAAGTGAAGGAACCTTTGATGAGATTTTTGAAAGTGCATCTCCAATTGCAGAGTTAGCTACTCGTGCAACATCAATTGTTTTAAATGATGCATTTGCAATTTTAAAATCACCCTTCAACTGAAGTTTCCTTTTGATTTCATCAGGATTAAAGCTGGATCCAGCCCCTTGCATTGAAACCGTAAGTTTTCCAACAATGGTATCTTTAAAAGATTGAAATTGAGATTCAACTGCCTTTTGCATATCAAATCCTGCAACATTCAAACTCATTGTATATTGTGGATTCGTAGGCTTTAGATCAGTCGTAAATCCACCATTCAATAATCCATCGTACATTTTCATTTTAAAACCAGTCACCGCGGCAACTAGGTTTTTCATTTGGATTTTCGCAGAAATATCATCAACACGTACATTCATTGCTTTGATAAATGCAAGTGAAACACTTCCATCAACAATCATTGCTTTTGCCATTTCATTTTTTCGAAGTGGATCTAACATTGCATCGTAATCAGCTTTTGGAGCTGAGCCCGCTGCAGAACTTGAACCTGCTTTTTCTTCATTTTTAGAAGCAGAAGCCTTTGTCTCACTTTTTGGAAATTCTAGCCATTGATCCAAATCCAAACCCTTTGGTGAGTTTAAAGCGAAAGTGAGTTGAGGTTTAGAAAAAGAAAGCATTTTACCAGTTAAAATTAATTCATTGCCTGGTCCTTTTAAATCAACGTTAAACTTTTCAATACGATCTGTCGCAATAAAAACTTCAGCATTAATCACTGGTTTAGCCTTAAGGTAGGGGCCCTTCATTGCAAAGTTTTGAGCAACTAAGTTTGCCATATATTGAAGTGAATCAGCAGTTCCTTTCACATCGCCTTTTATGCCGATCTTGCCTTCTAATTCATACTCTTTCAGCATCGGCACTAAATCTGACCAAGGTTTTAAATCAATTGGTTTTGCTTCAAAGTGAATGTTTGCACCATTAGTTTGGTGATATTCACCGGTAACCACAATTTCCGCATTGTGAAATTGAGCTGCTGCTTTATTCAACTTCAATGACTCTTGATTAAGGACACCATTAAATTTAAAATTCGCTGGAATTCCTTTTTTCTTAATAAAAAGTGAACCCTTTTCAATGGCAAGATCATCTGCTGTAAAATTTGCAATCATGGAAGCACTTTTGAATTCTCCCCCACTAATCTCTGGAGTAAGTTCAACAATTAACTTCAGAGGTCCTTCAACTTTAAGATCTGAACCCATTGTTGTTTTTAGCTCTGCCCAAAGTTCCATTTCAGTTTTACGAGAAAGTGAAAAATCCTTCACGCGAAGATTCAAACTATCAATAGTATTTGAAAGGGCCATGGTTTCATCTTTATAAACCAATTTAGCATCTTCGATTGAAACTCCAACGTGAGCATTGAGGGCTATACCCGGTAATTCAATTTTTTGCGCTGTTGTAGATCCTGTTGAGCCACTATTTGCAGATGAGGTTGATGCATCAGGAGCAGAAGGCTTCATCAAGCTCATTACATTTAATTTTCCATCTTTCTTTTTCACTACAGAAATTTCTGGTTTTACCATTCTTAGAGTAATGAGGGGTGACCCAGAAAAAATTGAAAAGTATGGCATATCAAAAGACGCATCTTTTACTGAAACAACAGAGTTCTTTTGAGAATCACGTAAAACTAATCCGTCTACTCCGATATGAATCTTTCCCCAAAGATTCATCGACAACTTTCCAAGCTCAAGAGTTCCGTTTATCTTTTCATTTGCGGCTTTTACAATTTGCGGATTATATTTGTTCACATCTATTACGAGTGGAATCACAATCATTGCTGCCACAATGAGTGAAACAAAACCAACCAAAATTTTTACTGCTTTTTTCATATAATTATTCTCCATTATTCTTATTCTTTTAATTTTTTAATCACTAAATCCTGAAGCATTCCAGGATTTGCCTTACCTTGTGTTGCTTTCATTGCTTGCCCAACAAAAAAACCAATAATTTTTTCTTTTCCAGACCTAAACTCTTCAGCTTGTTTTGGATTGTCTAGGATGATTTTTTCAATGATCGGTTCGAGTGCCGATAAATCATTCACTTGTTTTAATCCTTCACGATCAACAATCCCCGCTACCCCACCTACTTCGGGTGTGCTTTCTGAAAAGAGAATGGCAATGATTTGCTTTGCCGCAGTAGACGATACCAATTTGTCATTAATCATTTTTGCAAGTTCAGAAAAATGCTGAGGTTTAAAATTTGATTCATTAATTTCGATACCAGCTTCATGCAGTAGTCGAACTGCTTCTCCATTTAATAAATTTGCTGCGATTTTAGAAAAGTTTTTGTCCGCACTCCCCAAAACAGTAGTTTCGAAAAATTGTGCCAAGGATTTTCCTGCGGTGATCATCGTTGCATCATATTTGGTGAGCCCAAACTGAGCAATAAACCGGTCTCGCTTTTGATCCGGTAATTCTGGCAAAGAAGCTCTCAATATATCTACTTGTGATTGTTCAATGATCAAAGGGGGCAAATCAGGATCTGGGAAGTAACGATAGTCTTCGGCTTCCTCTTTGGTTCTCATGGAGAAAGTTTGATTTTTTTGAGAATCATAAAGTCTGGTTTCTTGAATGATTTTTCCACCCGAAAGAATTACTTGTCGTTGGCGTTCCATTTCATATTCGATTGCTTTTTCTACGAAGCGAAATGAATTTACATTTTTGGTTTCAGTACGCGTTCCAAGTTTGGTTGATCCCTTAGGGCGAACACTCACATTCGCATCACAACGGAAATTTCCCTCTTGAAGATTTCCATCACAAACCCCAATGCAAGTTACAATTGCATATAGTTTTCTTAAGTAAGCTCCCGCTTCTTCTGGAGTGCGCATATCAGGCTCACTCACCACTTCAACCAATGGTGTTCCAGCACGATTAAGGTTGATTAAACTAAATCCGGATAGATGCACACTTTTGCCTGCGTCTTCTTCCATGTGAATTCTAGTGATTCCAATTTTCTTTGAAATTGCACCATTTTCGCCCAACTCCACCTCTAAGCTTCCATGCTCACAAACGGGTAAATCAAATTGTGAGATTTGATATCCCTTTGGTAAATCTGCATAGAAATAATGTTTACGTGAAAAAATACTTTTCAGATTAATTTTACAATTAGTGGCGAGTCCGGCTTTGATTGCGTATTCTACTGCTTTTTTATTGAGTGATGGAAGTGTGCCAGGATGACCAGCACAAATTTCAGTAGTGTTAGCATTCACTGATTCTTCAGAAACTGAATCCCCTTCCAGTAAACGAGATTTTGCTTTAGAAAAAATTTTAGAATCTGTGGCTAGTTGAACGTGAACCTCTAAACCGATCACGGTTTCAAACTCTGTATTTGCATCGACTTCTTGGCCAAGATATTGAAAGCTCATTTTGAATCACCTGCCAATAACTCAACAATTCTAGCCGCTTTGATTAGCACATTTTCATTAAATCTTGGTGCGATTAAATGCATACCAATCGATAAACCCTGATGATCTTTAGCCACGGGTACACTCATCGCCGGTAATCCTGCCATGGAAGCTGGGATCGTGAAAATATCAGTTAAGTACATTTTAAGAGGATCTTTTGATTTTTCACCTAACTTAAATGCCGTAGAAGGACTCACGGGTGAAACCATCACATCTACTTTTTGAAATGCATTTTCAAAATCAGTACGCATCAAGCGACGAACTTGTCCGGCTTTACGATAGTAAGCATCGTAGTAACCGCTAGAAAGAGCAAAAGTACCAAGGATAATTCTTCTCTTCACTTCTGAACCAAAATTGACTCGAACTTTTTTATAAAAATCAACCAAGGTGCGCGCTTGCATCGCCTCCGGCGGACGCACTCCAAAACGAACTCCATCATAACGTGAAAGATTAGAAGACGCTTCACTCACTGCGATCACATAATAAGTAGCAACAGCATATTGTGTGTGAGGAAGAGTGACTGGAATAATTTCAGCACCTTCCGCTTTTAACTTTTGAATCATGCCTTCAATCGCATTCTTCACTTCAGCATCGATTCCATCAATAAAATACTCTTGAGGCACACCCACTCTTAAGCCTTTTACATTTTCAACTTTTGTATCTCGGGCAGTTTTAAACCAAGAATCTACTTTCACATCTGCGGTGGTTGAATCTTTATCATCTACACCCGACATCACTTCACACAACAGAGCTGCGTCTTCAACGGTTTTAGTCATGGGTCCAATTTGATCAAGCGAAGATGCAAATGCAATTTGTCCGTAGCGAGAAATTCGGCCATAAGTTGGCTTCATTCCCACGATTCCGCAAAAAGAAGCAGGAAGACGAATGGAGCCGCCCGTATCGGTACCGAGTGCAGCTACACATAGATTTGCAGCTACCGCTGTTCCTGATCCACCACTGGATCCTCCTGGAACTCTATCCGAATGCGTTGGATGAATCACTGGACCAAATGCTGAATTTTCATTTGAACTACCCATGGCAAATTCATCCATGTTTAATTTTCCCAGTGAAATCGCACCCGCGTTTTCCAATTTAATCACCGCAGTTGCAGTGTAGGGTGGAATATAATTTTCTAACATTTTTGAAGCACAAGTCGTTCTCACACCGTCCATCGTGAGAACATCTTTGATCCCTAGTGGAATTCCATACAAAGGCTTTTCGGTGCGAGGAACTTTTCCATTATATTTTAATTTTAAATCATCGGTTAAAATTTGCGCCTGATTTAAAGCACGAGCTTCACACAAAGTAATAAAGGCGTTATGATGACTTGCCTTAATTTGATTGAAAAATTGCTGAGTCAACTCCAGTGGAGTTGATTTTCCTAAATCAAATGCATTATGAATTTCGTGAATCGTTTTCATTTTTTGCGTGTCACTCACCCAATCATTTGAGGAACTTTGAAACCATCATGAAGAACTTCTGGAGCAGATTCTAAAATTCTCGGTTTACCATCTTGTTTTGGTTGGAGTACTTCCACAATATCTTCGCGGAGCCTTAATCCACCATCCACACCATAATTCATTGGCTCAATTCCATCCGTATTTATTGAATTGAGTTGCTCTACGTGTTTCAAAATATCGCCAATAGATTTTACATAATCTTGAATTTCTTGTTCACTGAGCTCAAGACGCGAAAGATCCGCAACCTTCTGAATTAATGCGGCATTTACTTCTATCATAGGGCTTCAGGCTAACATAAAAAAGCCTAACCAATATTGAAAAATCAGATTAGTATTTAATTATGAAAACGATGACGATCCCTGAACTACATGAAGCTTTAAAATCCATTTCAAAGAATGATTTAATCTTGGATGTGCGCACTCCCGCTGAGTTTGATGCTGGGCACATTCCCAATGCTAAAAACATCCCTGTAGATCAAGTGATGAATCGTGTGAACGAACTTAGCCAATTTAAAAACATTTATATCTATTGTCGCTCTGGTGGAAGAGTGATGGCAGCTTGCGGCATTCTATCCTCACTAGGCATTCAAAACTTAATTGCTGTGGATAATGGTGGATTCCCCGATTGGGCTGCTGCTGGATATCCCGCTGAATGAATTATTTTGTAAGAGTGAGTTTACGATCATCTAAATACAACTCATTTACGCCATAACGTTGAATTTTGGCATTTAAAGTTGATTTAAAACCGCAGATCTCAAGATTAGAAAATGTCTTAATTTTACCAATTTCCCAGTCTTTTAAGGCACAAAAACCATCAAATTGGTTAAAACTTGCTGCAATGATAGAGGCTTCAGGGAGTACCGATAAATTAGCGTAATTCACTGAAACTTTTTCGCCATCCAATTGAAAATAGCCAGTCAAACTTTGAATGAACATCTTATGAGTGCAACTTGAATCAGAAAAATATTCGGTTGAATAATCAATAAAATCGGCAGAAAACGCTATTTTATCTTGTCGATAAAACTCATCTTTTTCTACGTCTCGAACACACTCGCCAAACCAATTTCCACCTAAACTCAGTTTATTCACTTCTATCTTAGGTTGATCTGATTTGATCCCCATTGCAGTTCTAGCCTTCTCAATTTGCCCAGGCGTTGCAGGCTGACAGCCCGTTGCTAACACACTGATCGCCGCAATCACCCCTAATAAAAGTCCTATTATATTCATAGTATGGCTCTTATCCCTTAGCATGACCTGCATTGTCAATATTTTTCTTTACATATTGCGTTAATGGCGATAATTCTGCCATCGTTAACAAATTTATGAGAGGGGAATATTCATGAAATTTGTGGGGATTTTTACAATTTTATTATTGAGCCTTGCTCAATCCGGACTTGCTCAAACTTCAGCAAGCACTGGTGACACCGTTTACTTAAGCCAAGAAGAAAATCAATTCTATATTCTCATCAATCAGTTTCGCTCTCAGCTAGGTCTACCAACTGTTCAAATTCATGTTCAACTTCAAAATGCTGCAAAAAAACACAGCGAATGGATGGCGAGCAAAGATTTTTTATCTCACTACGGACCCGATAATAACAAAACACCATTTCAACGTATGGGCGATGAAGGCTATAGCAACTATACTTATATGGGTGAAAATGTAGCCTGCGGTAATGGGGATGCTGTAAAAACATTTAAACAATGGGCATTCTCACCTGGTCATCTCGCAAACATGATCAATCCACACTTTAGACATGTAGGAATTTCACGCGCAGGAACCGGTAATGAACAATGTCCATTTTACTGGACCAATGATTTTGCTTCAATGAGTGATCCTGAATTAGACCCTACCGATATATCTGATCTTCAAAAAATTAAATCTGCGATAGAAGCTGTTTCAGGATTCATCCCCGCCGATAAAAAAGTTCTACTTCCAATTGAACAAGCAACTCCAACCATAACTAGCAATGAAAGTCCTGCTTCTATAAATCAAGTCAGCTCATCTAGTTACTCAATTATTCAGTGTATGATTCCCTATTCTTTAGGGAAAAATATTTTATCCTTTGCTGCGGGCGTTGATGCTTTAATGGAAATCACGCCCAACGACTCTGGAAGCTATAAAGCAAAAGTGAGTTATCTTCAAAATGGTGTGGCTACCAATTATTACCCACTCATCATTAATAATGTAAGTGTAATCAAAAATGCCAATTATCCAATAACCTTAATTTTTGCTACTTCCACCAACAGAACTGCTGGTTTTTTAATTCAAATGGATACTGATAAAAGTTCGGCACAATTTGATCCCTATCCCACTTCGGGAGTGGGAGGATCTGTCACTTGTTCATACAAAAGATAGATTAAAATCTTCCAGAATCCTTCGAAAAATCTCTCATTTCAAAATACTTCTCAGGGATCTCTCCAAAAAATCTTGCAGGATATTGATAAAGGGTTTCACCCCATACCCTCCTAAATGTTGCATGGGTCATGTAGAGTTGCTGACGAGCGCGGGTCATTCCCACATAACAAAGTCTGCGCTCTTCCTCCACTTCAAGATCATCATCACCCTCAGTACTTCTCACTGACGGAAACAATCCTTCTTCCACACCTAGCATGAATACGATTGGAAACTCCAATCCCTTACATGCGTGAAAGGTCATCATCTGAACACTGGTTTGCATTCCATCTGTATCAGGCGACTCAGCTAAAGTTGTTTGTTCCAAAAATTTACCTAGCAACAAAGGTTTTCTTCTAGCCACTTCTTCATCACTCAAGCCTTGAAGTTCTCGCTCTTCAAATTCGAGAACCACTGAGTTAAACTCTTCCAAGTTTTCTACTCTATCCATTGCCTCTTCTGTGGCTTCGACCTTCAATGCTTCGACATACTTAGTATCATCTAAAATACGATGATAGAGATCACTCATTAAAATAGTAGGCTGTAGTTGGATCCAATTTTCAACCATACGGTGGAAATCGGCGAATTTTTTATGGGCTTTTCCAGAAAAAATCTGTGGATGCTTTACTTCATTTCCTAAATAATCCCAAAGAGATCCTTCTCTCCCCCAAGCGGCATCTAACTTATCTAAAGAAGTTTTTCCAATACCTCGCGCTGGCGTATTGATCACGCGTTTAAAACTCACTGAATCAGACGAATTATAAACCATACGAAGATAAGCCATCATATCTTTGATTTCTTTTCGATCAAAGAATCGCAATCCACCCACTACTTTATATGGGAGTTTTGCTTGACGTAAAAATTCCTCGGTTAAGCGTGATTGAGCATGGGTACGATAAAAAATTGCAAAATCATTCAATGATAATCCTGGATCATCTTGAATGTGTTTCATGATTTGCTTCACCACCACTTCGGCTTCAAAGCGATCATCAGGACAAGAGATGCGCACAATCGGTTCACCCACTTCTTGTTCACTAAAAAGCGTTTTATTTTTTCTTTGGGTATTATGAGAAATTAATTTAGATGCAGCTTCTACTATGGTTTGGGTGGAACGATAGTTTTGCTCAAGCTTCACCAAGTGCGCACCTGGGTATTCTCGTTCAAAATCTAAAATGTTTTTAATGTCGGCACCACGCCAGCCATAGATCGATTGATCTTCATCACCGACTACGCAAATATTTGCATGCCCACCATGCTCAGGGCTCGCCAGCAATGAAAGCAAAAGATATTGTGCTCGGTTGGTGTCTTGGTACTCATCCACATGAATATAGCGATAACGTTGTTGATATTTTTTTCGAACATCCGCATGATCCCGAATCAAACGATAAGTTGCTGTGATCATTTCACCAAAATCCATGGCGTTATTTTCGATCATCGCTTTTTTATAAGCAGCATAAACCTCTGGAAGTTTACGATCAATTCCACGACCGGTTCCTGGGTAATCATCAATTTCCTGTGCATCACATTTCATGCGATTGATGACATATTGAAAACTTTTGGGTGAATAAACTTTTTCATCAATTCCCATCGATTTTACAATTCCCTTAAGGAGGGAGAGTTGATCGGAATCATCATAAATCACGAATGGTTTTGTAAATGGTAATCGATCAGCTTCACGCCGAAGTATGCGCGCACAAATGGCATGAAAGGTTCCAATATCTAGGGGGCCTTGAATCTGAGCGTGACCGATACCCACTTCTTCTAATAGTTTATGAACACGTTCCCGCATTTCACCAGCTGCTTTATTCGTAAAGGTTACTGCCAAAACTTGCCAAGGACGAACCTTCTTCACAGAAATCAAATATGCTATTCGACTGGTGAGCATTTTTGTTTTTCCCGAACCGGCACCAGCAAGAACCAACAGCGGCCCCTCAGTAGTTAGTACAGCCTCACGTTGTGGATCATTTAATCGCTCAACAAAATTAGGAATGGGTGGTTCTTCAAACGCAACGGTTTCTTCAACGAAGGAAACTTCGCGAATACTTTCAAAATCGAAATCAAAATCTAATTCTCGGTCAGAGTGGTTGGAGTTACTCAAAGCGAAATTAGGCTACACCATTGCATCGATTTCGAGAACAGCTTGTGCTAATTCTTTTTTATATTTCCGATTCTCAAAACGAGAGAGAAGACTATAAGCGCAAGGAACCACTAACAAAGTCAACAGAGTGGACATTAACACCCCACCAATGACCACTACCGCCATAGGACGAGTTGTTTCAGACCCAGGACCGATAGAAAGTGCCGAAGGAATTGCAGCTGCGATGGTAGCAAATGAGGTCATTAAAATTGGACGCAATCGAAGTGGACACGCATCTAGCAATGCATCGTGAATTTCTAAACCCTCTTCTCGTTTATGATTAGTAAAATCAACAAGTAGAATCGAGTTTTTCTTCACAATTCCCATCAATAACAATAACCCAATCATACTATAAATGTTCAGAGTTACTCCTGTCATCCAAAGTGCAATGAACGCTCCAGTAATACTAAATGGTAGAGCTAGTAAAACCGCGAGAGGATGAACAAAACTATTAAATTGGGAAGCCAGGACCATATAGGCAACCAAAATTCCCAGCATCAGAGCAATCATTAAATTACTAAATGATTCTTGAGAGGTTTGAGTATTTCCCGTGTAAACGATGTGGTAACCAGCAGGTAAAATTTCTTTTGTTGTTTTTTCAATGAAAGCAACTGCTGCTGTTTGCGATTTTCCAGTCGCCAAATTTGCAGACAATGAAATAGCACGCTCGCGATTGTAACGGTTAATCGTGAGTAATGATTTTCCTTCATCAATTTTAATCACTTCCGAAAGAGGAATCAACTCACCTCGATTATTTCTCACTGAAATATTTGGAATATTTGATGGATTACTCGCACTTTCCTCTTCGAGCTTTAAACGAATATCATCACGATGCCCAGTACTGTTGGTGTATTTGCCAACTTGTACACTACCAAATAATGAACTGATGGAGTTTGCGATGTTGTTGATGGTTACCCCACGCTTAGAAGCAGCTTCACGATCTGGTATCACTCGAGCTTCAGGCATATTAGGATTATATGTAGAGTTAACATCTGCCATTAATCCAGATTCCTTCATTTTATCGAGCATTGTTTGAGAAACTTCTGCAAGTTTATCCCAATTTGGGCCCTGAATTTGAAATGAGATTGGCATCCCACCGCTGGAAGCAAAACCTGAAAGAGAGGGGTCGCTAACGGATGCGCGCTTAATTCCCTTTACCTTTTTCATCTCTTCCCGAGCCCATTCAATTAGTTTTTGTTGAGAAACTTTTCTTTGAGAAGGATCCTTAAGAGTGACCATTACATTCCCTTGATTCACCAGTCCCCCTTGAAAACCTCCAACTGCAACCATGACATTCTCTACTTCAGGGCGCGCTCTTAACAGAGTTTCCGCTTCTTTGAATACTTCAGATGTATGAAGAAGTGATGACCCCATCGGAGTTTGAATGGAAATATTAAATCGACTTTGATCTTGAGCTGGAACAAATTCTTGTTTTACTGCTTTCATCAATAGCAAAGACAAAGCAAAAATACTTAATGAAACCAGCAAAACCTTCACCCTACGCTTTAAAGCCCATCCTAATAGTTTTCGATATTTTAATGATAAATTCCCCATGAATACATTCATGAAATTTCCAATTTTAGAATCATGGGATGCTCTTAAAAACTGAGAACATCGCATAGGCGCAAGTGTGAGTGCTTCTAGTAAAGAAATTAAAACCGCCACTGACATCGTGACACCAAACTGATAAAAAAACTTTCCAATGATTCCATCCATGAAAATCACAGGTAGAAAAATCGCCAAAATTGCAATACTTGAGGCTACTGCTGCGCCAGTGATTTCGCGTGCTCCCAAAATAGAAGCCTTCACTTTACCCATTCCCTGTTCAAAATAACGAACTATATTCTCTAACACCATGATTGCATCATCGACAACAATTCCTATGGAAAGAGAAAGCGCAAGCAAGGTGAAAGTATTGATCGTAAAACCTAAAAACTTTAAAATAATAAAGGTACCAACCAAGGAAACAGGAATCGCTAAAATTACATTGAAAGCAGAGCTCCAAGTACCTAAAAACAAAAAACAAACTATCGAAGTTAAAATCGCTGAAAGGGATAATGTAAAAATTAGCTCATGAGTTGAATCTTCAATAAATTTTGTAGTATCAACTAAAGGAAAAAGATTCATTCCAGTTGGCAACAACGGCTTCAAATATCGGATGCGCTCTTTTACCTGACGTCCAACTGCAACCGCATTAGAACCACGCTGCTTGATGATCCCCACACCAATAGAGGGCTCTCCATTTACGCGAGTAATTCTGGTAATATCGGCAAGTCCCTCTTCTACTCTGGCAACATCGCTTAATTTAATGGATGTCCAAATTGGAGAGCCTCCACGAGAAGAAATGCGTAGATTCTTAAATTGATCTACAGTGGAAGCTTCACTCATGACCCGCAAGTTTACATTTTTATCTAAATTCTCAAGTGCACCAGCAGGAGTAAGCGAACTTCCAGTATTAATCGCTGAGATCACATCATCAACAACGATGTCTCGCTTACTCATCTCCTTAGGATCAACCCAGATTCTTAAATTTGGATCAACATATCCACCCAAACGCACATCACCCACTCCTGAAATAGTGGTGATTTGATCTTTTAGATGATCTTTTGCAAAAATTACTTTTTCCCTGAGATTAGTTCCACCAGTTAATGCAGCCCATATAATGGGTTGGTCTTCCGGGTTGGACTTTGTAACCACCAAAGGATCCATATCTTTAGGTAAGCGCCGTTGCGCTTGCGCAAGCTTCGTTTGAACTTCTTGTAAGGCAATATTAATATCTCGAGATAGATCAAACTCAATTGAGGTATTAGAGCTGCCCTCTTGACATGAGGAACTCACGCTACGAATTCCTTCAACGTTCATAATTGCATCTTCAATAACATCGGTAACTGCAAGCTCAATGGTTTCAGGTGAAGCGCCGATCCAATTCGCAGAAACATTGAGCACTGGAAAATCAACATCGGGCAATTGACTGATTCCCATTTTAGAAAAACTAATCCCACCAAACACCAAAAGCCCAAGCATTAACATCCAAGCAAAGACCGGTTTACGAATAGAAATGTCGGAAAGAGTCATCTTTTAGGTCTTTCTGCGGTGTAGGCAAGAAGCTTTAAATAATCTATTTTTATTTGATAATGGATTCGATTCAAAAGCCTTAAACTATCTTGCGCATTACTCAAGGCTAACAATACATCCAAATTGGTAACTAATCCTAAGCGACTGTCTTTTAATTCTGCTTGGTAATTTTTTTGTGCTAAATCACTTGCTAGCTTTTGTTTTTGTTCTTGAGAAACCTCTATTTGAATTTGCTGATACAACATACTTATTTGTTGAACCGCTTGTCGCTTCAGTTTTTCAAATTGAATTTCCGCTTGCTGATGAAGAGATGAAGCCTGTCTCACTTGAGATTGCACCACTCCACCTTGAAAAATCGGAAACACAACGGCCAATTGAATATCCCATTTCACAGGAGCTAGAACACCTGGGCGATCAAAATAATAATTTCCTAAAAAATCAACCGTAGGAAAATGCCCACCTCTCGCAACACTTATTCCATCATCCAAGGAAAGGACTGTACTTTCTAGTGCCTTTAAATCTGGGCGGTTTTTAACGTTCAATTGAAATTCTGAAAGTTCAATGAGTTTTGATGGTATTTCTTCTCGATCATTCAGTTCAGGACGATTATCTAATCCCGTAAGAAATGAAAAAGCACCCCAAGCACTTTCAAGTTGCACGCGCACTGCCTCTATATTTGCTTCTTGTGCAGCAATGTTAGCATCAAGCGCCAAAACATCGGTTTCTCTAGATCGGCCAATTTTTCTAAAATCTTTTAACTCACTTAAGCGCTTTTCATTCACTTGCTTTTGTTGACTTAAAATTTTCAGATCTTCTAACAGAGTTAAAAGCTGATAATAGGCTTGGGAAACATCTGAGAATAATTGGGTTTTAGCCTGATCTCGATTTAATTCCACAGAATCTAAATTTTTACCTTGTTGCCTAATCAAAGCAAAATCCCTTAGTCCTTTAAACAAGGGCTGAGTAAGATTTAACTTCATTGTATTTTGTGTGGTTGGTGAAGTAGCAAAAGAAGCTGAATGATCTTGCTTTAAAAAAGTACCAACCGCATTAATAGTTGGGAAAAGTCCGCCTTTAGCCTGAGATAACTTTTCTTCTGCTTGATTGATTTGCTCTTCTTGAATTTGGACATCTTCACTTCGCTTGAGCGCAAGCTGATATGCATCTTCAAGTGTTAAGGTGCCTACACTAGCAAGACATTGGGTACTTAAACCAAAGAATAAAATTAAAATTTTTTGAAACTGTTTTTTTGCCATAATAGTTAGCATTGCTAATTAATTTATTCTGTGTGAAATTAGAAGCCTTGTCAATGAAGAACAATGATGAACACCTGTCAAAAAGCATTTTAGAAACCACCCCCAGAATCATGAGATTCATTCGGGAAGAAATGCGCAAACAAGCCAAGGGCAAGCTTACCATTCCTCAATTTCGAGTTTTATTAAAACTAGCAAGAGAACCCTCGCTCTCTCAAAGCGAAGTCGCAGATTGGATGGGAATTGCCGCCCCAACGCTTACCAAAATGATTGATACCCTTGTGAAAAGAAAGTTAGTCAAACGCATTAAAGACGCAAAAGACCTTCGCTGCACCCGACTCAGCGCCACTCCAGCTGGCGAAAAAATTCACCAACTTTACAAAGAAGAAGTTTTAAAGAAGATCATTTTAAAAATTGATCAAGTTTCAACTTCAGAAAAAAAAGCACTCACAACAAGTCTTGCAACATTAGCTAAAATCTTCAGCTAACACTTATCCTTTAAGTTTTTTTGCATAACCAATTTTAGTTACTTGTCTAGAGCGAGCAATCGCCAATGCATCACTCGGAACATCTTCAGTTACTGTTGAACCAGAAGCGACATAAGAGCCTTTTTTAAGCGTAACGGGAGCAACGGTTTGGCAATCGCTACCCACAAAAACATGGTCTTCTATTTTAGTTTTATGTTTCCGTTGGCCATCAATCACTCTGCCATCAAAATTACAGGTGACAAAACCACAACCTATATTCACGTGAGAACCTACCTCTGCATCCCCAAGGTAACTCAAATGAGCAACTGAAGTATCTTCACCAATGGTGGTTTTCTTCAATTCAACAAAATTTCCAATTTTTGAATTTTTACCTATCACACTCTCAGGACGAAGATGAGCGTATGGACCAACTTTTACATTTTCTCCAATCACCGAATCTTCCGCATAGGTGCCAGCCTTCACATCAGCATATGCCCCCACTTTTACATTTTTAAGAACTACGTTAGTGCCAATAGTTGCCCCAGAAGCGATCACCGTATTTCCTTCTAAGATGACTCCAGGATAAATAGAAACATCAGAAGCAATTTTTACTTTTTGCTCCACTCGACAATTAGAAAGAGAAACAAATCGAACACCATTGAGCGCATGTTCTCTAATAATTCTAGAATTCAAAATATCTCCAGACTGAGAAAGCTCATACGGATTATTCACTCCGCGAACATCATCCACATTTTCCCAAATTCGAGTATCGATTAGGCGTTTTTTACTGGAAGCAATTTGAATTAAATCTGTTAAATAGTACTCTTTTTGAGAGTTATTGCTTTTCAAAGACTCAACACCAGAGGCTAAGAATTGAGCTTGAAAGGTGTAAATAGAAAGTCCCACCTCTTGAATCAACTTCTCTCGTGCGCTTGCATCTTTTTCTTCAACAATTCGAATCACTCCGCCCTTTTTACTTTTTCTAACGATGCGCCCGTAACCAAATGGATCTTTTAAAACAGCGGTGAGCAATTTCAAAACCACCCCACGCTTAAATGGCTCACACATTTCTTTTACCAATTCAGCAGAAAGGAGAGGGAGATCACCTGATAAAACAAAAACATTTTCTTTATTAGCAACTGCTCTTTTTCCCCATTCACTAGACATCGCACACTTTACAGCATGCCCAGTACCCTTTTGCTCAGCCTGTTCTACATAATCGATTTGAAGTTTAAATTTTTGTGCGTTCACCTGCTCAATTACTTTTTCTTTTTGGTGGCCCACCACAATTGCTACTCTTGCATTTGGAACTACCGATTCTAACTGAGTGAGTGAATTAAAAAGCATTGGTCGACCACAAACCGGAACTAAAACCTTTGGCAAGGATGAGTGCATTCTCTTTCCTAAACCCGCAGCCAAGATGATGATCGATGTTTTTGGATTACTCTTTGATGATGACATGTTGACCAGAATGACTCATTTTCGGCTTTTTTTCTGCATTTTTCGCATTACTCCTTCATTTGATTTAGGCCTGATACCCGACAGATATGGTCTATCTAATAAAATCTTCAATATAAATAGATTGAACGATCTTAGGTATCCTTATAAATACTTCTAAACCGTCTAAATTTTGTCGGACTGCAGTACTCCCGACAAAGCTTAAGGATGAGCCCGCGCAGCAGTACGCGTCGGAACTTAGAATGGGGTGTTAGTTTATCAACTACGGAATCAGGGGAGGTAATGTAGAATGAACACGCAAACCATCAGTAAGTTCAAAAATATTTTGCTAGCAGAACGTGATCGTTTACTCGAGAACAGTAAAGCCAGCATTAAGAACGACCTGAACATCTCACCGGATGATCTTCCGGATGAGGCAGATCTAGCAGCCAGTGAAATCAACCAAAGTCTCACGTTCGAACTTCGCAATCGCGAACGCGTAATGATCGCTAAGATCAATACTGCGTTAAAGCGCATTCATGATGGTTCTTTCGGTGAATGTGAAGCTTGCGAAGAAACAATTGAGAAACGTCGCTTGGAAGCTCGCCCGTTCTCAACTTTTTGTGTGAGTTGCCAAGAAATGCACGAACACAAAGAAAAAGTTTACGCTTAGTTTTTAGCGAGATGGATCTCGCGAAACAAAACTACACCAAACGGGTTCGCACGGAAGCCGAGAACCCGTTTGGAATTTGCAAATCTCAACACTTGATGCAAAAGCGGAACAACAGGCGCTTCTCTCAGCAATATTCCTTCAATTTTTCCTATTAATTTAGCCTTTTTTACCATCATGGTTTCTTGTCTCAACTCATTTACTAATTGATCATATTCAGCATTAGACCAACCCGTAAAATTATTAGCACTCTTACTCTGCAAAACTTGGTACATGACAAATGGATCACTCACAGGATTTTGCCAACCAAAGCGAAATACTTCATCAGAATCAACCTTTAACTTTGCGTAATGGGCTTTCCAATCCATCATATCAATTTTCATTTTCCAGCGATACTCATCCTTAAGAACACTTTGAATATATTCCAATATCGTTTGGTTTCTAGACCCACCATCACTTTGAACTTGAAACTCAATCCCTCGAATTGGTTTTTCACTTTGCTTCAATCCGATCGCTTGTGCCTGGAAAGCGGTTGGAATTAAAATGGAAGGCAAAAACATTCCAGCTGGCAACTCACCCGTGTTTAAAATTTTAGCAAGCTCAGTCCTTTTAGAAAAAATGGCACTCAATAAAGAACGACGATTATTCAAATCATTAAATGGAGCCTTTTTAGTGTTTAACCCAAGATAAGTGATCGCCTCCACCAACACTTCGCTTACATGAGAAATCTTTTTAATTTGCTCTAATTGCAATACTGGAACTTTCGTTAAAATATCCACATCTCCAGTTTTTAAAAGTGCCAGAGATGCAGACTCATCTTTTAAAAATCGAATTTTAACTTGATCAACATTATTCGAATCCTTCTCTCTAAATTCAGGATTTTTTTTGAGTACTAAATAATCTTCACGCTTATACTCAACCACTTGATATGCCGCCAATGTTGGAACCAAAGGATTATGTTTTGCAAACTCTCCGATCATTTCTTCTCTAATCGGAGCAAAAGGTGGAAGAGTGAGCCAGTTTTCAAATTGGGCATCGGGGGTTTTGAGCGTGACCATCGCAGTGAGTGAATCAATTGCTTTTGTTGTGGTAAGATCTATCGTCGGAAACAATTCAGAAAGTGCACCTTTTACGGGCTCTTTTACCAAGCGCTGAACCGCAGCAACAAACTGGCTTGCATGAAACTTCACTCCATCAGACCACTTAAGATCTTTTTTAAATTTGATCGTGTATTTTCTTTTATCCTTACTTAATGAAATATGACTGACTAAATTTTTTCTTCTATTACCGGCACCATCATACTCATAGGGTGTCGCAATCACGTTTGCGGCAATACGCAGCGCAGTTCCATCTTCCATAAATAATGGGTCAAATTGCGTTGGCTCTGAACCAAACTGCACCGTTAACGTTTCCGCAAACGAACTTGAATGAAACGTCAAGAAAAACAAAACAACACTATGCATGAATCTGGTGGTCATGATAAATATTTTAACATGAATGAACTCGCAAACCGGATCGAAAACTTACTGCATAGTGGTTCTATAGGTGGTGCTTTGATTGCCCTTGCTCTAGCTTACATCGGCGGAATTTTGTCTAGTCTCACTCCTTGCATCTATCCCATGATTCCAATCACTGTCGGCGTGGTAGGCGGATTACAGCACAATGCCCAAGAAAGAAACACTCGCGCAATTCTTACTCGTGGGCTTGCATACGTTTTCGGCATGTCTGTGGTGTACTCATTTTTAGGCGTGCTTGCAGGAATTACTGGTCAGGTTTTTGGCAGTTTTACCAATACTGCTGGATGGTATCTCACTCTAGGTGGGATCATGACCTTCGCAGCACTCATGATGATGGATATTTTACCCATTGATCCACAAGCACTTTTGGAACAACTCAAAAGAAAAATGGGACTAACTTCTTCGAATAAACACAACACTGAAAAAGAAGCGACTATTCTCAGCGCCTTTATCCTTGGGGCCTCTTCCGGATTTATTGCCGCCCCTTGCACCACCCCAGTTCTCACCGCCATTTTAGGATTCATCGCCCAAACCCAATCCGTTATTTTAGGCTTAGGCTTGATGTTGTCTTTTGCATTCGGACTAGGCACAATTTTAATACTAATAGCCACGTTTGCGGGAACACTTCAAAAACTTCCAAGAGCGGGACATTGGATGAATCGAGTGAAAATCGGAAGTGGAATTTTGATTTTATTATTTGCAGAATATCTAATTTTTAAAGCAGGGAAAATATGAGTTCATTAAAAAGTTTCAATAAAAAATTAATCCTCATCAATATCTTTAGTGCCGTTGGAGCCATTGTATCCATTTGGCAAACTAGATTATTTTACGTCACTCGAAGTGGGATGGGAGATGGGCATTCGTTTTGTAACATCGGCCAAACCTTTGATTGTACCGCAATTGAAATGAGTTCTTACTCAGAGTTTTTGGGAGGTTTCCCAGTTTCAGGATTTGCGGTTGCAGGTTACTTACTCATTCTTATTTTATCTCTTTATGGATATAGCGAAACCCTTCGCAAAAATATTCGTAAACTTTTACTAATTTTTACTTTGATTGCAGTTGCTTTTTCGATTGGATATCTCGCAATCATGATCGGCAAGATCGGAAAGCTTTGCATTATCTGTTTAGGTGTTGATGTTATTAATCTTGCATTGCTTGGAATCACACTTTCTCTTCCCACTGAAGAAGATCAGTACGTTCCTTCAACCGGTTTAAATATCCCTCAACTTTTTGGAGCTGGAGCAATTTCATTGGTGGCTGCTTTCTTGATTTCAAAAGGAATGAACCCGCAAGATGGAATAAAAAAAGAAGACATGAACGATATTGTGGAAAGTGTACTCTCCGCACCCGTTACACCATTAGAAATCCCTTCCGATGTTCCAACCATGGGCAATCCGAATGCATCTATCACCATTGTAAAATTTAGTGATTTTCAATGTCCAGCTTGTAAGATGGCTGCAAATGCGGTTCATCCATTGATGAAGCGCTACCCTAATGATATTAAATTTGCGTTTGTGAATTTTCCACTCGATATGGGATGCAATCCTCAAATTAAAAACAAGATGCATGAGTTTGCATGTGAAGCCGCTACTGTTGCAATCTGTGCTCATCAACAAGGAAAATTTGCGGATGCTTATGAAATTCTTTTTGATAAACAAAAAGATTTTGAGGCTGGAAAAATTGCTGATTTATTATCATCCATTCCTGGGATTGATTTGGGAAAATTAAAAGAATGTACCAAACTGCCTAGTACAGTTGAAAAAATTCAGCGCGACGTAAGTTTAGCAGAAATAGTAAAAATTCAATCTACTCCTACTTTTTTCATCAATGGCAAAAAACTCGAAGGCGGATTGCCAACTAACCTCTGGATTGAAATTATCGATCGAACCCTGAATAAGAAGTAATTTACCATTATGGAAAGTTTTTTAATCGATACGCATTGCCATCTCAACTACGAATACGACAACGGAAGAACCGCTACTCAACTCGTAGAAGCTTGTTTGATGAACAATGTGAAGTATCAAATTACCATTGCAACAGATCATACAAACTTTGAAGCGGTTCAAAAAATCTCTGAAAGTTTTCCAAGCGTTTTTCATACAATTGGAATTCATCCCCATGAAGCATCGCTCGTAACTCCAGAAATTTTGGCCTTGATGAAGACATATTTAAATCATCCAAAATGTGTGGCCGTAGGTGAAATCGGATTAGATTATTTTTATGAACATTCTGATCGTGAAAAACAAAAGCTTGAATGCGCTTCCCAACTTGAAATCGCTCTAGAAGCTAAAAAACCAGTCGTAATTCATTCCCGTGATGGAGAAGACGATCTTTTAGATATGCTGGTAGATTATGCCAGAGATTTAAGGGGTGGATATTCCCCGGGGGTAATCCACTGTTTTTCAGGTACTGAAAAATTTGCGCGCGCTTGTTTGGATCTTGGGTTTTACATCTCGCTTTCAGGAATTTTTACTTTTAAAACTACCGAAGATCTTCGCCAAATGGTGAAAGGCTTTCCCATCGATCGATTATTAGTGGAAACCGATGCTCCGTTTTTGGCTCCTGTTCCGATGCGCGGAAGAAAGTGTGAGCCAGCAATGGTTAAACACACTGCCTTAAAACTTGCTGAAGTGATGGGACTTCCCTTTGATGATCTTGCCCGCATCACGAGTGAAAACGCAAAGAAATGCTTTAATCTACCAATCTAAATAAAAAAGGTATCCCAGTAAGATTACTGGAATACCCTTCAATTTTTTAGAATGTATTCTTCCTAACTATTAGTTAGGAACCACATCTGAAAGTGCACCTTCTAATTTTTTATCCAAAACAACAGAGAGATCGTTGTTGTTTAACACTCTCAATGCTGGACGTTTTAATGAAACAGATATTGAAAGGCTATGACGTTTTGATTTCAATTGATCGATTTGCATTTTATCTAGAGGGATCACCACCATGAGATCTTCGCCTTGAGCCACTAATGATAAACTTGCTGAATCGATTGAATCATCGAATAGTGTTTTACTACCAAAAAGAGTGCGGCGTTGAGTGAGATTTACTGCAATCGTTAAATCTTTAGAAAGCTCAGCAATACCAGGCAATTTCATTCTGATACCTGCAGAACTTAATGCAAGATCTTGAACAGTTGAGGAAAGAATTTTTCCAATAGCTGCAGTAGATACATCCACATGAACTAAGATTTTGCTTGTGATTGATTCTTGAGTAGCTGAATCCACATCCGATACTTTAATTACTTCAGCAGTCAGCATATTGAGAGAAAATGAACTCACTAAAGCTGGGCTCACTTGATTTTCATTTGCTTGTACAGCAATCACTAATCTTTGGCCTTGGAGTAATTCTGGGCGATCAACTGAAACTTCAACATTATGTTGGAAAGTTTTTACTAAACGTTGACCCACTTGAACTGCATGGATTTTAGTGCATGAGTAACTTTCGGTTCTATATACCGAATGATCACTACACTCTCTACGTGGAACGCTCGTGCAACTTTCACTGGATTGATGGCAAGATCTGCGAGGAATCGTGGTGCAACCATGACTATTACAAACTTGATCGCTAGAAGTAGAACAAACTTCTCCGCCACCATGGCAAACTCGATCACTAGTAGTATGACAACTCGTTTCAGTATGATCATAAACTTCTCTGTGACAAGTGGCTTGGTATGGCTGATCTTCATAGATCGGATCAAATCTTTGATCCATCATTTGAATACTTTGAGATGCAGCAGATGCCGATAACTCAACTTGTGAAACTTGTGCTGCATTTGCAGATGGGGTGAAACTGATTGATAGTACTGTGAATAAAATTCTAAAAATTTTCATAAAAACTCCTTGTTGTTGCCAGCTATAGAGCAACCTATATGCCAAAGTGAGTTAAACTCAATTAGTTGATATTATTAAAGTTTTATAAAAACAGTGGGTTACTAGAGCCTAAATGCCACTTAAATTTCAGTGGCAATATAGGACTAATGACAATTTCAGCACAAATGCGAAAGCAACACTCCCGTTGCCACTGAAACATTCAAAGATGTAACTCCAGAGCCAACACCCGGAATAGTGCACATCATATCGCAAGATTCTTCAGTTAAACGACGGATTCCCTTTTCTTCATTTCCAACAACTAACAACCACGGGCGATCTAGATCCATTTTCTTCAAGGAATCTTTGGCATGCTCACTAGTTCCCAAAATCCAAAGTCCTACATCTTTTGCTTTTTCAAAAGCTCGTTGAAGATTGATCACTTGTACAAAAGGAACTGCTTCTACTCCACCACATGAAATATCATAAGCGACAGAGCTCATCGGAGCAGAGCGCTCGGTGGTCATCAAAATTCCTTTCACTCCAAAAAAAGATGCAGAACGAAAAATTGCTCCTAAATTTTGAGGATCTTGAAGGGAATCAAGCGCAAGCCAAACTCCACGAGACGACTCATTCACACTTCCAAACATCGACTCGATCGAAGTAGAAGCTTTGGGGCGCATTAAGGCTCCATGAGAACTCTCTCTACCGCCGATGGAACTTTTAAAATTATTTTTATCCCGACGTCCGCCAGAACGATCCACAGCTGCAGTTTCTTGAATTCTAACTTTATTTCTGTCGGCAAGCTCGATGATATCTTCCCACACGCCATCAACATTATCGCGAGGTAAACTTATTTGAAGCACTTCTCTTGGACGGCGTTTTAACGCTTCTAAGATACTGTGTGGATTTTTTACGAATACTTCTGTTTCTGCCATTTTTAATTCCTTACGTTAGATCTTTTAAAATTTGTTCTGCTACTAAACGTGGTTTTTCAGATTGTGTAATAGGACGACCGACTACAATAGCTGAAGCTCCCACTCTAGATGCCTCCTGAGAGGTCATCACTCTTTCTTGATCATCTTTGTTAAAATCGGTGGGTCTGATACCGGGAACCATTAAATAAATTTCAGGATACTTCTTTTTAATTTCTTCCACTTCATGAGGAGAGCAAACCATTCCACTCACTACAGGATGATCATTCGCTACGGTTGAAAAGTGCAATACAGAATCATGAATCGAACGGGTTGAACCTAATTTTGCCACGAGTGAAGTATTGGAGATCCAATCTTCTTCTTTAAATGAGGTCAGAACACTAATTCCCAGAATCTTTAATTTTGAATCTTGAGGTAAACACTTATGAATTAAATCTAACATTTTATGCCCACCAATTAAATGAACAGAGGTGAATTCCACACCCAGTTTGTTAATTTGAAGGATTGTTTTACTCACGGTATTTGGAATATCGTGAAGCTTTAAATCTAGAAAAACTCTTTGCCCTGCAGAGGTAAGCTTTTTAATCCAATCCGCACCAGTCGAAGTAAATAGCTCTAAGCCAACTTTATAAATAATAGGCAACCCTTCTAAAGCTGAAATGATCTTTTCTGCTTCTTCCGTGTTATCAAAATCTAGAGCTACTACTAACTCAGTTGGCTTACGAATCATTTAATAAGCTCGCGCAAAGATAGCGATTACATTGCCATCTTTTTTTCCTGTTTTAAAACAAGGCTTGTTTGAATTGATCATTTCGAAGTTTTCATCTAGCACATAACAACGAAGTGTAGCCTTGCAATCTGCCTTGATTGATTCTTCTGCTTCACGATCTTTACTCCAAGAAACTTTATAAAAGCCGCCTTTTTCTTCGAGCATTTTCTTAAAGGTATCGTAATCATCCACTTCGTAAGTATTTGCATCACGATGAGATCTCGCTTTTTCGAGTAACTCTTTTTGCATCGATGCTAATTCATTTCCGATTTTTTCAGGTAAATCAGCAAGTGGAATAAATTCTTTTACGCTTTTATCACGGCGAGTGAATACGGCTTGTTGTTTTTCAAGATCGCGTGGTCCGAGTTCAATACGAACTGGAATTCCAATCAATTCATACTCATGAAATTTCCAACCCGATTGTTTTTGCTCATCCTTATCCACATGAATTCCAACACGGTATGGAAGACCTTTCACACTGACTGCCTCTTTAATTGCAGCAGCTAACTTATCTGCCGCTTCATAAACAGCAGGTCCCATCGCTGCTTTAGGAACAACGGGTACAATCACAATGTGTGTATCTGCTAGCATCGGTGGAAGCACTAAACCCTTATCATCAGAGTGGGTCATGATCATTCCACCAATCAAACGAGTAGAAACCCCCCAGCTCGTTTGAAACACATGCTTTTTCTTATTATCTTTATCTAAAAATTGGGTGTCGAAAGCTTTAGCAAAATTATCAGAAAGATTATGAGATGTTCCTGCTTGAAGCGCTTTCCCATCTTGCATCATTGCTTCAATTGTATAAGTTCGAAGCGCTCCAGCAAATTTTTCAGCTTCTGATTTTCTACCAGCAACAACCGACATCGCCAAAACATTTTCAGCAAACTCGCGGTACATCTTTAACATCTGAAGCGTAAAGCTCTCCGCTTCTTCTAAAGTAGAATGGCAGGTATGCCCTTCTTGCCACAAAAATTCAGTAGTCCGCAAAAACAAGCGTGTGCGCATTTCCCATCTCACCACATTCGCCCATTGATTGATCAGCAACGGAAGATCGCGATAACTTTGAACCCATTTGGCAAACATAGAATTAATAATGGTTTCCGATGTCGGGCGAACCACTAATCTTTCTTCTAAATCTTTACCGCCAGCGTAAGTCACTACAGCAACTTCGGGAGCAAACCCCTCAACGTGCTCGGCCTCTTTTTTTAGAAAACTTTCAGGAATAAACATCGGAAAATAGGCATTTCGAACACCTGCGTCTTTAATTCTGGCATTCATTTCCTGCTGAATTCGCTCCCAAATGGAGTACCCATTCGGACGAATCACCATACAGCCCTTTACAGGGCTATAATCCGCGAGTTTTGCCTGCAAAACTACGTCTTGATACCATTGTGGAAAGTCTTCTACTCTTGGGGTGATTTTTTCTGCCATGCTCAATACAATAGTATGATAATCTGTGCCACGAAAGTAAAAAAACGCAGGAAAAGACTAGAGAGCAATGGCTGCAAAACTCGGTGAAAAAGCCAGTGAGAAAAAACTGGAAAGTAAAAAAAGAAAGCGTGAACGGGTTCTGATCGTTGGTCTTGCCCTTGTTTTTGCGCTCCTTACTGGCGTGGAGTTCCGACTTTCTAAAATTTCTGCTACCTTGCCCTTCGTCAACTCGATCTTTTTCTTCGGTCTCATCAATTTTAACATCATTATCTTAGTGGCCCTGCTCTGGCTCATTTTCAAAAATGTGGGAAAGATCTTTTTCGAGCGCCGCAGTCGACTATTAGGCTCCCGTTTAAAAACCAAACTCGTAACAGCCTTCATCGGCTTTTCCATTATTCCAACTCTGACCTTATTTCTAATCTCTTCTCTTTATATTAATCAAAGTTTCGATAAATGGTTTTCACTGAAAATCCAAAACACACTTCAATCCTCACTAGAGATTTCTAGCCTTTATTACAAAAATGCAGAGAACATTTCTACCCACTTTGCAGATTTGATTGCAAAACAAACTCCTTCAAAAAATAAATTTAAGAATTTCAAACTTGAACCACTCCGTGCACTTTACGCTCTCAATGCAGTTGAAGTTTATTTTGATCCACTTTCAACACCAACCGTGGTGATGGATCCAGAATCCAGAATTAATAACCCAAATGTATATGCACGATTAACCCAAGATCGATTGCAACAAGGGTTTAGAGGCGCACATTTTTCATACATCCAAAACATGGGTCATGCGGATTTAGTTCGCTCCGCTGTTCCAGTTGTTGATTATACCTCTGGAAAAGTTCGGGCCCTTGTAGTTGTAGATACATTAATTCCAGTTAACCTCACTGCAAAAGCCGGACAAATTGCCCACACCGCAGCCGACTACAAAGATATCAACCCACTCCGCTATCCGATCAAAACAACTTATTTCAGTATTTTAATTTTGATCACTCTCATGATTATTTTTGCAGAGATCTGGCTCGGGTTGTATCTGGCTCGTGAATTAACCGTACCGGTAGAAAGTTTAGTGAAAGCTGCCCGAGAAGTAGGACGAGGGCGGTTAGACATCATCATTGAAAAAGTGGGTAATGATGAAATTGCAATTTTAATTGATAGTTTTAATAAAATGACTGCTGATTTACGGGAAAATCAATCAAAATTACGTCAGCGAACTCAACAGTTGGAAGCGATTCTTTCCAATATTGCAACCGGCGTAATGTTAGTGGATCAAAATGGGAGTATTCTCACCCTCAATAATTCAGCTCGCGCTTTACTCGATCTACCCAATGCAGATTATTTTGATCGTCCGATGCAGGCCATTTTTTCATCTGATCAACATCAAGCTTTGCTCTATGTTTTAAAGGCTGGTCTCAATGATCTTCCACAAGCGGAACGAGAGCAGTCTTGGTCTGCGCGTGTGAAAGGTGAAATGAAAAACCTCACTGCGATCGCTACTCCTCTTAAAGAAAATGGAAAAGTATGGGGAGCGGTTGCTGTTCTTGAGGATTTAACGATGATCGTGAAAGGCCAACGTGAAGTGGCTTGGCGTGAGGTGGCTAAAAGAATTGCACACGAAATTAAAAATCCACTCACCCCGATCAAACTTTCTGCACAAAGAATTCAACGTCGCTTAAAAGATCTTCAAGGAAAAGATGGCCAACTAGTTCAAGAATGCACAAGCGTGATCATTCAACACACCGATGAACTAAAAGACATGGTGAATGAATTTTCAAACTTTGCCCGTCTTCCCGAAATTTCCCCACACCCTTTCCAATTAAACGATATTATTCAAGAAACGATGCCACTTTATCTTTCGGCGCATCCTGAAATTCATTTCATCACCAAGCTTGAAACCAGACTCCCTTTGATTAATCTTGATAAGGATCAAATTAAACGAGTACTTCTCAACTTGATTGAAAATGCAATTGCGGCAATCAAATCGATCGATAGAACTGGGCCGGGACGAATTGAAATTGAAACTCATTACAATGAAAAATTAGAAATGGCTGCCATTACCATTCATGACAACGGACCAGGAATGACCTCTGAAACCCAAGAACGCATGTTTGAACCTTATTTCTCCACAAAAAAAGAAGGAACTGGTCTTGGATTAGCCATCGTAAAGCGTATTATTAATGATCATGGCGGATATATCAGAGTTACTTCCAATCCTGGAGGTGGCAGTACCTTTAACATTGAACTCCCAACCAAACGGGTTAAGCTAGTTTCATGAGGCGCACTATTCTCATTATCGATGATGAAGCATCCATTCGCCAATCTCTTTCAGGAGCATTGAGTGATGAAGGCTACCAAGTGATGAGCGCGCCAAACGCCGCTCAGGGGCTTGAGCTCATTAGAAAAAACCATCCAGATGTTGTACTCATGGATATTTGGATGCCCGATGTTGACGGACTCACTGCCTTAAACGAAATTAAACAACAAGGTTTTGAAACTCCAATCATCATGATGTCTGGACACGGCACTATTGAAACCGCCGTGAAGGCGACAAAACTAGGTGCTTTTGACTTCGTTGAAAAACCAGTAGAACTCGATCGAATTTTGGTCTTAGTGCGAAATGCATTATCAGCCAGAGATCTCATCCAAGAAAACCAGGCACTTCGAAAACAAATCTCAACAAGAAAACCACTCATTGGTGAATCTTCTGCCATGAACGATGTAAAAGAACTCATCAAACGAGTTGCTCCCACATCAGGATCGGTACTCATCACTGGCGAAAATGGAACTGGTAAAGAAGTGGTAGCTCAAACGATTCATGCTCTTTCCACTCGCTTTAAAAAACCTTTTATCGAAGTTAACTGTGCCGCTATTCCTGAAGAACTCATTGAAAGTGAACTCTTCGGTCATGAAAAGGGATCTTTCACTGGGGCAACCCAACTTCGTAAAGGACGATTTGATTTAGCAGATAACGGAACTATCTTTTTAGATGAAATTGGGGATATGTCGTTAAAAACCCAAGCAAAAATTCTTCGCATTTTGCAGGAACAAAAATTTGAACGCGTGGGCGGCAATGAAACTCACTCGGTAGATGTTCGAATCATTGCGGCAACCAATAAAGAATTAAAACAAGAAATTTCAAAAAGTACATTCCGAGAAGATTTATATTTCCGCTTAAATGTGGTTCGGATTCATTTGCCAGCCCTACGTGAAAGAAAAGAAGACATTTCACTACTCGCACAATATTTCTTAAAAGAATTTGCCTCACTTCATCAGAAAAAAGAAAGAAAAATTAATAGAGAATCCCTAGAGCTACTTGAGTCTTATCCTTGGCCAGGAAATATACGGGAATTAAAAAATCTAATTGAAAGATTAGTGATTCTTCAAGCTCCAGGAGAAGAGAATAAAGAAATTCAAGCCGATGATCTTAAGCCACATTTGAATGAAGGCGTACCGATCTCGACAGCTTCCTTTTCTGCAGCACCTAAAGGGGCAGTAGCCCTCACCACTGGCCAATCACTGAAGGATGCGAAAGCAGATTTTGAACGGGAGTACATTGTTCAAGCCTTAAAAGATCATGATTGGAACATTACCAAAACGGCACAAACTTTGGGAATTGAGAGAAGTTACTTACATCGCAGAATGAATTCTTTTGGGATCGAAGTAGAAGAAAATTAAAATAAAATATGTGCATCTTTTTTGTGATCTAAACAAGATTGAATTGCAGCTGATTCAACACTAAATCTAGATTGTTTGATAATTTCTTTTGATTCCATTTTTGGATTTTCAGATTTGAACTTCAATCCATAATCACTTTCAAATGTTCCGGTAACTGAATCGATCCAAATACTTTTTTTAGCAAAACTTTTGGCAATTCCCAAATCTACTTCAATAAAATCAATCTCTTGATAAAGGGTTTCTGAATCGCTGATTTTTTTTATAAAAACTAATCCGTCTAAACTTTTAAAGTCTTTACCGCTTTTCAATTTGAAATCATATCTTTTGTAATCAGTAGGCTTTTCAAACTTTTGCCCCTTATAGTGAACTTCGTAAACGGAGTTCGGAACAAAAGGAATAGGAATAATGCTTTCAAATTGAACAGTTAAATCATTTGCACTACTCCGCTCCACAATTTTTACTTGCTTTAAATCTTTAAAAATTTTTGAATAGTTTTCAAAATCCTCAAATACTGAAATCACTTTTTCAATGCTGGCGTGAATTGGTACTTGGTGAATCATTCCAATCAAAAATGGATTTTCCGCCGTAGAAAGACATAACATCTCTGCATCTTGTTTTGTCAAAACGCTAGCAACTTTATCGGTTGAAATGTGATTGAGTTTTTCAGATATGGGATTCGCTAGAGCAGAAAAAGAAAGAAAGAAAATAAAAAAAATCATAAATAAATATTTCCAGTTAAAAAACCCGAAGTTTGATTAGATGGAAACTCCTTGCTTATTTGCTCTTGAACTTCGAGTTGAATATAAAAATGCGGTCTTGGAAACCAATACAATCCAGGACCAAAACCATACATCCGACTACTAGCAGATGATGCAAATGTTGGAATTTGAGATTGTTCCATTACATAAAGGTGAAGACCTTGAATTAGCTCATATCCGAGTCGCTCATAGGAGTAAAATCCTTGCGAGTTTACTCCTGTTGAATTTTGTTTTAACTGTAAATCCAATTCAGCCATCAAATAAAATTTCGTAGTAAATCCCAACAGTGCATATGGTCCGGTTAATTCCCTACTGATTCCGTTTTGTGTTCCATAATATGCACTCCATCCTATTTTATACTGATCAGACAGATACATGGCAACAGTTGCCATTCCGCCCTTTTCATTAAGTTCATTAGGATGATCTGGTCTGCCTAGATTTAATGTAACGGAGCCAGAATAGTTTTCACCTTGATATCCATATTCAAGATTATAAGTTTCTTCACCTTGGTCGAACCCTAAACCCTGACGGGTTGAGATCGTATGCTCTGCAAAATACACTCCATAATCAGCGATGAATTTGCCAACTCTTACTGATGTCTCTTCAGTAGGACGATAGATTGCAAAAAATCTTCTGGCTAAAACAGGGGAATCACCAGGAATTTCTAAACTATTAAGAACTCCTGGGTTTAATCCCACATCTAAATCTAAAGTCCATTTTGAATCTTTGCCTAATTTTACCGCGGCCTCTAACTCACCCTGCATCCACCAAAAATACCCACTACTCACCTTCGTATTATTTTTAGCTGTTTGAACAACACGCGCAAATGCAGCTGTATCCACTAAATATGGTTGCTGAAATAAATTATAAAAAGGTTTAGCTTCATCTTCAGTCCCCCATGTGCTCAATGCTGCTTGGGAACTTTGTCTTCCATACTCATTCAAAACACCACCACCATTTGGACTTACATGGCATGAAGTACAATTAGCGTAACTATGTCGGATCATTTCTGGAAACGAGTAAGCAAAAGTACCATGAAATAATAATGCTAAAAATAAAAATTTAAATCGCATAAGTTTTTCCAAATTAAAGTGGAGTTCCATCATTGATCCAAGTAGTGATGAGCTTATCTTCATAAGCCGTAAGAGCTGAATCTGGTGGCATATTTTTCCTGGTGATTACATTTCTTTTGATCTGGCCAATACTTAAAACGACTTGGTTGTAGTCTGAAACATTAATTCCATCTTCGCCATTTGCATGGCAAATTGCACACCTTGGTTCGAAAAATTCACTTGATACCTTTTGCCAAGAAACATTCCCAGATGTAATCAAACTTGGATCTAGTGGATTTTTTTCATCATAATACGCACAGGAGGAAAGAATGAGGCCACATAAAATAATGGGAATTGTGAGTTTCATTTTTTAATGAGCTATTGTTGTTGATGAAGAGGTTTTATTTTCTTGATCATACTTTTGTTTTAACTTGTTATCTTTATTCCTATCCTCACACTTTGCCATGAACATTTCATGTATTTTTTTTCTTGCCATAGAAACTGCACTGGTAACCTTTTCGTTTCCTTCAATCGCAAAATCACCATCAAAGCCAGTACCAATTCCAATAAATCCATCTCGAGCCTCGGTAGACAAATCTTTAAATTTTTTATACTGACAACTAACCGGTACGGAAAAAGGCTCTTTCCACTCCTCATCTGCAACTTCAAAACAACCTTCTGCTGAATTCGTGTTATTTATTCTACTGAAATATTCTACTTTTCTCCTAGATAGAAGATAGACAACAGAGTCACAAGAAGTTGATGTGTTGTTAGTTACTTTAAGGGATTTCGAGTCACTTGGAACAGCACATGCAGAGTTAATTAAAAAAAATAAACTAAATACCATAAATTTCACCGTATTTTTTACGTGCATAATCCATAAAATAAGAAAACTTTAATCCTGATCCACTGATTCGAGTGAGTAATTCTTCTGAATTATATTTTCGTCCATGTATATGAATATTTTCACGCAGCCATTTCAATAAAATCGGGAATTTTCCTGTTTCGACTTCGCGATCAAAACTAGGTATTGCTTTTCTCATTGCCGCTTCAATTTGCGCAGAATAAAAACTACCCAAAGAATAGGTAGGAAAATAACCAAAGCTTCCATAACTCCAGTGAACATCTTGCAAGCAGCCTTCCGCATCGCTTTTTGGTCTGATGCCGAGATACTCTTCATAACGATCATTCCAGAATTGAGGAACTTGACTCACTTCAAGAGATCCTTCAATCAATGCCTTTTCAATGAGGTAACGTATGTAAACATGGGCATGATAAGTGAGTTCATCTGCTTCAACGCGAATGAAAGATGGCTCAACTAAATTTACGCCTTTATAGAATTCTTCAGCGCTCACATCTTTTAAACTTTCAGGAAATTCTTTTTGTAATTCTGGAAAGTTCCCAACCCAGTATGGGCGAGAACGGGCTACATTATTTTCCCAAAAACGAGATTGAGATTCATGAAATGCGAGAGAAAGCGCACTTCCCATAGGTAGTCCATACTGTTCACGCATCGGTAAACCTTGTTCATACAATCCGTGGCCGGCTTCATGAATTGCCGCGAAAAACATCTCATTGTAATAATCTTCGCTTGCTCGAATAGTGATGCGCACATCACCAGGACCAAAAGTAGTGCAAAAGGGATGAGGAGCGAAATCAGCGCGTCCACCATCAAAATTATATCCCATTTTACGAACCATTTTTTCTGAGAATGCCCATTGTTTATCTTTAGGATAATGACGTGAAATAAAGTCAACACGAGATTTTGGCTTAGCGAGAATGGTTTTTAAAAAAGGGAAAAGTTGATTTTTTACATCGGTAAAAACCTCATCCACCTTTTTAACCGTTAATCCAGGCTCATAATCTTCCATGAGAGCATCATAAGGATGTTCTGCATAACCCAGAATTTTCGCTTCCTTACGCTTTAATTCAACGATTTTTTCAAGAACAGGTTGGAATATTTTAAAATCATTCTTAGTACGAGCTTCGTGCCACGCACTAAAACCGCTCGCTGTTACGTTAGCCATTTCTTCTACAAATTCATGAGGATATTTCTTCTTCCGTTCAAAATCTTTTTTAGTGATCTTGAGATTCACTTTTTGATCTTCAGTAAGATTTTCATTTGTTGCTGAATCCAACAAAGACCCTAAATCCTCTAAAACAAATTGTTCATGAGCCATTGTTTGCAAAGTAGCAAGTTGTTGTCCGCGAAATTCAGCACCATTTTTCGGCATATAGGTTTGCTGATCCCAACTAAGCACAGCTCCAGCATTACTAAGATCTGCTACTTTACCCATTTGCTTTTTATATAAATCATATTTTGATTGGCTCATATTTACTCCTGATTATTCTTCATCCATGTAAGGGTATAAAATTGTTTTTGGGGGTACGAAATTTTCCTTGATCGTACGCATACTCATCCAACGGGTAATATTCAAAGCACTTCCCGCTTTATCATTAGTTCCTGATCTGCGAGCACCACCAAATGGTTGTTGTCCAACCACTGCTCCCGTTGGTTTATCATTGATGTACATGTTACCAGCAGAATGCCTTAGCGCATTCATCATCACATGAACACCCATGCGATCTTGCGCAATGATTGCTCCAGTGAGTGCGTAAGGAGAGGTTTCGTTACAAATTTTTAAAGTTTCTTCCAGTTTTGAATCTTCATAAACAAAGATCGTGAGCACTGGTCCAAAAATTTCTTCACACATCGTGCGTGATTTTGGATCTGAAGTTAATATCACAGTAGGACTTATAAAATATCCCTTTGTTGAATCACATTCTCCACCTGCGATGATTTTTACTTTGGAATCTGTTTTTGCATGATCAATGAAACCTTTGATTTTATTAAAGGAACGCTCATCGATTACTGCATTCACTAAATTTCTAAAATCACGAACATCACCCATTTTAATAGATTTAAGATCAGCCATCAGTTTTGGCTCTAATTTTCCCCATAATGAGGCAGGAATATAGGCACGAGATGCGGCTGAACATTTTTGTCCTTGATACTCGAACGCTCCACGAATGAGAGCCACATTGAGAACTTCTAAATCTGCTGAAGGATGAGCAAACACGAAATCTTTTCCGCCTGTTTCGCCTACTACGCGTGGAAAACTTTTATAGAGTTCAATATTGGTGCCGATCGTTTTGCAAATGTGATTGAAAGTGGCGCTTGATCCGGTGAAATGAACGCCAGCAAGTTCCGGATGATTCAAACACACCTCACCTGCTACGGGCCCTAACGCTGGTACAAAATTAATCACTCCTGCAGGTAATCCTGCTTCGATGAAAAGCTGCATTGTACGATACGCTGATAAACATTGTTGCTCAGATGGTTTCCAAACTACAGTGTTTCCAACCATGGCTGGTGCTGCTGGAAGATTTCCAGCGATCGCGGTAAAATTAAATGGAGTGACCGCGAAGATAAATCCCTCTAGCGGGCGGCAATCTACGGAGTTATGAATTCCCGAAACAGAGAGTGGTTGCTCGGAAATAATTTTTTCATAAAACTGAGCATTGAATCTAAAAAAATCAATCATCTCACAAGCTGAATCCACTTCAGCTTGAAAAGCATTTTTGGATTGGCCGAGCATCGTTGCTGCATTCACGATCGGGCGCCATGGTCCTGCTAATAAATCAGCAGCCTTCATAAAAATTTTAGCGCGTTCAAACCATTCTAATGATTCCCATTCTTTTTTAGCTTTTAGAGATGCTTCAACGGCGAGCTTTAACTCTTCTTTGCCTGCGAGATGAACTCTGGCGATCACATGTTTATGATCATGAGGCATGCGGATTTCAAATATATTTCCAGTTTTGATTTCCTTGCCACCGATGATGCAGGGAATTTCTACGATTTCACTTTCCGCTTTGTTGATCGCCTCTTTTAATAGCTGTTTATCTTTACTGCCTTTGAGGTAGCCATAAATGGGTTCATTAACGATGTTGCCAACTTTGAAGTTTGTAGATTGAGACATTTCAATATTGTAGCTGAAAAACGCCTCTGCGGGGGTGTGTTAAATTAAAATTTCAAACAACCCGAGCTTTAGCCACAATCTTAGATAACAACCTCGGGAAAAACCGTTTTAGATAGATCCCCATCACTTCACGGGCTCCGGCAATATAAACTTCTTCTTTTTTAGCTTCTATTGCAGCAATCATTTTTTGAGCAAATACAGAAGGATCAATTCCATTCGCTGTGGTTACATCCATTTGGTTATGCTTACTTCCATCTGCCTTCAATGCCGTAAATGGAAGATTTGTTTTCACATAACCTGGGCAAACAATTGTTACTTGAATTCCATCATGACAAACTTCTGCTCTTAAACTATCAAAAAATCCATGAAGTGCATGTTTAGATGCCGCATATCCTGAACGTTGAGGAGTTCCAATTTTACCCACAATGCTGGTCACCACCACAAATTGCCCAGACTTGTTTTCAATCATTTTTGGAAGTAAAGAGCGTGTAAGCTGAACGGTACCAAAAAAATTCACTTCCATTAATCGGCGGTAAACATCCATCGTTGTATCCTTTGCAAAAGATCTTTGAGAGATCCCTCCGTTATGAACAACGATATCTATTCGTGGAAAACGTGAATTGATTTCAATCACTGCTTTATCAATAGAAGCAGCATTAGATAAATCCATTTCCATTACAAAAGACTCAGCCCCATTAGCGATACATAGACCAGAAATTTTCTCCAGTGCTGATCGCGTGCGGGCTGCTAGGATCAAGGAAATGTTTTTTTGCTTAGACCATTCAATGGCCAAAGCCTCACCAATTCCAGAAGAAGCACCCGTAATTAAAATTGTTTTCATAATTTATATGATCGGTAAAAGATTAATGAGTTTCGCTAATTCAAAATCCTTAGACGATAATCCACCAGCATCATGCGTGGTTAAACCTAATCTCACTTTATTCCATTGAATTAAAATATCGGGATGATGGTTTTTCGATTCCGCGAGTAACCCAACCGCTTGAACAAACATCATCGATTGAGGAAAACCCGTGAAGGTGAAAGTTTTTTCAATTTCACCATTGGAGTTTAATTTCCAATCGAGAATTTGCTTCATTTCTGCATCTTGCTGGTAGGGCGTGAGTTTCATCATTTATGTAATCCTGTTGGTAGCGGAGCATCACTAGGATAATGACAAGCGGCCATGTGAACATCTCCATTACTCACTTTCAATAATTCCGGATGATCAACTCTACATTTATCTTGAACCACTGGGCATCTCGGATTGAAGTAACAACCACTCGGAGGATTCATCGGAGATGGAACATCACCTTTTAAAATCACTCGATCTCTTTTATGTGTAGGATCGGGAACAGGAATCGCAGATAAAAGTGCCTTAGTATAAGGATGTTTTGGATGAGCATAAAGATCATCCCCTTCAGCGATTTCTGCCACTTTTCCCAAATACATCACGGCCACTCGATTTGAAATGTGCTCCACAACTTTTAGATCATGGGCAATGAATAAATAAGTGAGTTTCAATTCTTTTTGAAGATCTTGCATCAGATTGATAATTTGAGCTTGAATTGATACATCGAGTGCCGATACCGGTTCATCACATACGATGAACTCAGGTTGAACAGCAAGAGCGCGCGCAATACAAATGCGCTGGCGCTGGCCACCTGAAAATTCGTGTGGGTAACGAGTAAGAGATTCTTTTCTTAAGCCAACAAGATCAAACAACTCATAGATACGCTTCAATTTTTCTTCTTTTGAATTCGTCAATTTATGAATTTCAAGTGGTTCACCTAAAATTTCTTCAATCGTCATTCGAGGATTGAGGGATGCGTAGGGATCTTGAAATATGATCTGCATATTACGGCGTAATTTACGCATTTCAGCTTGGCCAATTTTGGTAATGTCTTGTCCCTTGAAGAAAATTTCCCCTGAAGTTGGTTCAATTAATCTTAAAATGGAACGACCCAAGGTTGATTTTCCGCAGCCTGATTCACCCACAAGCCCCAATGTTTCACCCTTATAAATATCAAATGATACGTTTTGAACTGCTTTTACGGATGCAACTTCACGTCCAAAAAAACCACCTTTGACTGGAAATTGTTTCACTAAATTTCTAACCGATAACAATACTTCTTTATTTTCTGGAGTGCTCATAAAGACCTCGCAATTTCTTCTGCTCGTATGCATCTTACTTCACGATGAACTGGTTCATCTTTCAAAACTCGTAATTCAGGTTCTGCTTCACGACAAGCCTGTACTACGTGTTTACAACGCTCTTGAAAACGACAGCCACGAGGAAGATCTAGTAAATTAGGCACAATTCCTGGTATTGGCTCTAAGCGTTTCTTCTTCACTTTTCCACTTGGATCTTTACTGAGAATCGGAATACTGTTCAGCAAACCTTGAGTGTAAGGATGTTTTGGTGAAGCGAAAATTTCATTCACCGGACCACGCTCTGCAACCTTACCCGCATACATCACCACTACTTCATCCGCCATTTCAGCCACTACACCTAAATCATGGGTAATGAGCATGATCGACATTCCCATCTTTTGCTGAAGATCACGCAAAAGATCTAAAATTTGTGCTTGAATCGTTACATCGAGTGCAGTGGTAGGCTCATCGGCAATTAAAATGTTTGGATTACAAGAAAGTGCCATGGCGATCATCACTCGCTGTCTCATCCCACCTGATAATTGATGAGGATAATCATTCACTCGTTTATCAGGAGCAGGAATTCCCACTAATTTTAACATCTCTACCGCTTTATCGAGTGCAGCTTTTTTAGAGAGATCTTGATGCAAACGAATCGCTTCAATCAATTGATTTCCAACTGTGAATACTGGATTCAGAGAGGTCATGGGCTCTTGAAAAATCATAGAAATTTCATTTCCACGAATTTTTCTCATCTGTTCCATATTTAAATTTAAAAGGTTTTGTCCTTTATAAAGGATTTCCCCACCCACAATTTTACCCGGAGGGCTTGGAATTAGTCTCATGATAGAAAGTGAGGTGACTGATTTACCGCAACCCGATTCTCCAACAATCCCAACAGTCTTTCCCTTGTAGAGATCAAAGCTCACATTATCCACCGCTTTGACTTCACCGCGATCGGTGAAAAAAGAAGTCTGCAAATTTTTTACTTCTAAAATTTTTTCCATCATACATTTCCTCGCGGATCCAAAGCGTCTCGCAAATAATCTCCCAATACATTGATTGAAAACATCAGAAAAAACATCGCCACGGTAGCAGCGGTTAACTGCCACCAAACTCCGGTACTTAATTCTCCTTTGGCGTCATCAATCATTTTGCCCCAACTTGGCAAATTTTGAACCCCTAATCCGAGGTAAGACAGTAAAACTTCTGATCGAATCGCCATTTCAACCATAAATGTCATACTCAGAATAATCTGATGAGTCACATTCGGAAGCAAATGAATAAAAATTCTTTTCTGATGGGTCGCCCCAATACTCTCGGCAGCAACCAAGTATTCTTTTTGTTTATGCTTGATCACTTCTCCTCTTAAAATACGAGCAAGTGAAATCCAACTTGTGGCTGTTAATGCGATATAAACAGCACTCATACCTCTTCCCATAGAGTAACTGATGGCTATTAAAAGCAGGATGTTTGGAATGGAAGAAAGCGTAGTGATAAACCAAATAATGAGATCATCAATCACCCCACCGAAATATCCAGAAATGCATCCAAAGAAAATACCAATGGGTGCGCTTAGGATAGCCGTCACAATTCCAACGCTCAAGGCAACACGGGTACCTTGAATCACCTTATACATTACGCTTCGACCCAAAATATCCGTTCCAAGCAACATTTTAAATCCTCCACCAAACTGAGGAGGAAGATATTGAGCGCCAATCGGAATATCCCAAGCTGATGCAAATCCAAAAAATTGAGCAAGCGCTGCCACCAATACAAACATCAAGATGATCGATGCGCAGATCAGTGGAATTTTTTTACTAAAAACTTTTTTAAGAGCAATCGTCCACATTTGGTTACCCTCTCTTTCCAAAACTCATGCGAGGATCCACCAAACGATAAAGAATATCGGTTAAGATCGTGGTTAAGATATAGATCATCGAAATCACCGTGGTCATGGCTTTCAGCATTGGAAAATCACTATTATTCACAGCCTCAATTGTCATTCCACCTAAACCAGGAATGGAAAAAAAGCTTTCTAACAACAACGATCCCAAAACAAGATAAGGAATTTGAATAACCACATAGGTGATCACCGGAATCATACTATTTTTAAGAACATGCTTTAAATAGACAAACACTTCTCCCAAGCCCTTTGCACGAGCAGTTCGTACATAATCTTGATTCACTTCTTCAATCACCGAATTTCTAAAAAACCGAATATCAGATCCAAGATTGAGGAAAACCGAAATGAGAACAGGTAAAGCCAGATACTTCACTCGATCCTCCCAACTCGATCCATAACCTGAGATTGGAAAAAGCCCTAACTTGGAAGCCAGAATATACTGACCAAATAAAATGTAAGCTAAACCTGGCATACTCATTAAAAAAACAAAAAAGATTACTGACAATCGATCAATCCATCGCCCTCGAAAATAAGCGACAAACAATGCGATTCCGAGTGATAAAATCGCGGTGAGAAAAAAAGCGGGAACCGATAAACACAGGGTAGGAATAAATCCATCTGCAATTTTTTTTCTGATTTCTTCTCGCGTGGTGTAACTCTTGCCAAAATCAAAAGTAACGATCTCTTTTAGGTAGTTTCCAAACTGATAAATTAATGGACGATCTAAACCAAGTTCCGTTCTTACCACCGCGACTCTTTCAGCAGTGGCGTGTTTTCCCAGTAATAATTGAGCAGGATCTCCGCCCACTAAATGGAAAAGTGCGAACACCACTAATGAAACACCGAAGAGGATTGGAATTGAATATAACAAGCGACGAATTGTATAAGCCCACATAATCGAATGAACTTAAACCAACAATGAAAATTTAAAAATACATAAAAAGTATACGCCAAACTGACACCAGTGTGTGTTTTCAAAAAACACTCACAAGCTATTTTTTATTATTTTTTATTTTAATTCTCGAGAACGCCAAGACCACTTCAAATCACCTTCAGAAGTGTGCACTTTTACTTTTTCAGCGAAATGGTCTTTGGAATTCCAACCCTCAATCAGCATTTCAACTTTGAGTTTGCCCTGCTCAAGAATGCGAGTCTTTACAGGAACGGATCCCGAACTTGAATCAGATCTTTCGATTCGCCATTCCAAACCTGAGTCTTTAATGATGATTTCATACCCTTCTACATTCACCACTTTGGAGTCAGGACAAGGTAAATCCCCATGAAGTAATTTTGCAAACAATGGAATGGATAAGCCCATGTATTGCTTGATCCCTTTCCGATTATACTGAGGGCGACTCGGTGAAAAGACTTCTACTGAACCGGGATCACCCTTCAGCATGGCGACAGTTCCACCAATCAAATTGGTTACCTCCAAAGTAAAGCTTTTATCTTTGGAAAAGTGAATGCTGGCTGGATATTGCCCTTTGAACTCTTTGGTACTGGAACGAACTAATATTTCTCCAAAAAGTTCCTGATCTAAATCCGCTTTTAGAGAGTATTTGGAGCAGTATTCACTCAAAAACGATTCTGCTTCTTTTTGTGAAATTTTTTCTAAACTACTTTTTGGCATAGTGCTGCAAGCAGTCGCCAAAACTGACAGCAAAAGTATAGCGGTTACCCATTGATTGAACATAAACTCAATATATCATGGTTCAACGGAAGCGGGAGAACGAAGAGAGACATCCGAAATGTCTGTACTCAATTTTTGAATCTTCACTCGTGTTGCCTGAGCTCTCTCTGGCATTTGATTTCTAGAGTAAACCTCAACCAAATGTTCTAAGATGGCCTGTTCATCGGATTTTAAGCTTACCGCTTTTTCCAGATAACGAAGCGCAGACTCCTGTTTACCTAAACGAAATTGATTCCAACCCATGCTATCCAATATAAAGGGACTATTGGGTCTGAGCTTGATCGCTTTCTTTAACATATCTTCCGCATCTTGAAGTCGAACCCCTTGAGAGGTCCATGTATAAGCCACATAATTCAAAGCATCAGCATGGTTGGGGTTTTGTTTTAAAAGTTTTTCCATCTCTTCAACGGCTTCATCTTGCTTAGCTTGTTTATCTAGAAGCGCTCCGTAGAAATATCTCATTTTTTCATTTTCAGGAAAAAGCTTAAGTCCATCATTAAGGACATCACTCGCTGCTTTTAACTCTTTCTTATCTTCATGCAAACTTGCCATCATGATATAAAATCCAGCAGTTTCTGGAGCCTTTTTTATGGCATTTGAAATCACCCCTGTCGCAACTTCATGTTTACCCATTTTTTTATAAACTAAAGCCACGTGAAGGTTTGCATCTTCATATAGTTTTGAATCTGGTGAAATTTTTAGAAGGTGCTCTAAAGACTCATTCACTTTACCCATTTCTTCATAGGTGGCAGAAATATAGTAATGAGCTTTATCCGAGTCAGGCACTTTCTCTAAAATCCCATTAAATGTTTTCTCGGAGTTGGTCCAATCTTGTTTTTGTAGGTACACCAAACCAATTTTCATCTGAGTATTTAAATCTTCTGGATCAAGAACGGCCATAATATTTAATACTTTTAGAGCTGAATCCATTTGTTCTTGTTTTAGGTAAAGCGCGGCTAAGCGACCGGCTACATTAATATCTTGTTTCTGTTCAAGGTGCTCTTCATAAACCTCTTGAGCTTTAGCGGTCTCGCCTAGACTCTCTAAAATCATTCCAAGTGCCACTGTTGCTTGTGTGAATCCAGGTCTGATATCTAGTGCCTTACGAAGATCTGCTACCGCAACATTAGGACTACCTTTTAATTGCTCCAATTTTCCGGCGTAAAACCAAGCTGCTGCCGAATCATCCACCTTTTTAACAAAGCTTCGGATAAATTGTAGCGCTTCTGCTTGACGATCCTTTTCCACTAGAGATTGGGTTTTAAAAACCGCTGCCTCATCATTGCGAGAATCAATTTTCAAAATTTCTTCATATTCATGAATCGCTTTATCGGGATCACTACTCACTGAATAGATTCCGCCTAGAATTAATCTTGCATCAATTGATGTTGGATCAAGTTGGATTGCACGATTGCACTCTTCGATCGCAAAACTCGTTGAACCTTTTCGTAAATATTCGGAAGCTAGCTTGGTATGAATCACTGATGAGTTTGAATCGTAGATTAAAGCTGCTCTATATTCTTCAATTGCAGAATCTACCTTTCCTTCTGATGAATAAGCTTGAGCTAAGGCGAAGTGGAAGTCTGCACTAGCGGTATGATCCTGCTTCTCCCACGCATCTTGAGTTCTACTCAAAACGTTATTCGC
Source organism: Bdellovibrionales bacterium (assembly GCA_947372355.1). Classification (GTDB taxonomy): domain Bacteria; phylum Bdellovibrionota; class UBA1018; order UBA1018; family CAIMNF01; genus CAIMNF01. The sequence goes on along the minus strand of CANBTI010000003.1, from coordinate 39,082 downwards.
TGCGCCATCCGCTTCGCTGGTTTTTTTCATCGGAATATTTGAACAACTAGAAAGTGTAAAAATAAGCAGAAATCCCACCGTTAGTGAATGTGATTTATTAAGTAATTTCAACAGGTTAATGTTTGAGCCTCGCATTTAAAGGCCTCCCTTATTTAACCTTTCGTCATTTTATACACAAAACTATAGCTACTCTTTTTAACTGCACGGCAGCGAATTCCTTGACAACTTGTGCGCCCATTGTTACGAGATTAGGTGTTAGCCAACATTGCGGCATGTCATTTCTGTGGTATTGGCTATATACCTCATATAAAAAAAGAGGTGTTCAACGTATTAGAAAACAGGGGTTTATTAAAGTTTTCTGGTGCAGAGCATCACTTGAGGGAAACATTAACAACCTAGGTACTTATTTAGGGGGCGGTAGTATGAAAGAAGCAAAAGTAATTAAGCGTTATCAAAATCGTAAACTATACGACACACACGAGTCTAGTTACGTAACACTTGATGAGATTTCAAAAATGATCCGTAACGGCGAAGAAATTCGCGTTATTGATAACAAAACTAAGAACGACATCACGGCAGCAACTTTAACTCAGCTTCTATATGAATCTGAACGTAAAGCTAAAACTCAACCGTCTGTGAACTTGCTTAAAGCAATCATTCGCAGTGGTGATGGCTCTTTCTCAGGTTTCATTGCTGAACGCATGAAAGCTGAATTAAGCGCTATTGAAGCAGAAGCAGCAGCTCTATCAGCTACTAGTTCAGCTTCTGTGAGCAATGCTCCAAGCATCAGCCAATAATCGTTAGTTTTCTGACGATTTATAACTGATTCTTAATAAATTTTAATCAACCCATCGTGGTTGTGCCCGTTCGTTATTGTGAAGTTTTTACATTAATGGACGAAAGTGCGTTTAATTTGACGCATTTCAAATGAGGCTTTGCTTCTTTCAAGTCACCGAATACACTTTAGTAATGAAGTGTGTAAAACAATTATTGTTAATAGCTTTAATTCTTGGAGTGTATTCGGTTTCTAGTCAAAAGGCTTTTTCATATCCTGCCTCTCGATCAACCTTTTCTGCATTAGAATCTGATTCAATTAAATTAACTAGATCTTCTCGCGATTCAAATCGTAATGAATCTAGTCCTCAATCAAGAAAATTCACAGAAGATCTATCCCCCTTAGCACCAGGAACTCATAATCTTTCCATCGGTGTAGGGCAAATCTTCTTAATGGGAAACCTTTCTACCAATTTTGAAAATTCACTCGGAACACAAGTTCACTACACTTACGGAGTGAGCGATATGTTTTCATTTGAATCTGATTTTGGTTATAGCTCTCATTCAAATGGAAACTTTTCACTCGTAAATCTAGATGCGGCCCTAAGAACAAATCTAGTTTATTTCGATCAACTGGTTCCATTTGCATCGATTGGACTTGGTTTTTATCATCCATCAGAAATTTTATCTAACAACGCTACCCTTAGCGCTCTACTTTTCGGAATGGAACTAGGTGGTGGTGTTGATCTACTTTTAAGTAAAAAAGTATTTTTCGGCACACGCCTCAACTATCACAACATGTTTGATTCAACGAAAGTTGCTTCAAACGGAGTATCACTACCCATTGGCGGATCATTTATTTCATTCATGATCCATGCGGGTGTTTCTTTTTAAGCTAGGAAAAACGAATCAAAAATGTCGATAGAATTTTACTCTCAACAAGATAAATGGGTTAAATGTATATCGAACTCAGGAACAATTCGAGCAGTCGCAATCAATGCCACTGAAATTTGTAACTATTTAATACAGAGACACCATACGGCGCTTGCAGGTACAAAATCCCTTTCTGAGGGAATTCTCGCAAGTCTTCTACTTTCATCTTATTCAAAAGATGAAGAAAAAATTAATTTAAACATTCAAGGATCCGGTTGGTGTCATCAAGCGATATTTGATGCGAACGCGAATGCTGAAGTTCGAGGATATGTTGTTGAAAGAAATTACGACGATATAAATTTAGCAAAAAACATTGGCCCATGGGGAATCGGATTACTTTCAGTTCTGAGAACAAAACATGATGAAGCAAAACCCTACATTGGTACAGTTCCATTACTTACGGGACATCTGGCAAAAGATTTAACTTTTTACTTTTTGCAATCTGAGCAAGTTCAATCAGCTGTAGGAATTGAAGTGATTATTGATTTCGATCTCAATACAGTACTATTCGCACAAGGATTTTTAATTCAAACACTCCCAGGTGCATCAGAGGATGATATTAAATTCATTGAAGATCATATGAAAAAACTGAATCATCTTGATCCTGATTCAGCTCAAAGAAAAACCCCCACTCACCTTCTTTCTTTTTTACTCGAAAATCAGCCTTTTAGTGTGATTGAAGAAAAAAATCTCACTGTAAAATGTAGTTGCACTGTGGAGAGAGTGAGAAGATCAATTGCACTTGTAGGGCGCGATGAAATTCAATCCATGATTCTTGAAGGAAAAGACACTGAAATTATCTGTGATTTTTGTTCTGAAAAATATGTATTCACTCCAAAAATGCTGGAAGAACTCTTACTCGGTGAAAAAAATTGAAAAAATGGATCCTAATCAGCACTTTGTTTTTTTCTGTCATTTCTAGTGCAACCCCATGTGATCCAAATTCAATACTAGAAAAAGTATTTCTCCCCAGAGGTGATGAAGTTAATCTTGAAACAATTTCTACGGATATCCGAACCATGGATGATTTATTGATTTCAGAAACTCAAAAAGGTAAATCTTTTAATTACTGGGTAGATGATCGGAATCAAATTCAATTTACCGAAGCCAAACATCTTCCCAAAAAAGATGCCGCCTTTGTTATTCTTCAAGATCATGCATCAAAAGAATCTTACATCATCAAAGAATGGGGAGATTTTACTTATGACCCTAAAGAAAAAGCTTTCGTATTTAAGGCAAAAAATTCCTGGGATTTAAGACCTGGTGAGGTGGATGATGCTATTCGAGGACATTCAAAGATAAATTATATTCGAGAAGCTGATCCATCATTGCAAAAATCTCAAGTAGTTAAATGCACAGAATTACTCGCCTCTCAAGAAAGAGGAGATGCCTTCATTAAAGATGGGTTGATGATTAGTGGATTTGTTACTACAGCTGGATTTGTAACCGCAAATCCAGAGGTTTTAGATGTAGATATTCATGATAAAAAGTGGAAAAAGAAAGCACTATTACTCTCATCTGATTTAGCAGCTAATATCACCAGTTCTTATATTTCAGGTAAAGTGGTGAAGCCACTTCTCACCAATAATGCAAATATTTATAAAGATTTTATTCAAAGGAATGCCACTGATTTTGCAACAAATGCACTGATCAAACGGCCACTATTTAATGCAGTGAATTCTGATGTTGATGCGAATGGCGAAAAATCAAAAATTGGGAATAAGCTTTTACCCTATGATACAGGCTTTGGTGTTGTGCGTTTTTTTCCCAAGAGAGCAGTTCAAAAGTGGACGCTCGGTTCACTTCCTAAAATCTTGGTATCTTCCTGCCTAAAAAACTCTAAATTAAATATTATTGTCGGGCCTAGGATGGTAAGATTAGCGGATCAATACGTTTCTGGATATATTTACATGCTTGGTAGAAAAGCATGGTTAAACGAAAATACAGAAGAGAAAAAATAGTAGGAGCAAAAATGAAAACAGGATTAATCGCTGTAGCAGCAATTTTAGGTGTCTTATTACTCAGTGGTTTTTGGTATGTATCAACCGGAAATGGTCTCGTTGCATTGGATGAAAACGTGAATACTAGTTGGTCACAAGTGGAAAGTGTTTATCAACGTCGAGCTGATTTAATTCCTAACTTAGTGAACACCGTTAAGGGATACGCAAAGCATGAAGCGGATGTGTTGGAATCCATTACTCAGGCTCGTGCTTCTGTTGGGCAAATCAAAGTAAACTCCCCTGAAGATTTAAAAAAGTTTGATGCCGCTCAAGGACAACTCTCAGGCGCACTATCTCGCTTGATGGTTATTTCTGAAAAATATCCTGATCTCAAAGCAGATAAAAATTTCTTAGAACTTCAAAGTCAATTAGAAGGTACTGAAAATAGAATTACTATTGAAAGACAGCGTTTTAACGAAACTGCTCGTTTGTACAATACTGCCATCAGACAATTCCCCGGATCAATTGTTGCTGGGAATAAGGGTTTTAAAGAACGTGCATATTTTGCAGCTAAAGCGGGTGCTGAAAATGCTCCTGAAGTTAAATTCTAATTAATGATTAAAAAAACAATACTTCTCTTAGCACTATTGTTTCAATGCGAGGCTATTGCAGCTAAAAGCATTCCACCTTCTCCTAGAAACTATGTCTATGATGAAGCAGGTTTATTAAGCTCTTCAATCGATTCCTTATCTTCAATTTTATCTCAAGAAGATCGACAATTTGGAAATCAGATTCTAGTTGCCGTTTTTAACTCGCTCGATCAGGAAGATCTGGTCGATTATACCAATCGAGTTTTTGCATCTTGGCAGCCTGGAGAAAAAAGTAAAAGCAATGGAGCGCTACTCGCAGTCTATTTAAAAGAAAAGAAAATCAGAATTGAAGTTGGTTATGGCTTAGAACCCCTCCTCACTGATGCTAAGAGCAAACGGATCATTATCGATATTATTGGCCCTGCATTTGGTGAGAAAAAATATTCTGAAGGAATCATAGCTTCCGTACAAGAAATTCAAAAAATCATCCATTCTGAAGGCACAGAAGAAGCGGCACCTAGAAGACAAAAAGGCGTGAAAGTGAATAAGTTTTTTCTCTTATTTGCGCTCATCATTTTTGGTATTTTAAGATTGATTGATCGCTTTAGCCCTCAAACCCTTGGTAGCAATAGTTATCGAAGAGGTGGATGGGGTGGTGGTGGATTTGGCGGAGGCGGTGGATTTGGCGGAGGCGGTGGTTTTGGTGGTGGTGATGGTGGAGGATTTTCCGGTGGCGGTGGTTCAAGTGGTGGTGGCGGTTCGAGTGGGGATTGGTAAATGAAACTAACATCGGCTCAAAAAAAGAAAATCGTACAAGCAATTGAAAACGCAGAACACCAAACTAGTGGCGAAATCCGTGTCCATTTTTCTTATTCTAAATCAGATGAAAACCCGCTTTTTCAGGCTCAAAAACAGTTTGAAAAACTAAAAATGCACCTCACCAAAGATCGCAATGGAATTTTAATCTACATTAATCCTAACGCTAGAAAATTTGCTCTCTACGGGGATGAAGGTATTCATTTAAAATTGGGGCAAGATTATTGGGATCAATTAAAAAATTCTTTGAAAAAAAATATTCAAGAAAAAGATTTAATTCATGGAATTGAAAATGCCGTACTTGATCTAGGAGTGCAACTCAAAGCACACTTCCCTCATGCTGAAAAAGATAAAAACGAACTCAAAAATGATGTGAGCGAGTCTAATTAATTTTTTTTGGTAATCTTAGGTTATTGTCGACAAATCTTTCAAAAAGCTCTGTATCGATTACTTCACAACCAATGAGTTTTCCATCTACTCTTCTTACCTTAACTTTAATTGTAAGCTTAGGATCGCCTCTCAAAGTAAGAATACATGAACATTGCTTTCCTACCTCAAACCCAGCGCCAGCTTCATTATGAATAGAAAAGCCTTGGTTTGAGAAATCTGAAATATTATATTTTAATCCTTCGATTATAACCTTTACCTGTAAAAACTTGCGGAGTTCATCACGCTCTAGCATTCTGCGTCGATGACCAAATAACATCACTCTCAAGCTTTTCATTAAACCCATACTTAAAGTTTAGTAAATTAAAGCTAAGAATTCAATCAATAGTACGCGTCAAAAAAAAACCCACTTATCTAAGTTAGATAAGTGGGTTCAAATTTTAAGTTTTAATAGGCTGAGGTAGAAGAAGTTGCGTTCTTACTAACTGAGTAAACTCAGTGATCAGAACACAACCCCTAGTCCGGCTAACAAAGTTAGCCTCCTACCTACAAATTACATCATTCCGCCCATACCACCCATACCGCCCATATCGCCGCCGCCCATAGAAGGCATTTCTTTTTTTGCTTTTTCAACGATGAGGGTTTCAGTAGTGAGCATCAAGCTAGCAACAGAAGCTGCATTTTGAAGCGCACAACGGCTTACTTTTGCAGGATCGATCACACCAGCTAAGATTAGGTCTTCATACTTTTCAGTTAAAGCATTAAAACCGAAACTTACAGATGGGTTATTGATCACTTTATCAACAACGATTGAACCTTCTAATCCTGCGTTAGCAGCGATTTGACGAAGTGGCTCTTCAATAGCACGTTTAATGATATTGATACCTGCTTGTTGTTCTGGAGTTGCTCCTTTAAGAGTTTCAAGAACTTTAGAAGCACGAAGAAGTGCTGTTCCACCGCCGGGAACAATGCCTTCTTCTACTGCTGCACGAGTTGCATTGAGAGCGTCGTCTACACGAGCTTTTTTCTCTTTCATTTCAACTTCTGAAGCAGCACCTACGTTGATCACTGCAACACCGCCGTGCAATTTTGCAAGACGCTCTTGAAGTTTTTCGCGATCATAATCAGAAGTAGTATCTGCAATCTGAGTGCGAATTGTTTTTACGCGAGCTTCAACATCCGCTTTTTTACCAGCACCATCAACAATGATTGTATTATCTTTATCGATGGTGATTTTGCGAGCTTGTCCGAGTTGCTCAAGAGCAACTGTTTCAAGTTTATGGCCAAGATCTTCAGAGATCACCATACCACCGGTAAGAACTGCTAAATCTTGTAGCATTTCTTTACGACGATCACCAAATCCTGGAGCTTTAACTGCAGCTACATGGATGGTTCCACGAAGTTTGTTCACTACGAGAGTTGCAAGCGCTTCGCCTTCAACTTCCTCAGAAATGATCATTAATGGTTTGTTCTTTTGAACTACTTTTTCAAGAGTTGGAAGAAGATCCTTCATGCTGCTGATTTTTTTGTCGTAAATCAAGATGTATGGATTCTCAAGGATACATTCCATTTTATCAGGATTAGTGACGAAGTATGGAGAAAGATATCCACGATCAAATTGCATACCTTCTACAACATCTAAAGTAGTTTCAGAAGTTTTAGATTCTTCAACGGTGATCACGCCTTCTTTGCCTACTTTTTCCATTGCTTGAGCAATGATGGTTCCGATAGCTGCATCATTATTTGCAGAAATAGTTCCAACTTGAGCCACTTCTTTTTGATCTTTAATTGGCTTAGAGATTTTTTTAAGCTCAGCAACTACTGCTTCAACTGCTTTATCAATACCGCGTTTGATATCCATTGGATTCAAACCAGCAGCTACAATTTTTGCGCCTTCGCGGAAAATTGCTTGAGCAAGTACCGTTGCAGTAGTGGTACCGTCGCCGGCATCATCATTGGTTTTTGAAGCAACTTCACGAACCATTTGAGCGCCCATATTTTCGAACTTGTCTGAAAGTTCGATTTCTTTTGCTACAGTAACTCCATCTTTAGTGATGAGGGGTGCACCGAAAGATTTTTCGATGACTACGTTACGACCTTTTGGTCCGAGTGTAACTTTCACTGCATCGGCGAGAACATTCACACCGTTCAAGATTGAGTTACGAGCTTCTTGAGAAAATTTTAATTCTTTAGCTGACATAATTGACTCCTTAGTTTGTTAATTTTATTTACTGAATGATTCCGAGAATATCTTCTTCTCTCATCATGAGAAAATCTTCGCCTTCGATTTTGATTTCAGTTCCAGAATATTTTCCGAACAAAATCTTATCGCCTTTTTTCACTTCAAGAGGACGAACTTTTCCATCTTCAGTTACACGGCCTGCTCCAGCAGCAATTACTTCACCTTGAATTGGTTTTTCTTTTGCGCTATCTGGAATGATAATTCCACCTTTTGATTTCTCTTCTTCTAAAAATCTCTTCACTAGTACGCGATCATGTAATGGACGAACTTGCATTTTAGTTGCCTCCTTATTTGTTAACAAAATACCTTGTTTAGGTTTCAGGTGATTAGATGGTATCAGGGGGCCGATTGTCAATTTTTAAGGCTTATTTTTTTTAAAAAGGCTGCTTTTATAAGGTTTTTTTTATCTATTAATATTTTTATTGACCCCATTAACGCTTTGCGATATGAATTGCGCATCGTTACGGGGAAAAATATAGAGGGGTCTATAAAAATGTCAATATATTCAAAGTATTTTAGTCTGGTTATTTTTGGGGGTCTAAGCTTCGCATCCACCACAGCACTCGGTATGACCACTACCAACACCGATGAGCTTTACGCAGAAAGCCTTAAACTAGAGCGTTCTTCAGCTGAAGTGCCCACTAGTATTGATGCAGGAACAGCTAACTCAGCTGCAATTCAAGAAGATTACGTGGTCGAATCAGTGGGAGATCTGGAAAATGCACCCGCTGCGCCAAAAGTGAGTAAAAAAGTTTCAGCGCTCAAGATTAAAAAGAACGCAAAAAACTAGTCCCATTTTATTCACCCGCAAATCATTTGCCCAGGTGGATAGCATGAGTCATATTTTTTGTTGCCTTTTTGAACTATCTCGAATAATTTTCAAATTCGCGTTTGAATGTTTCTCATTCGGCCTGGTAGCTCAGTCGGTAGAGCAGAGCCCTGAAAAGGCTTGTGTCGGCGGTTCGATTCCGTCCCAGGCCACCACTTAATACAATTAAATCACAAATAAATTCTAGCTTATTTAAAGCTCCAAAACGCACTAAAACCAGTTGGAAGTCGTGTCACCCGGGACACATTGTTTAAGGTCTTAAACGGATTTATTCTATTAGAAGTAGAAAACCAATAAGGCCAAAATAATGTTGTTTAAACTAAAGCTTAGGATGAGCATTACGAATAATTATTTGCATGTGTTTGCAATGAACACTCTACTTTTATGCGTATTGACTGCATGTAATGGAACGGCTGGAACAAGCGAAACCACCGATAAAAACAAACCCACTCCAACGCCAACTGCTACTCCAACGCCAACTGCCACTCCAACGCCAACTGCCACTCCAACGCCAACTGCTACTCCAACGCCAACTGCCACTCCAACGCCAACTGCCACTCCAACGCCAACTGCCACTCCAACGCCAACTGCTACTCCAACGCCAACTGCTACTCCTGTGGCTGACACCACTCCACCTACATTGCTAATTTCATCACCTAGCACTAGTGGACAAAATTTTACAACATCAAGTTTAACGATTAGTGGTTCTGCAAGTGATGCTAGTGGAATTCAATCAGTAACAGTAAATGGTACGACTGCTACTGGAACCACATCTTGGAGTAAGGTCATTACCTTAGTTGCAGGAAGTAATTCAATTACCGTAAGAGCAACTGATAATAGCTCTGCACACAACATTACTACGCAAACAATCACCGCCACTTACAGTGTACCGACTCCGACTCCGACTCCGACGCCATCGCCGACTGCTAGTCCAACACCAACCGCTACTCCAACGCCTACACCTGCAAATTTATCTTTTAATCCAAGTGGTCCACTGGCACTGACTTCGACTATCGTATCTTCAACCGGCACTGCTCAAGCTTTCTCTGCAAACAACACTGGCGGATTAAACACCTCAACTTGTACTGCCGCTTCTCTTTCAGGCACGAACTCAGATCAATTTTTATTATCCGGTAGCAGCAGTTGTAATACGGGAGTCATTGCCGGAGGATCTTGTACTGGAATTACAGTTGCACCTAAACCAACTTCTACTGGTTCAAAATCTGCGACTTTAAATTTAGTTTGTGGATCACTCAGTGCAAGTGTTGTTGTTACTTTTTCTGCTACCGCTTCTCCGACTCCGACTCCGACTGTGACACCGACTCCAACTCCGACAGCGACAGCGACAGCCACACCCATTCCTTCTCCAACTCCTACTTCTGGAATTGTTTCAACCTATGCGGGCTCAGGCGGAGGAGGCTACTTAGACGGTGTGACCGTGAATCCAAAATATTTTAATGCTACAGGTATCGCGATTGCCCTTTCTGGAAATATTTATATCGCTGATTCAGGCAATAACGCTATCCGCCGAATTTCCGATGGAGTGGTGGTCACTTTTGCAGGCACTGGAGTTGCTGGATATGTAAACGGAGCAGCGAATGTTGCACAATTCACTTCTCCCTATGCAATAGCAGTGGATGCCTCTGAAAACGTTTATGTCACCGAAGCCAATTCGAACGCGATTCGAAAAATTACTTCAGCAGGATTGGTTTCCACTTTTGCAGGTTCGATTGCTACAGCTGGTTTTGCAGATGCCCAAGGAACTAGTGCACGCTTTATTACCCCAAGAGGACTTGCATCCGATTCATCGGGAAATATTTATGTGGCCGACAAAGGCAATAGTCGCATTCGAAAAATTACCAGTACAGGTGCCGTGACAACCGTTGCGGGTACCGGGGTTGCCGGATACTACGATTCAACAGCTTTAAACGCACAATTTGATAATCCTTTTGGTGTTGCCATCAGTAGTGCTGGAGTAATTTACGTAGGAGACACCTCAAACAATAAAATTCGCGCGATTTCAACTGCAGGAGTCGTGTCTACATTTGCAGGTAGCACTCCAGGGTTCACTAATGGACAAGGCACTTCAGCGCAATTCAATTCTCCTCATGGAATTACGATCGACTCTACGGGAAATTTATTTGTCATCGACTATACCAATAATGTGATTCGTAAAATAACGAGTGCTGGCGCCGTAACAACATTCGCCGGAACTGGAACCTTGGGTGGAATTAATGGAGCAGGTGCAACTGCAAACTTCAAATATCCAGATGGGATCGCGATTGATTCCTCAAATAATCTTTTGATCGGAGATACTTTAGGAAATACCATTCGGAAAATAACCAACGCAGCCGTGGTCTCTATTTATTCTGGATCAGCTTCAAGTGGATTTATCAATGGTAAAGATGGTCCAATTGCTCAATTCAATTCACCAATCGCAGTCACTACCGCATCGAGCGGAATTACTTACGTTATCGATGATTTTAGTCCATGCATTCGAAAAATTTCTGCCGATGGTCTTACGGTAACTACATTAGCGGGTGATGGAAACTCAGCTAATACAGGTTATGTTGATGATCTAGGAACAGCCGCACGCTTTAATTCTCCTAAAGGAATGGCTCTCGATTCTTCAGGCAACATCTATGTTGCTGATACTTATAATAATCGCATTCGAAAAGTAACGAGTACTGGTGTTGTCACCACCATTGCAGGTGATGGAACATACGGATATTTAGACGGTCAGGGCACCGCTGCGAAATTTGCTTACCCTTGGGGCATTGCGATCGATACATCGAATAATTTGTATATCGCCGACAAAGGAAATAGTCGCATTCGAAAAATTAGTTCTTCAGGTGCAGTCACCACTATTGCTGGGTATATCCTTTCGGGATATGCAGATGGAGCTGCTTCAGTTGCAAGATTTAAAAATCCTCAAGCAATCGCAGTAGATTCATCGAATGGAACGGTTTACGTCGCCGATACCGCAAATAATCGCATTCGAAAAATCACGAGCGACGGCACAGTGAGCACTCTCGCTGGAAGCACTGCCGGAAATCTTGATGGACAAGGAACAGCTGCTCAATTTTATTCACCAGCAGGAATCATCATTGACTCAAGCGGCAATCTCATTGTGAGTGACTATTTCAATAACGTAATTAAAAAAGTGAGCAGTTCAGGTTTAGTCACTACTTATGCGGGTAGCGGTTATTCCGACGGTATCGACAGCACACTTGCTGCATCATCCTTTTATTTTCCAGTCGGTATGTCAATGGATTCGGTAGGTAATATCTATATTGCCGATTCTTATACTCAACGCATCCGAAAAATTACGCCTTAACCGTATAGATATAGCAGTTACGATTCGCGATTTTTTTAAAGTAGAATATAAAAATAGAAGTGGGACTGAACAAATATGCTAGGGACTAATATCAATTAAATTACAGGGAACAACTACATTGGGTTGCGCCACAGTGAAAACAATTGGTCCTAATGTTTGTGTTGGGGCAGCCTTACTGGGTACATAAACGGTGATCGATCGAATTCCCATTGGAACTGTAGCAAATGAAAATTGACCTTTATCGGCAGGAAGTAAATTTGCTTCTGATTGAGATAATGCTCCGGCATTTGGAAAATTTAATTCCACTTGTGCTGTTGCAGTGAAGGGACCACCTCCCTGACAAATAAATCCACTCACTGTTGAAGTGGTAAGTTCGCTGGGTAATGTAACAGTAATATCTTGATTAAAAACTGTTCCACCCAAAGCAGCATCAGCGCCCAATGAAACTAAAGTTGGCGGAGAAGCTCCAGGAGTATAAACTAAAGCGGTTCCCCATGCATCGGTAGTGAAATTAGAAGCTGCGTTTACTCCTGTTAAATAAGCTCCATTCCACCCAATTCCGTATCGAGCTGTAGAATTAACAGCATAAGCTGAAATACCACCAGGAATTGAGATTAAATCAGAAATTAAAGTGGGTATTGCTCCAACATCTCCCAAATATCCAAAACTGGTTCGCGTCGTTCCTTCACGAATTTCAGGATTTCCAATCATTGCATTTCTGATTTGATTCATTTTTTCAACAGTTTGATTAAATTTTGATTCGTTAATCGTATCAGGCAACACAGTAATCGAAACAACAGCCATGATCGTGATGATTAAAATCACCATTAAAACCTCAATCATCGTAAAACCACTGCGATCACGGAGCGAAGGTAAGATCATCAGCCCCTCCACAAGTTTTATCTATTCCACAACTTTTTATTATTGTGGTGATTGCATCATAGTTGAAAGCAGTTCCCCAACCATCCGTTTTATAATCATTCAAATTTTGTGAAAAAACCTGATCTATATAAGGGCCACACCACCCCTGCAATAATTGATAGGTATTATTTGTTGGTGTGTTATCCATTAAACAAGCAACGCCATCTGTTGTGGATAAATCAATGAGTGTCGGAGGATTTGTTCCAGTAATTCCACCATGACTAAATTGATAAGCTTGGATCGCGGAACGTAGAGTTGCAGCCTTAAGTGCAGTATCACGACTTTGTCTTGTAAGAGCAGATGGGTTGATCACCGTCATCACGGTAATTGCGGAAATTGAAAGAGTAAGAATCACAATTACCATGCTTAACAATCCAAAACCTTGTTCGGATTTAATTGAGAAATCAATATTAGTAGGTAACGGTGATGTCATCTGTAGTTCCACAAGTTTTATCTGGCCCACAACTCCGGATTGTTCGAGCAGGAGGTCCTGTCACATAATACTCAATCGCAGTTCCCCATGCATCTACATTCCATAACGAATCAGTAGTAGTAACATAAGGACCTCTCCAACCAGTTTTTAAAAATGGATCATAAACGGTTGTACAATTCCCCGCTACCGGCATGGTGATAAGATCGGCTAATGCCGCTGGGGGTGTCGTGCAATGCGCTTGATATCCCTGTTTTGTATATTCACCACCAGCATGAAATTGCGGATCACCCATAATTGCGGTTTTCAATGCCATTAGTTTTTCCGTAGTCACTACGGTCCGAGCATCTTTACTAAAGTCAGTAAATTGAGTGATTCCAATGGTGGCCAAAACACTTAAAAGTAAAACGGCCATCAAAATTTCAACCAGTGTAAAACCACTTCTCATGATTAAATAATCTATGAATATGAATTAAGTGTAAACAGTCAAAATAATGGCCAAACCCCTTACTTTCACATTTTAATTTTGAATAGTATACTGATGAAGAATGTCGAAATTTTACTACCGCGCGCGTGATCAAAAAGGATCGATTGTAGAGGGAACAATTCTAGCTGAAAATGCATGGCTTGCAAAAAAATCACTCACCAAAAGCGAACTTATCGTTTTAGAGCTGGGGCGCTTTAATTTAAAAATTATATTTAATGAAATAAAAAATTATTTGGGGGGATTTTTTGAACAAGTAAGTCTTGAAGAAAAAATCGTACTCATGAGTCAGCTCGAAACAGGAATTTCAATCGGGATTCCCATTATTCAGATGCTTCAACTATTACAACGAGATCTTGATAATCAATTTTTGAAGGATGCACTCAATAATATAACTAATGATATTACCGAAGGTAGTTCACTCAATGAATCATTTAGTAAACACCCTAAAGTATTCAATCAAACGGTGATCGGACTTGTTAAAACAGGGGAAGTGAGCGGTAAACTAGAAGAATCATTGGGTAGAATTTCTCAAATGATTGAACAGCAGGCAAAAAATGATGCGAAAATTAAGTCTGCAATTTTTTATCCGAAAATAGTGATCTTTGTATTAGGAGTTGTATTTACTGTTGCCGTTTATTTCCTAATTCCAAAACTAAAAGAATTTTTAGCCGGGTATGGTGCCGATTTGCCACCTATTACCAAATTTGTAATCGGCATTTCCGACGCATTTGTTTCTTACTGGTATGTATTAGCGGCAGGTGGTCTTGCAATCTATTTTACATTTAAAAAACTAATTTCTAATCCTGTGATTAAAATTAAGTACGATCGATTTATATTGAAAATGCCTCTGATCGGTAAAATTTTTCTTCTCATTGAACTCAACAACCTTTGCGTCATTCTAAACCTTCTTATCCAGAGCGGTGTTCCACTCATTGATGCATTAGAGATACTGAAAGACACCCAACGAAACGATCTTTTTAAAATTGCCCTTAGTAATGCCATTCAAAAAATTGCAAAGGGTGGAACATTGAGCTCAGGCTTAGACGACACCACTATTTTTCCAGCTACATTTAGAAACATGCTCAGTGTGGGTGAAGAATCAGGTAGATTAGAGCCAATTCTAGAAAGAATGGGTAGATACTACCAAACTCAGGTTGATTATAAATTAGATAATATTTCAAAACTAATTGAGCCGATATTGCTATTCGTAATTTTTGGTATGGTGCTCATACTTGCACTCGCCCTACTTCTTCCAGTATGGCAAATGAACAAAGCAGTTGTAGGTCACTAAAGATTTAAGTTAGAGTTTAAAAATGAGCCTAACTCGATCGTTTAAGGTATTCCTCATCATCACTTTTGTATTAACAGCCTGTATTTATCTATTAGGTTTAAATGGGGTTTTTGTTTATGACGACTACATGCAAATTGTTAATAGAAAACAATTGCACAATATTTTTAACTTTCATGATGTAATCTTTTGCGGACTAAGACAAAACAGAGTGTTGCAAAACATTTCAATTGCAATCAACTGGACATTATCACCTGGAAAAACATGGAGCTTCAAACTTTTTAGTTTGCTCCTACACCTCATCAATGGATCATTAGTTTATATTTGGCTTAAGAAAATCTTTTCTGATAAGCCATACTTGCCCGTTCTAGCCGCAGCAATTTTCTTAATTCACCCCTTACAAATTCAATCCGTTACTTATGCAATGGGCGTAATCATGCTTCTCTATGGTTTTTTTAATCTTTTGATCTTAAATATTTATTCAAAATACGGGATTACAAAATTTCCACTTTTAATATTTTTATTAATTTTTTCACTCTTCGCCAGAGAAACATGTTCTCTCATTCCAATCATGCTACTCGCCTATGAGATCATAATTAATCAAACGGCAATAAACAAAATTCCAAAAAGAAAATGGGCAATCATTTTATCCACATCATTTTTCATGATTTTAATAAACAACTTATTATCTGATCCGGGAAAGTCAATGTATGCGGGTGTATCTGGCTTTAATATGTATCCATTTTGGCCGCATCTAGCTTCACAATTGTATTTTCAATCATTTTATTTCATTTTGTTTTTAAACCCAAACTTACAAAGTATTTTTCATGGTAATCCGAGTTTTAACAATTTAGAAATTCTTGCAACCATCGCGGGAGGCCTCATTTGGCTATTGGGGGGATTATTCATATTTATTAAATACAAAAAAATGCCTCGTACTGCATTTTTAGTGTTTTTATTTTTTATTAATTACTTGCAAGCAAACAGTTTTCTACAAATGGTTAATCCATTTGCTGAATATCGACTTTATTTTTCAAATCTTTTGCTCTCCATACTTCTAGCAGAGATTTTATATAGAATAACAAAATGGCTTTCCGTAAAAACAAAGAGCCCCATTAATATCATCACTGTTGCAAGCGTATTTATTGCTTATTTCTCTATTTACACAATACAAAATGTTTTGATTTGGAAAAAATGGCCTATCATTTTTTCTCAAGCCATAAAAAACTATCCGGGAAATGAGTATAATTATTTTTCACAAGGAATAGAATACCTACATGCACAAATGCCTCAAGAAGCTTATGAAAACTTTCATCAGGCTCGCATTTTATCAAAATGGTTTTATGATGATCTTTTGGTGAATTATTTTTTAACTGCTATCATGTTTCGTAACAACGGAAATTACTCATCCGCGTGGAAAATCATTGAGCAAATTGATAAAGATGACCAAAAAGAAAAACTACCCCAACAATTTTACACTTTTAAAGAATCACTTGAAAAAGAGATGAAATCATTAAATATTAGTACTGAAAATCATTGGGAAAAAGAAGCTGAAATATTAAAATCGATACAATCTAGATCAAACATTAAAAACTAGTGGGCAGTTTTGGCATCCTCTTCCACTGGCTGAATTACTTTTATTTCTGGATCCAATGGTGATTTTACGAGCAAAGCGGGATCAGCACCATCGGCACTCAAGCTAATGTTTCCAGAATCATCAATCGTAGGAGTGAGAAAGATCACTAACTCATTGTTATTATCTGTGATTGCATTAGATTTAAACAGATTTCCTAAAATCGGAATATCTGAAAGAAAAGGAATGCCTGCAGACCCCTTTGATTTTGTCTGTTTTACTAGGCCTGCAATAACAGCAGTTTGTTTATTTTTTAAAATCACTGCAGTACTAGCCGTATTTTTTAAAATTCCAGGAACACCATCAACTGAACTAGTATCAGGTGAAGAATCGTTAATTTCAACTGTCAACTTAACTTGATCATCCCCAATAATCATTGGAAGGATACTTAGGGAAAGAGTGGCGTCAATGGAGGTTACACCGCCAGTTACCACACCTTGACCCGGCCCAGTGCCACCAATTGCACCAATTCCAGAAGATACGTTACTCAATGTTTTAATGTTAATAGTTACTCCACTTTCAACCTTAGCAAGTCGATTATTTAAGGTTACTACTTTCGGACGCGAAACAATTTTTGCTGCACCTTTTGATTCTGCAGCAGTTAATTTAACATTTAAAGCCTGGCTATTAATCTTACCTAAAATAGCATTAAAGGTACCATTCGGACTTGATGGACCAGGATTTGTAGAAGATCCAGTAACAGCAGTGGAACTTCCTGCATTACTGATTCCAATGCCAATGGATTGAAGGAAATTATGAGAAGTTTCTACGATAATTGCTTCAATCATAATTTGTTTCTGCTGAGTATCAAATAAACCAACGAGAGATTTTAACTTATCAAATGATTTTTTTGAGCCAACAAAAATTATTTTATTTGAATGCTCATCTGCAATAATTTTTCCATCTGGAACCATTGAGCCGAGTTTTGATACCAACTCATTAGCCATAGCATACCTTAATTGAAGCTGATAGGCATCTCCAACCGCATTTCCAGAAACGGATCCACCTTTTACCGAATCAACAAATAATTTTGTTCCACTGATTGAAAACTCAATCATATGATCGGCAGCTAAAATATCGAGTACTTGTTTTGCCATCACATCATTTTGAGTGACCGAAACATTAAGCGTTAAACTTGGATCCATCACTAGCTGTAATCCGGCCTTAGAAGCAATTGATTCTAATACACCTTTTATTGGAGCGTTTCTCACATTTACGGAAATCTTTGAATCTAAACCTGCTAAACAAGGAGTGGAAAATATAATAAAAAATAAAATTAAGAATTTATTAAATAATTGAATCTTCATTGTTCTACCTCATCATCACCATCAGAATCATTCTCAAATTCAGAATTGATCACTGGCGGTAGATTCAATTCTATTGCTGAATCATGCTTTTTAAGAATTACGTAATTTTCGCCTATTTCTTCCACTTTACGATCACCCACGATATCACCAGTTCCTACAGAACGACCATTTACCACTGCCATAGGCTGATCTTTAGAATAAAATATTCCAGTTAATTCAAACTTATCTTCAATTTTTGGCACTTTTGCAAAACCTGGTTCTTTTTGAAAGGGATCAACACCCCACGGTAGCTTCGCGCTAGTCATAAAAAAAGAATAATCAACATCCATCAAGCGCTCAAAAGAAGCCCTCGCTTCTTCGGCATAAACATCCTTGATACCTGCAGTAACTATAACTAAAAGAAGGATTGATTTATAAAGCTTCATTCGATCCTCACATAGCTATAGAGTCTAATCTGAGCCAAACAACGCTTCATTTCATTATCAATACGCTTAATTTCTACTGATGTAACCTCGGTAAGCAGTGGCGCATCCTCAAGCTTTTCTAAAAATTTACCAATTTCAATAAAAGAAGATTCAATATCTAAGGAGTAAAGGAGCTTTTTATATCCAGACTCTTTAGTCTGTTCATCTAAGCTGATTTTTTGTAAGCTAAAATTCTTATTTTTTGAACTGTTTACAATTCCAGTAATTACACTCGAAAATCGATCATTTACCAGTACATACTGATCCATAAAGTCTTTTTTCACGTCTTCTGAAGATGGAGTTCTTGATATGAGTCTGGTATATAAAATTTTATTTTCCGTTAACTTAGTTCTAGAAGTTTCTACTTGAACTTGGAGTGCATTTAAACTACGGATCATCGAAGAGGTTTTCCAAGTAAAATTGAATATAAAAAGCAACATCATTAGAATAATACTAATTAATGCAATTTCACTGGGTTTTAATTGAGTTTTTAGAAACCTCATATTAAACCTCCATTTGTTGTTGCTTTGATTGGTATTGAAAATTCAAACTTATACCTAGTAGGGCTAATGTTGGATTCCTTTTCAGAATATTTAATTTGAACTTTAGAAAAATGAGTTGATTTTTCCAGCGCAATCAAAAATTGAGCAATGATTTCTTGTGAAACAGCCTCACCCTTGATCAATAAAACTTCTTCTTTGGTTTTTGTATTTGTATTGTTACTTAAATCACTGAATCCAGTAAGCCAAACACCCTCAGGAATTAAGGCACTCATTTCTCTAAAAATGGCTGACCAATAATTTTTCTTATCTAAAACTACTTTCATGCTGCCAATTGCTTCATCTAATTTTAATCGTTTTTTAGCTCCTGCAAACGAATCAATTTTATTGGTTATATCAGTGTTTTCAGCTTCAATTTTAACTAAAGCACTTTTAACACTTTGAGTAGAGATTATATTTGAAACGACACTACCAACTACATTGAATAATAAAACCAAAAACAATCCAGCAGGAATTAAATTTCCTGGGATTTCATGTTTTGGTCTTAATTCTGCGGGAATGAAGTTGATATGCCTCATTTAAATTTTTCTTTCTTCCCCCTGTGTAAAAACGTGTAAAACGATTCTTCTGTTTTTAGCACTGATCTCATTATTCATGTGATTGGAGTACCTAGGACGAGAATCACCATATCCAACAACTTTCATTTGATCTTTGAAAAAACCACTACTTGAAAATAATGGAATTAACGATGCAGCTCGTGCTGCCGATAATTCCCAGTTGGAAGGATAATTAACTTTTTGTCGAATAATAGGGGAACCATCTGTATGCCCCTCGATTTCAATAAAACTTGATACACTGATCGGTTTTAAGATTTCAATCACCTCTTGGATTGAGTTTTTTGACTTTTCTTCTAAATTAGCAGTGCCCAATTTAAAAAATACATCTGATTCCAAAACAATTAGAATTGAATTAGAGTTTTTTTCACGCTCTATTGATTCAACACCAATAATTTTTTGGGACTTAATTTTCTCTTCTAATACGGTGAACTCATTAGAAATTACATTTTTAACCTCTACCGCGGGAGCAGCGACTGCCACTACTTGAGCTACAACTGGTTTATTTTCAACTACTGGTGTTTCAACCTTAGTATTTACTGATGCAATTACTCTATTTTTCAAGGATGTTGTATTTATTGAAGTTAAGTTTTGAATAATACTTTTTTGAAATGTTGAACACACCCCAAGTACGGAAGTTACCATCAAAGCAAAAAACATTCCCTTTGTAGTGATGAACCTTTTTTTAATTACGAAATTTGCTCTTCTCATGCTGCCTTTCCTTTCTGGAATGGAACCAAAGCTAAACCCACTGCTGTTCCCATATAAGGTGCTAATTCTGCAACTTCATCTGTTAACTCTTTATTTGAAAAAATATCTATATTTCTAAATGGATTCACCACAACAGCAGTTGTTTTTAGAAATTTTTCAATAATCTTTACTGCTGATTTAATTTGAGAGCCTCCACCAACTAATAAAACTCGATCAATGCGCATTAAGCTCTCAGAACATTCCTGGTAATACTCTAAATCTTCTTTAATGGTTTTAAATATTTCAGTGTAAACATCATCTAAAATTGTGGTGATATCTGTTTTTTCGGTACCTGGACCAGCAAAAAAATCATACTCATGCTTTAATAATTCTGCCTGTTGATACGAAAGATTAAACTCATCTTTTAGTTTTGCATTTACTGTTCCAAAAGAAGTCTTATTACTACGGGTTAACATCAAAATCCCTTCAGCTATTAAACCAGAATTTACATGTGATTCACCCAAGTCGAAAACAACTACTACTTCTTTTTTATCCAAGTAATCATTAAATTCTAACATGGAAGTAATGGCCATCATTTCGGATTCGATTGATGTAGGTTTTAAACCAACATTTTCCAAAAGTTTCATTTGTTTCATCACTACTTCTTTTTTTACGCAATGAGCTTTTACATTATTTGGATACACAATAAAATCACAACTAAGATCATCTATGTTTAATTGAGATTGTTCAGCAATCTCTTGGGGCACTACTTGTGCCAACTCCCTTTCACTCATCGTTGGTAATTCTAAATTAAATGTTAAAACATCGCTATCTTTTACTGTAGTTGCAGCATCACTAGAACCAAGTGAATGGATTTCTAATGCCGCTTTCAAAGCTTCTTCTCGATTACAATTTGAAGGAAAGTTTTCTGTTGTTTGAGACAAATCTTGAAAAAAATGGCCAGCTAAAACCATTTTTCCTGTTTTGTTTTTTTTCAATCGAATACCTTTAATTGTTCTAGTTCCAAGATCAACACCCAGTACCGACTTTTTAAAGAAACTCATACCTTCTCCTTTTTACTAAAAACAGTAAATAAACTCTTTGGCTTGCAACCCAAGGCTTGTCTCGCAAAATCACTGGTAATTAATCGAACTTTTTTTGATTCTGCTGTGACTAATACCGATTCGCACAATTGATTAATTCTTCTTGGCATACCTGAAGCCAATTCATGAATGACTTTAATTGCAGAATTTTCAAATCGGATAAAGTTTCCATTACCCACGTGCTCAATTCTACTTTTTATGTATCTTTCGGTTTCTATATTATCTAAACCCTGTAAAGTTGCATGAACGCTAATTCTTTGTTTCAACTGACGAAGCTCTGGACGCGCCAACGTAACTTCTAACTCAGGTTGTCCGATTAAAATTATTTGAAGTAGTTTTTGAGTTTTAGTTTCTAAATTCGTCAGTAATCTTATCATTTCTAATGCTTCAACACTCATGGCTTGAGCTTCATCAATGATAAGAATGGAACGTTTTCCAATATCTAAACTTGATAATAAAAATTTATTTAAATGATCTAAGTAAGCTTTCGTGGTTTTTAATTCTACTTCAGATTCAGGAACTTCAAATTCATCTACAATAGCTTGCAGTAGTTCAAGATCAGAAAATCTTGGGTATAATATTAATGCAGTATTTGAATGATTTGAAACGGAGGAAAGTAAAAGGCGGGATAATAGAGTTTTTCCTGTACCCACTTCACCGGTAAGCAAACAAAAACCTTTTCCTTGTCGAATAGCTGTATCTAAAATTCCTAGAGCTCTATTATGCTGATGAGAAGCATAATAGAAATCTGGATCGGGTGTTTCACCGAAAGGATTTAAATCCATATTAAAAAATTTGCTATATATATTTTTCATAAGGCCTTCTCATACTTCCTTTCGGAAAAAAAAGGACAACTCATGAATAAAGTTTTAACGCGACAAATCCTTGACGCTTTTTAATATTTTAGCGGTTTTTTCTCTTAAGCCAAATTAGAATGCCTAGCAACATGATGGTAAATGGAATCACAACTATGATGATCCAGAAAATTTTAATGCTATTTTGCTCGGTCAACTCCACCCTTCCTTCATCATCGCTTTTAGTTCGAATTGAAATTAGATTTTCATCTTGAAGTATCCAACTTACAGAATTTAAAAACAGATCTAAATTACCACCAAATCTTGCGTATTGATTGTTTACCATCTGACTGGAACCAAATACAACGATGCGAGTATCGTGTTTTCCAGTAATTGCAACTGCAACTGATTGCATACCTTTTTTAATGTCTACCCCTTCATTATATTGGGCAGATCCTTTAACAAATGAATCGATGTCTAATTCAGACCAAGCATTTTCATTTGTTTTTGCTAGCGAGGTAATACTCATCAATCCTGATGGGGCTACAGCAACCGGATCAATCGGACGAACGAATGGAAAATAACTTGGTTGTAAATAATCCTTAGTAATAAGGTGAGTAGGATTAAAAAGATTAATCATTACCACTGAAGCGTCCATCCCAGCTTTCCGGGATTCAGGATCAACAATTAGACCATCTTTAACAATTACACCCCACCCATTTAATAGCTGACGAAAATCTTTAGAGAGTTTTTCTTTCTGAGCCAATTCTGCATCAACGGCAAAAACCGCTCTCCCACCATGATTTAAATATTCTTCTAGGGATTTCAATTCATTTTTAGAAAGGTCACCATGGGGTCCTAGCATCAAGATAGAATTACAAGTGGTGATCAAATTTACGTTTGATAGTAATACTTCTTTTACTTCATATGCTTGATCTTCCAAACCAATTTTTAGAGATTGCATCCCATTTTGAGTAATGTCTTCAATACTTGATTCGCCATGACCTACGACAAAACAAGCAGTTTGTTTTTTTTCTTTTTCGATTTTAAGTATCGAATTGGTAATTTTTTCTTCACTTAAATCATCAATTTTTACCGACTTTTGTTGATAAGTTAGTACAAGAGTATTTATTTTTTTAATTCCAGAAGCTCTAACCCTTGCAGGTTCTTTATTGGGATCTATGTACTCAATTTTAAAGTGATTAGATAATCTTTGGTAATTTTCAAAAAGTGGTGTGTATCTTGCCTTCCCATTTGAGTCACCGAAATATTCAGCCCTTAAATCCGCTTTCAACTCATGCATTACTTTGTTTGTTTGATCAGAAAATGCGTGGATTTTGTTTTTGGTCAAATCTAACTCTATTTGATTATGACCTCCGAAGTAATTGATCACCAAAATTAAACCAATCACTATTACAGTTAAGGAAATCGAACTGGCACTTTGTGAGAACTTTCGGTTATTAAATATTTTTTTATTCATATTTACTCCCTCCATCGAGATGAATCGAGGGCTCGATGAGTGAAAAATAAACCCAATGAAATGAATGATAAATAGAAAATCACATCCGATGTATTGATAATGCCGAGGCTAAATTTATTGAAATGCCTATTTAATGAAAGATATTCTAAAATCACTTGCAAAATAGGTCCTGAAGATTGGGAAGCTAAATCAATCAGCCAAAAAAAGAATATTGCCGAAAAGGTCATTCCGCCTGCTGCGATTTGATTTTCTGAAATTGCTGAAAAGAAAATACCAATCGAAAGGTAACAACAAACCATCAAAACTATTCCAAGGTAATGGGTAAAAATTGGACCTAAGTCAGGATTGCTAAACATCAATAGAATTATCGGATAAACCAAAGTGAATAACAACATTGTTAAAATAAACAATAATGCAGCAAAAAATTTACCAAAAAGAATCTCTCCCATACTCACAGGAGATGATAAAAGAAGCTGCATAGTTTGCATTTTTTTTTCTTCTGCAAACAAGCGCATGGTTATGAATGGAATGATAAATAAAAAGATCACATTCATACTTCCGTAAATTGGCTTTACTATTCCGTCAGTAATACTCGCAACCCTTGCCCCAGTTGCTGAATATTGATGGGTGATCTGACTCACGTGATCTAAATTAAAGAAAAACATCCAACCCAAGATAAATAAAAAACCAGCGATGATAATGTAAGCTATAGGCGATGAAAAATATGACTTAAATTCTTTTTCGCAAATGGTCCACATTTGCTTGAAACTAAAACTCATGCGCGTTTCTCCATCATTGCGTGATCAGCAGCAGATAATTTTAAAAAGATTTCTTCTAGATTTAATTTTACTGACGAAAACTCAAGAACTCCCATTTTTTCTTGCATAGCCACCTCAATCAAGCGGCCACGCAATTCTGATTGCATAGAATTTAACTCAATTGAAATTGTTCCCTCTTCAACACCAACAACAGAGTGAACATCTTTTACTCCTGGAATTGATTTCAAAGCCTTTAATCCATTTTCATTTATGGACTTAACCAGCATTTGAAACATAATCCGATCTTCGATCATCTCTTCACTGACCAAAGTACCTTTGTTGATTAAAATAATTCTTTCACAAGTTGCAGTTACTTCAGGAAGAATATGTGTACTTAAAACCACGGTGTGAGCGCCCGCTAATGATTTGATCAATTCACGGATTTCGATAATTTGAACTGGATCTAAACCTACGGTAGGTTCATCTAAAATTAATACCTTTGGATCATGAACTAAAGCTTGAGCCAAGCCCACACGTTGACGGTACCCTTTTGATAGATTTCCTATCACACGATGTCGTACTTCAGTTAACCCTGTTTTTTCAAGTGATCGATCAATTGATGATTTTAGGTTTGATTTTGTTACATAATGAAGCTTTGCAACGAATTCCAAATACTCATCTACTAGCATATCAAAATAAATGGGTGGCATTTCAGGAAGGTAGCCTATATTTTTTTTTACTTCTCTAGCTTCATCAAATACATCATATCCAGCTATTTTGGCGGTACCAGAACTGGCGGGCATCACGCCCGTGAGAATTTTCATTGTAGTGCTTTTTCCAGCTCCATTCGGACCTAAAAAACCAACAATTTCTCCTGCTTTAATTTTAAAGTTTAAATGATCAATGGCCAATCGATGACCAAAAATTTTAGTAAGTTCTGTCACTTCAATCATTGATTCGAATCCTTTGAATCGATTATGACAATGATGAATTAAATGTCAAGATTTTGATCAAAAACTAGAACGTACTTTCCAAACCAGTACCAAGTGCAGCGCCATCGTTATTTGCGCTATTTGCCCATAGTTGTCCTGTTTTTTGACAATAGCACCAACCAGATTCACCAGTTGCTGCTGGAGCACCAAATGCCGTCCCCGCTGTAACACATTTTTTTGCTTTTGCCAAAGCACCAAAAGTGGTTACTGGAGCATTGGCACAAGAAATAGCGCCAGCAACTGGAGCAGTGTCTGCTTGAACTAGATTTGGTGCATCTGTTGAAACAGCGTCTGTCCAAGGATTATTGGGAATCCCATTTTGCACATATGGATGATCAACTAATGGAATCAATGAAATATAATCACCTGAAGTTAAATAAGCCACTGAGCAACCAACACCAGCACTACCATAAACTAGCCCGGTAACAGGATTGATCAGTGTATTGGGTGAACAAGCAGCAGTTAAACTTCCTGCAGCAGTACCCGCTCCAGAAGTACAGCCAGTAATATCGTTATTAGTGAGGGTAATCACATCGGGGAAAGTCGCTGCTGTTTTAGCACAACGAATTCTTTCTAAAGCATTTTTTGCGCCAATGGCATTTCTTAAAATTTGTAAATTGGATTTAGTTGCAGCATTTTTTGCATCTGCTGCAAAATTGCTGAATTGCGTGATCCCAACTACCGCTAAAATAACAACAATCAAAACGGCCATTAAAACTTCGATTAATGTAAAACCCTTTTGTCCAATTTTATTTATTTTTACCATATAATTATATCTTAGATAATAAGCAACCAAAGTAAACTAAAATAAACTCTCATTACCAGTACCAGCATTCAATCCATCATTGTTTCCAGTATTAGCCCAAATCTGGCCAGTACCCTCACAGTAGCACCATCCACCATCTAAGGTAGCAGTTCCATACACGGTACCAATTCCTGCGGCAATAAGTCTGGTTCCGCATGCCGTACCATTTACCATTGCGCCAGCTGCATGAATCGGTTCATCTAAACAAGGAGCACCGGCATTACTTGGATTTACGGTATCTACGGTAACTGTATTTGAAAAAAGTGTAATCTCAGAAGCTGATTGCCATGGATTGTTTGGAATTGAGTTTTGTACAAATGGGCGGTCAATTGCGGGCATTAAGCTCATGTAATTAGCATCAGAAAACAAATCAGAACTACAACCACCAGTGTAAACCAAACCTGTTCTAGGATTGGTAATGTTCGCAAAATAACATGCAGCCAATGCTCCCACTACACCAGCATGAGGCGCCGGAGCATTGGTACATCCTGTGACATCGTTACTTTGAAGTGCTCCTACAGCTGGGAAATTGAGCGAAACTTTATTACAACGAACTCGCTCCATTGCGTTCATCACTCCAATGGCATTTCTCATGATTGCCAAATTTGCTCGAGTCGATGAATTTTTTGCATCTGCAGAAAAATTATTAAATTGTGTGATGCCCACTACAGCTAAGATTCCGATAATCAAAGTGGTCATCAAAAGCTCAATTAATGTAAAACCGTGATGCCCTAGTGCTTTGATTTTTTTCATTATCTAATAATTAAACTATGTACTGATCGCTCGATAAGTTCCATAAAAAAAAAGCGCCGGTTAGCTTTCGCCGACCGACGCTGATTCGCATAAATTAATTTAAAATCTAGAAAGTACTTTCCATACCTGTTCCAAGTGCAGCGCCATCATTATTTGCGCTATTAGCCCAAATTTGACCTGTCTTTTGACAGTAGCACCATCCGGATTCACCCGTTGCAGCTGGAGCACCAAATGCTGTCCCCGCTGTAACACATTTTTTAGCTTTTGCAATCGCACCAAATGTTGTTACTGGAGCATTGAAGCAAGATATCGCACCTGCGATTGGAGCAGTGTCTGCTTGAACAAGATTTGGAGCATCTGTTGAAAGTGCTGCCGTCCAAGGATTGTTAGGAATTCCATTTTGTACATACGGATGATCGATGAGTGGAATTAAGGAGATGTAATCACCAGATGTTAAATAAGCAACCGAACAACCCACGCCGGCACTTCCATAAACGAGACCAGTGTTAGGATTAATCAATGTAGATGGATCACAAGCTGCTACACCACCACCCGCGGCAGTACCTGTTGCAGTTGTACAACCAGTAATATCATTATTGGTTAAAGTAATTACATCTGGAAATAAAACCGTAGTTTTAGCACATCGAACTCTCTCGAGAGCATTCATCGTACCAATTGCATTTCTTAAGATCGCTAAATTTGATTTAGTTGCTGCATTTTTTGCATCTGCTGCGAAATTGCTGAATTGAGTGATCCCCACAACTGCTAAAATCACAATAATCAAAACGGCCATTAAAACTTCAATTAATGTAAAACCTTTTTGTCCTAATTTATTTAATTTTTTCATATTTCCTCAATCCATTCCTTGAATTTTTTTCGGCCAATTCTTTATCCTTTTTCAAGGATGTTTATAAATTGTAAAACTATTATTATTTAATATTGAGAGAAAAACAAATCAAAGTAAAGTAAAAAAAACAGGTACTCACAGCTTCCTGTCAAAAGAATGACATGCTAAAATATTAATGCCACCGAGCGCTGGAATTTTTTTTCTCAGTTGGTTCACGTTTAAAAAAAATTCAGTTTTTCCATCTTCTGAAAAAATACGGTAATTTAATTTCTTAAAAAATTCCAAAAGCAGTTCTAATGAATCACCCTGTTCCTCAAGCGTGTAAGGGGTTACTTCCAGGATTATTTTTGGCTTCATTTCGGTCAATGTTTGAACCCCACCTTCTAATACCTTGAGTTCAAAACCATCCACATCAAGTTTAATGAAATCCAACTTCTTTAATCCCAAGCGCTTCACCACTACATCTAAGCTTGTGGATTCAGCATCAGCGATTGAATTCAATCTACCCCCATGAATGTGATGCTCTACTCCCGCCTCCAGCTTCCAGCTTGAATAGATACTTTTGGGTATCTCACTTTTTAAATCCGAAAATAGCATGTTCATTGGTATAAGGCTTAATTTCAATGACGGGTTGAGTTCTAAATTCTGAGAAAGTTTCTTAAATGCCCAATCGGTAGGCTCAATAGCATAAACTCTGCCCTTTTCCCCCACTAGCCTCGACATGGGAAGAGCATGCGCTCCAACATTAGCGCCAATGTCAAAAACAATGGCACCTGGTAAAACCAACCTTTGAATTGCGGCAGAAGTGGAGCGCTCAAACTTTCCGAAAAGGTAAATTGATAAATCGATCCCTTCACTTAAATCCAAATTCCACTTGATGCCTGAGCGCTTACAAATCGCGTGATTGCCCTTTAGACCCACACAAGCCCTCATCAATCTTACCAATTGATAAAGTAGACGAGCAATTTGAAGTTTATTTTGGGTGTTCATTTTTCATTTTGAATATAACATTAAATCCATGAAAAGCGATCAACGAAAAAATTCATCACTAGATTCTATAGATAGAATTCATGAATTGCGATTGACCACTAAAAACAAACCATCATTAAGACTCTATTACTTAGAAATTTATAAAAAATACGAAGAATGTTTAAAAAAATGCCCTTCTGAAGGTAAAATTCTAGAACTTGGATCTGGTGGAAGTTTTATAAAAGAGGTGATCCCAGAAGCAATCACTTCTGATGTTTTAGCGTATGAAGGAATCGATCAAGTAATCGATGCTACAAAAATGCCTTTTCCAGATCAAAGCTTAAGAGTAATTTTTATGTCGAATGTTTTTCATCACATTCCAGATGTTGAGGCATTTTTCAATGAAGCCACAAGATGCTTAGTGCCGGGCGGTAGGGTTTTTATTGTGGATCCATACGCAGGTTGCCTCAGTTCGCTCATCTACCGATATTTACATCACGAGCCTTTTGAACCGAATGCAAAAGAATGGAAGTTTCAATCAAAAGGTCCACTCAGTGATGCAAATGGGGCTTTATCTTATATTGTTTTTCAAAGAGATTACGCACGCTTTCAAATGCAATGGACTGACTTAAAAATGATCCGATTTGAACCCCACACTCCCTTACGTTATTGGTGGATGGGTGGATTGAAAAAGTGGAGCCTACTTCCCTCTTGGGCTTTTGGGTTTGCCAGTACCATTGATCACTTACTGATAAAAATTTCACCCAATTTTGCAAGCTTTGTAGACATCGAATTAATTAAATAAATTTAATTCTTCTCGCTGCAAAAATCACCATGCGCAGTAAAATCAAACCATGCTTCCATCTACTAATATTAGTTTCTCCATAAGTTCTATCTTTATATCTAATCGGCAGTTCGATGATCTTAAGACCTAAGCGAGAAGCACCAAATATTAAGTCAAAATCTCCGAATGGATCAAAATCTCCAAAGAATTTTCTATTTGCAGCTAATTTTTCATATCGCTCTCTTGTTAAAACCTTAGTTCCACAAAGAGTATCTTTAAATCCTTGACCGAGAAGAAATGAAAAGGCCATGGCAAAAAACTTATTACCAATCATATTGAAAAATCGCATGGCTTGTCCCTCCATTGGATAAACCAATCGACTTCCATTAATAAAATCACCCTTTCCTTGAACAATGGCGTGATAAAATTTGGGAAGGTCTTCTGGCGCAACGGTAAGATCAGCATCTAAGATCATTAAAATTTCTTTGGTAGCAAGCGAGAAACCCATTCTCACTGCATCCCCCTTACCCTTACCTTTTTGCTTCGCTACTATGCATTCAACTTGCCCAGCATATTTATTTTTTACTTTTTGAATTTCATCCCAAGTACCATCACTCGATCCACCCTCAATGATAATGAGCTCGGTTTCACTACCCATTTTGGGTAAACGAGCAAAAAGAGATTCTATATTACCCGCTTCATTTCTTGCAGCTACTACCACTGAAACAGAAGGTGATTTAGAATCGAGTTCATAGACTGGTTTAACGATGGCAATATTCACCATCGCAAACCAACGAAAAAACGGAAGAGGTGCTAGCCATCGGTTAATAAAATTACTTAAAATCGGGATGTAAATAGGGATCAAAATTCGCTGACTAGAACTTACCAACTCAAAATTTGATAATCTCAAAAAATTTTTAATATCTGATGGAGAAACCCAATTAATTTCGGCTTGTTTTTTACGCAAACCCAACCGATCTGCCAATCCCAATAGTGGCTTCCATAAACTACTATAATAAGAAATAATCACTCTTGTAGTTTTGAGACTAACTGCGTGCACATTTTCTAATAGTAATTGAACGTCTGTTACTGAATGAATATTTCCATTTAAAATGATGTAATCGGGATTTGAACCCAATATTGGCAATAATGAGGTATCAGCTACATCTAAAGTGATCACTTTTGAATCAGGTAGAATATAAAAAGAGTAATATTGCTGAAGCAATTGATAGAAGTAACGTTTCATATAATAGATTTAAGCTAACATTAAGTTACTTTAATGGTCAAAAAAATGCCGTACTCCAACTATTTTTAAGATTAACGCCGATCATGTCGATCAGTAAGCCATGGACGACGCTCTCAAAACCCGTGAAATAAATCTTGTTCCCAGTAAAAAACTGGGTGAAATTTTAATTTCCATGGGCCTTTGCACAGCCGAAGAGCTTACCTTTGCAGAATCTAGGGCTAAAAATAAAAACTTACGCATTGGTGAACTGTTGCTTAGCGAAGGCAAAATTAAAGATCATGATTTGGCAAAAGCGCTCGCCGCCCAACACGGATTAAGCTACATCGATCTCAATACTACTGCTATCAACACTGAATCAGCTAAAATCCTTCCAGAAAAAATGGCTCGTACCTATAAATTACTTCCACTTGAATCCAAAAATGGTGTGATTACTTTGGCGACTCACAATCCTATTTTACTAGTTAAACTCGGTAATTTAGAAGAGCGCCTAAATGCCACAGTTGTGGTTAAGGTAGCCACCGAAGCACAAATTGATTCTTCACTCAACAAAACCTACGTGGGCGCGTCTTCAATTGATAGAATTATTAAGCATTTATCAAGTAAACACGATGAACAAAAAGCGGATCGAAAACCAAAAAACATTACACAACTCACTCCTACCCAAAATGGTGGAAAAGATAACTTCTCCATTGAATCACTGGTCAATACCTTCATTGAAAAAGCAATGTTTGATAGAGCCAGTGATATTCATTTAGATCCAACGGAAAAAAAAGTTCGAGTCAGAATTCGTATCGATGGTGTTTTGCATGAACTTTATACTTATCCAATTGAAATACATTCTACCGTTGTTTCAAGATTAAAAGTTTTAGCTCAACTAGATATTTCAGAAAAAAGACAACCCCAAGATGGTAGCTTTCAACACTCGCAAAATTCAGTCTCTATCGATATTCGAACATCCACACTCCCTACTGTTTATGGTGAGAAGGTTGTTTTAAGGTTACTTGATAAAGAAAAAATGAAGAGCACTCTTTCTGCAATCGGAATGAGTCCGGAAATGGAAACTGAAATCATCACCCTACTTCAAAGACCTTATGGAATTATATTTATTACGGGCCCTACAGGTAGTGGTAAAACTACAACGCTTTACTCAATGTTAAATTTAATCGATGGCACCGAGAATAACATTATCACTGTTGAAGATCCGGTCGAGTATAAATTTGATGTAATCAATCAAGTTCAGGTGAATGAAAAAGCAGGTCTCACTTTTTCAACTTTACTCAGAAATATTCTCAGACAAGATCCAGATGTAGTGATGGTGGGAGAGGTTCGAGATCAAGAAACAGCCGATCTAGCAATTCGAGCAGCATTGACCGGGCATATGGTTTTAACCACGATTCATACCAACGATTCGGTCAGCACTCCTACTCGATTAATTGACATGAAAGTAGAGCCATTTTTACTAGCATCAGGCTTAAGTGCAATCCTAGCTCAACGCTTGGTGAGGGTACTTTGTACTCATTGTAAGCAAAAAGTACAACTTTCTCAGAACGATGTGGAACTACTGGGTTCCAATACTCTTCACGCAGGTGATTGGGTTTTTGGTCCGAAAGGATGCGATCATTGTTTAAAAACGGGCTATCTCAAACGAATTGCACTGTTTGAACTCATTACCGTGACCGACGAAATTCGCAGAATGATCACTGATGATTATTCTGAAATTGATATGAAAAAATATCTTCTTGAAACTGGATTCATGACGATGCGCCAAGATGGAATTGGTAAAATCGTAGCGGGCATCACTTCCGTTGATGAAGTTTTAAAAGCAACTATCTAATCTATTTTTCAATGTACCTGGAAAACGTTTTCAGTTTTACCATTCTTTTATCTACCATTTCTCTAATCACAGGATCGCCCCCAACATTCGTATGATCAATATAATATTGATATTCTGGTATTGCCTCCATCGGTCTGCCTGCCAGTTCAAATGCTTTTGCTAAATTTAAATGTGGTTCGATTTTACCAGGAAGATATAGGATCGCCTGATAAAAAAATGCGATTGCTTCATCCGCCTTCATTTCGGCTAATTTCAATGAACCTAAATTATTATAAGCTGTTCCATCTTTGATATCAATTTTGAGTACTGCATGAAATAATGATTCGGCCTTTAAAAAATCGTTGAGTTTCAAATAAATCAAACCAATATTATTGGTGATTACTGGATTATTTGGATATTTTTTTGTCAGTATTTCAAATTTTTCTAATGCTTTTGAATAATCTTTAATCTTCATTAACCCAATTGCCTCTTGGTGCAGGAGTTCGTCTTCATTAAGCTTTGGTTTTTCAACAACGGATTCAATCGGTTTAGGGATTTTATTTATAATATATTTTTGATAGGCAAAGTTTCCACCAATCACTATGGCCACACATAGTCCAATGATCTGAATTTGTTGAAAAGTGATTTTCTTAGAAGTCTTTTTTAAACTAATTGATGGGCGCGGATCTTCATCGATTGTCGGCACGAGTTTTAACTCGGGTACCGATCTCTCTGAAGGCTGCGCCTCTTCAATATTCAGTTTTTTAAAGATCCGACTCATAGGTCCACTCTCTTCTCCTTATGCTCATCGGCAAAAGCGTCAAAAAACTGGAGCATTTTTTTGACACTAAAACGAAGAAAAGTGTCGATTTTTTTGACAGCTTTTTTAAAAACTGTCTAATTTTTATGTATAATCAAGCTGATGATGCATCAAACGCGGGGTTTCAAAAGTGGTTTCACTCTAGTGGAGGTGTTGATGGTGATCATCCTCCTCGGCGTTTTATCCGTAGTCTCTATCGTCATGATCTCTGATACCTCAAACGAACAGCGCTTCAATAATACCGTTAAGCAAATGAAAGAAATCAGAGAGGCAATCGTTGGAAAATGGGAAGCGCAATCTTTTGCAGCAGCCGATGGTTTAGGCATGCCACTCAATTCTAGTTGGGCGCCTCAAAATGCTAACATCGTTGGTCTTTGGCATTTAGATGAAACAAGCGGAGCGAGTCTTACCGATAGTTCTTCCATTGGAAATACGGGAACCACTGTTGGAACCATTACTTTAGGAAATTCAGGAAAAGTAAAAACATCTCTTCAAGCCAATGGTGCTGGCGGTTTCTCTGCTCCAATGGATTTAAGTTTAACCAATGTTGTTACGGTAGCAGCTTGGTTTAATTATCTCGGATGTAGTGATCCGACGAGATGTATTCTTTGGGAATTATCTGCAAATTATTCAGCAGGACTCGGGTTTATCGCCACCGTAAATGATTCAAGTGGTGATGCAGGAGTGCCGCTTGGATTCATGAGTTTCGGACAACAAAATTCAAATGGATCATTCATAAGGTACACCACCGCCCCCACTTTAGGATGGCATCATCTTGTCGTGGTGTACGATCGATCCAATGCGAGCGCAAATAGTACTACAGTTTATTTAGATGGAGCGCTGGTGGTGACCACTTCAGCAAGCAGCAACAACAACAATGATAATTTTGGAAATTCAATTTTATACTTTTTAGGGAGAACGGCATCAAGTCAAAATACCTCTGCTCGCTTAGATGAAGTTGCAATTTGGAAAAGTGCACTTTCCGGTGGAGAAGTTGCAAACATTTACACTCGCCAAATTGCTGGATATCGCCCGCTTCATCGAACCACTTTTGGATTTTTAGGCGATATCGGCGCAATTCCAACTTCAGGACAAGGTCTCGCCGCACTTTGGACTAATCCCGGATTACCCGCTTGGGCAATGGATGCTAGCACACGAATTGGAATTGGTTGGAATGGGCCGTATCTGAATAACGGTTTTTTAGGCACCAGTTACACAAAAGATGCTTGGGGGACTAATTATGTTTATAGTCCTGCAACATCACCAGCAACCATTACCAGTTTAGGTGCAAATCGAGCAGCAGGCGGTACTGGGTTAGACGCCGACATCACTTTAGAAATTCCTACCTCACTCATGACTGCAAATGTGCAAGGAGTGATTTGGAATAACGGAGTACCATGGGCAGGAACAGCGCAGATTGAATTGAATACTCCAAACGGTGTTGGTGTTCTCACTCAAACACTCAGTAATATTGTGCCAGCCGATTCTGGATCATTCACTTTAACCGGCGTTCCATTGGGAACTAGATCGGTAACAATTTACGAACCCACAAAGGCTGGTGCAATCCATACAGCCGGACCATTTGTAATTCCAGTGGATCGAAACAATACAGCTGTAACGATCCAAGCTTCTGGATTATAAACAGAGCCTACTTTAAAAATTAAAACCAATTCCAACACGAGCAATATTGTAAGTTTTACTATTGATGGAAAGAACATCGTCTCCAAATATAATGTGATTGATCACACATTGATCACAAAGACTGTATTTGAGCGCTAATCCACCCATTCCCCCTGTTACTTTGGTACCAGTCAACCAAGATTGAGCACCTGCTTTAATTTCCGCAGCAATTGAGGAATTAAATACAAACGTTCCTACCACTGCATATTCAACAGTAGAATTACGAGTGCCATAACCGAGATCTAACCCTAAATTCCAATTTCCAATTAAATGCGTACCTGGATTCCAAGAAACCATTCCACCGAATGTAGCCTTATCGGTTTTAGTTAAATATCCAAGTGCAGATAATCTAAAAACGGTCCAATCAGATTTTTTAGAGTTTGATAGAGCAACTGCTTTTGCAATAGGAGCAGTTGGCGATGAAGAAGAGTCCACAGTTTTATCTGCCTCAGTATCTGCGTAGGCAAGCAAATCAGGCTGTTCACTTTTAATTTTTGCGATAAATTTAGCCGAATCGAATGGCATCGTTTCAAGAATTTTACCTTGATTCACTTCTACCATTTGATCATGTAATAAGCGTCTGCCTTTACCAGCCATTAAAGTTGCTTCATCGATAGCCACATCTACTTTTCCCTCCACTACACGGGTCGTGGCTAAACCAGAAGTGGTTGAATCTACGAAAAACTGAGTTCCACGAACTCCCATCGTTGCACTTTTAGTTTTAATCCTAAAATGCAAATCCTCTGATGCTTGTTTGTGAATTGAAGCGTGAATTCGACCAAAGTTGAGAGATACTGATTGAACCGTTTTTGTTCCGGCTTCAGTTTTTAATTTTGAATTTGGTGCAATGGATACTTTAGATCCATCAGGATACTTCAACTGTACATTGGAATTGGCCCCTGTCTTAATCGTAGTACCTGGCGCTAATTGGGTGCCAGTTTTAGTAATTTCTTTACCCTTAGCATCCACAATCTTACTGGATCCATCTCCACTGATTTTTAAAATAGTGGGCTGTGGAGTATCATTTTCAGCCGCAACTTCAGCTTCTTTTTTTGGTGTTATTTTCTTTACCACTTCAACTGGAGGAGTTGCACGAACCTGGGCCGTTTCACTACACTTAAACTCATAGGTTTCTCTAACGTCAACTTTTCCTAAATAAGAAGCATTCCCCCAGGATTTAAATCTTCCTTGAACAGTTGTAAAATCACCATCTTTACAATCAAAGGTATTGATCACAGTTTTTTTCTTAGTTAAATTAACTTTTACCGAAATCGTTGCTTCCGTATTTTCACCATCAGAGAGAAAAAAAGTTGCAAATTTATTTCCACCCTCTTTAATCACTTTCAAATCTTTAATTTTACCTTCGATTTGAATTAGTTTTTCAGTAAAATTCTCACGATGAGGAACGATTTTATCAAAAGTAATTTCATTTGCTTTATCGTTTGCGGCGTAAACGTTTGTGGAAATACTGAATAGAACTAAGGGTAGAAAGAAATCCATTTTTTTCATATCGAATCATTATCGCTGAAGCATCGAATGCAATTAAAGTAGTATTTTATTGACGCTTAATATTGAATTTTCTGCGATTGTCCAATGGATATCGTAGTCCATTAATCTGAATGCAAATTTTTTACCGATACTACTCACCGCTTCAATTGGGGCTTGTTCTCTTTGCGAACGTGGACGGGGATCCCACTCTAAAATTTCACGAATCAATTTTTTATGAGGAGTTCCGCTTAATACTTTTTCCGCTTCTTCTGAAAATTGAACCTCATAACGAGTGATCTCATTTTTAATCCATCCGTTAGTCGCGCCTGGGATCGAATCTGCATACGGAACATAGGGTTTTATATCGAGCACAGGAGATCCATCTAATATATCCACACCACTTACTTCAATTTGAACTTCAC
The DNA here is from genome assembly GCA_947372355.1 of Bdellovibrionales bacterium. GTDB lineage: Bacteria > Bdellovibrionota > UBA1018 > UBA1018 > CAIMNF01 > CAIMNF01. The sequence goes on along the minus strand of CANBTI010000003.1, from coordinate 2,146 downwards.
CGTTGATGATGTTTATTTTCTCAAGCTTCACTACTGATAATCCTATCGGATTAGGGCGATGAGGTGATCTTGATGCATAAACTCCCACTTTATTGGGAGCATCAATTCTTGGAGGCTGAATGGTATTGCTCCATTTTTCAGGATGATTTGCATTTTGGTTTTTATGAAAAAGATAAATTACCCAAAGATGACTAAAATCGCTTAAATGAAGTGCTGTATCTGGATGAGCATATTCAGGATGAAACTTAATCAAACCTCGTGCCTCATTCACCATTAGTGATTGCCTGGGCACTCCAAATTTTTCTGTAAAACAAGTATGAATAGTTCCAATGGGATTAATTTGCACAACCAACAAATATCACTCTAAATCATTTTCCGATACTTCAACATTCCAATTCGACAGAGTGAAAAATCAAATTTTGTTGGATCTGAGGGATCAATTTTTTTTAATGATTTTGTCACTTCCAATGCGGTTTGCCAATTTACAGTTTTACGCGTGGTTAGCCTTAGTTTTCTCGAGATTTTAAAAAGATGAGTATCCATAGGAATGACCAACTGATCACTACGAACCTTGTCGTTATTCCATAGCCCGAGATCAAATCCATCGTTTGGACGCGCTACCCACTTTAAATACATGACCCATCTTTTACATGCACTTTTTTGTTCGGGTGAGTTCAGCATATGACTAAAAAACCTACCGGGCTTGAACTCAATCTCATCACTCCATTTGCGATAATCATTAATTACCCCAATCAAACCCTGCTCTATTGATTCTGAGTTTTGTTGATGATGAATTAAAAAATGAGTCTCAAGGGATCCAAACTTAAGTTGAGATCTTCGATATAAAAGCTTTAACAAAACCAAATCACGATCTACATAAATACGGTGACGAAAACCCAACAATGATTCAAACCAAAGTGCGGCAAGTTTGTTTTCATCTTTTACTTTTGTATGATCTACAAGCGAAGTTTTAGTGAGTGCTAAACTTAAAGATTTTTTAATTTGCCCCACAGCACCAAAAGCAAAAAGCGCACCGATGAGTGCCACCTCCTCTACTTGAGAAGTATCTAAATACTCACGTATGATCATGAGTGGATCTAATTCTAAAAATTTTGGATGATGAAACTGCTCGTAACAATCAAGAACTGACTGTTTCGCCGTCAATTTCTTCTGAGGCAGACTCATGTTTTTTCCTCACCAGTATAATTAAATAACCAATACTAATGATGCTGATTGCCATCATGCTCATCAAAAAAATGTTTCTGGTAATGACAAAGGGTAAAATATTTTTTTGAAATAAGAAAATTAAACCAAAAACAAAAGATGCAAACTGAAGTAAGGAGAAAATTTGCGCTTTATTTTTAAGTCGAGCAAAAGATAAAATACAAGCCCGAAAATGCACTAAAGACATTGCCGTAATTAACACCACTTCTGCCGACATTAACATCCTCATTCTCACTGAAAGCATCATGAGCATAATCAGCATAAATGGAGGAATCAGATATTTAAGAGAAACTACATCTGTTTTAGAAATTTTAGGAACTAGACCCCAAACAGTGCCTACAAAAATACTGTAAAAAACACACAATAGCGTTAGATCAAGAGTGTTTCTACAGATTAACCAAAACGCCAAACCTAAAGAATAGAAAAGCCAATACGCTGAAAACTTATTATTCATACTTAAATCATAGTACACTACTGTCTAATCATTTTACAGCCCGTTGTATAGTAGTCAGTCAATCTCGTTCCACCAAATTCATTGAGCAAGATATTAATCAATCATCTCCAATATTTCCCTGCATTATGAATTACATAACTCTTGGCACAACCCGTGCTCTATCTAGATGTAAGTATGAAAAATTTAAACTTATTATCATTAGTTGCAGGGTTAGTAGTTCTTTCAGCTTGTGGCTCACAGTCTTCCAAGACAGTGGCTCTAACTTCTACCGCTAGCAATACTTCAAGCAGCAGCGGAAGCACTAGCACTACCAACACTAGCGGCAACATCTACAATCTTCCAGCAGCTGCTCAGCAAGTGGTTCAACTTTCAGGCTTAAACGGCGGAGCATTTTCTAAATCTTATAACTTCACCACTTCACAAACTTTAAAGGTTAAAGTTGAAGCTCTTTCTGCTCCACACCTTGTT
>CANBTI010000002.1 GCA_947372355.1 Bdellovibrionales bacterium | reverse complement strand
TAAAATCGTGTGTATTTTAAAACGTGATTTTTCTTCTTCAGGAAATAAACCACGTTTTTTTTCTAACCACGAGATATGAAACCTAGTGTGAAGTGGGAGTTTCATCACCGAATCAAAATCAAAAATATCACCATTTAAAACCAATTCGATTTTCGAATCTGAATCGCTTAAGGTGATTTTTTCTTGTAAAAAATGGATGAACCGTTTGAAACTTTGATCCATAAAAAACTTTGGTCTTTTATAGCGTTTCCACAAGGATTTCCCAGGCTGCCCAAGCTCAGCATCTGTTAAATGGAAATCACTCATCACGATGGTATGCACCTTCGAGCTCATGATGATATTTTAGTACGATTAATGGGACACCACAATCAATCAGTAACTATTTGTAATTAATAAGGTATTAGCCGCCATTCATAACCTCATCTAAATTAGGAATTTTTCTTTTCGCGTCAATAAAGCTATTCCCTAGTTCAGAAACAAAAGAAACGAATGAATAGAAAGTGAGTCACTGATGAAAATTTTAACTAAAGCCCTAATCGCCTTTTCCCTAAGCTCTTCCTCCGCTCTTGCAATGATTCCGGAAAACTATGCTTCTACAGTTTTAGAAAATGATCAAAAAGTAAGTGAAGTATTTAAGGGTATGGAAAGTGATTTTAAAATGATCAGACCCTGGAAATTTCAATTCGGTTCTGAATGCACACAAAGAGCTGAAACTTGGACCTATGGCTTAGATAAAGTTCAAAACATCAAAGCTCAAAAAGTTTTTGTATTCTACACGGTTGCTTACCACGAATACTATCGTCAGTTAAAAGGTAAAAAATTCATCTGGTGGTTTCATGTGGCACCTTATGTTTTAGTTAAAAATGCTTCAGGGAATACTGAAGAAAGAGTTTTAGATAAAGTATTCTCCGACTCCCCTCAAACCATGAAGGATTGGACCGACATTTTCATTTTATCTAAAGAAAAATGCATTGAAAATGTACCTTTCGCATCTTTTGAAGGTGATGTGACAGGAACGGGTGCTTCTTATAATAAAAATGCTCACTGTTACATTGTTCGTTCACCGATGTACGATATGTTTCCTGGTGATGCGGATGCTCGTGAACGTGGAACCCGTTCACAATTAGATTGGGATCTAAAACAAGTGAAATACGGAATAAAAGCACTTACAAACAGTGAAAAAACAAAATACATGAGTCGAGTAGGATTAGAAAACTAATTGTTCGGCCAGTTTAGTGATCGAACCAGCACCCAAAGTGAGAATTAAATCTCCTTGGGTGCTATTTTTTTTCACCCAAGATGCAGCATCTTCCAATGAATGCACTTCAATAGCATTTAAATTACTTTTTTCACGGATCGCAGTGATCAAGCGCTCAGTGGTCACATCTTGAATTGCATCTTCTCCCGCTGAGTAAATGGGAAGCATCAACAAAAGATCGGTATCATGAAAGCACGTTAAAAATTCATCCCAACAAAGTTGAGTTCGAGTGTAACGATGAGGCTGAAAGATGGTGATAATTCTTGAATGTCCGGTTTGTCTTGCCGTTGAAAGAACAGCACGCACTTCGGTTGGGTGGTGCCCGTAATCATCAATCACACGAATGTTTTTAACTGCATCATGATAACGCTCATCAAATCTACGACGAACATGATGAAAGGAAGCGAGCGCTTCTTTTGCTGCTTCAAAATGAGCACCCAAACTTAGTGACATGCCAATGGCTGCTAGTGAATTCAAAACATTGTGCGTGCCCAAAACATTAAGTGTAATTGAACCTAAAAATACATGCTCTAAATCCCGAGACGGACGCTTCCAAACTTCATATTTCTGCATTCCACCTGAAATCACTACTACGTTTTTGGCGATCAAATCATTGAATGGAAAAAAACCGTAAGTAAAATGTGGCTTCGTGAAACTAGAAAGCACTTCTCTCACTCCCTCATCATCTCCACAAACCCAGGTGCATCCATAAAACGGAATTTTTTTAGCAAATGTTACGAAAGCTTCATTTAAATTTTCACGCGTACCATAATGCTCCATGTGATCTAGATCAATATTGGTAATGATTCCATAAGTAGCTGGAAGTAAGTGAAAAGATCCATCACTTTCATCTGCCTCAACTACTACATAATCACCCGATCCAACTTTTGCATTACTACCAATGCTTTCCACTTTACCACCCACTACAACGGTAGGATCCATTCCGGCTTTGATTAAAATTTGAGCACACATTGAAGTTGTGGTGGTTTTACCGTGAGTTCCTGCAATCGCAATTCCAACTTTACCGCGCATGATTTCTGCTAACATTTCAGCTCTAGGGATCACCGGAATGCCACGAATGCGAGCTTCCACCACTTCTGGATTATTGTTCTTTACAGCAGAACTCACCACTACCACATCTGCATCGCGTACATTATCTTTACTGTGACTTTGGGAAAATTTTGCACCCATCTGAACTAATCGCTCAGTAATTTCATTTGCATTTAAATCTGAACCAGAAACCTCATGACCTTGTGCTAAAAATATTTCAGCAATTCCACTCATTCCAATTCCACCCAAGCCCACAAAATGTAGTTTAAACTTACGCACGTGATAAATCCTTTACGATTAATTCCGCTGTATCACTTCTATAAAAAGGACGAACCTTTTCTTCAAAAGAGTGGATTTTGGCATGATCATTTTTTAACGAAATAATTTTTTCTGCAAACTGAGCACCAGTCACTCCACCTTGGGTAATGACCATAGCGGCTCCAGACATTTCAAAAATGCGTGCGTTTTTTTCTTGATGATTATCTGCGGCAGTGGGAAGTGGAATGAAAATCGCAGCTCTACCCACAGAAGCAAGTTCTGAAAGCGTGGAGGCGCCGGCTCTACAAATCACTAAACTTGATTTTTCATAACAAGCACCCATATCATCGATGAATTTTTCCACTCTTACATTCGAAATTCCTTCGCGAAGATAAGCAGATTTCACTCTTTCAAAATCATTCACCCCAGATTGATGGATAAATTCAATTTTTTCATTTTTTAAAAATGGAAGTGCATCAATCACCATCGTATTGATTCCTTGGGCACCTTGGCTGCCTCCAAAAATAAAAATAACAAATGGATCATTTTTAGAAGAGGGTAGCTTTTTTAATGACGAACGAATCGGATTACCCGTGATTAAAACTTTTTCGGCAGTAAAAATAGCAGCACTCGCCTCAAAAGCGCAATAAACTCGATGTACCCAGCGAGCGAGCATTCGATTAGTGAATCCAGCAATTGAATTTTGTTCTAAAATTGCGGTGCGTGTCCCAAAGAAAGGAGAAAATAATCTTGCCATCATTACCACTGGGCCTGAAGAGTATCCACCCACTCCAATCACTGCATCTGGGCGATAGCACATCAAGATCCAAAATGTTTTGATAAAACTAAACGGAAGCTTGAATGCAGTCATCAATCTGGTCTTCAGTGAAACCCGATTTAAAGCGCCAATTTTTAAAGTTTTTAATCGATAACCATACTTAGGGACTAATCGGGATTCAAGACCTTGCTCAGATCCTACAAATAAAATTTCTGAATTTGAGAATTCCCTACTCCACTCATCTGCAATCGCAATTCCTGCCAGAACATGTCCGCCAGTGCCCCCACCTGCAACAATCAATTTTTTAGTCTTGTTGTTAGCCATAATGATCTCCGTAATTGGATGCATGATTCGATTTAGAAATACTATAAAGAATTCCAACCGCAAAAAGATTCAAAGTGAGCGCTGAGCCACCGTAGCTAATGAAAGGAAGAGTGAGTCCTTTAGTTGGCAATAATCCCATCACCACTGCCATATTAATAAAAGCCTGCAAGCCCAAAATGAGCGTTATCCCACATCCTAAGTAAAATCCAAAACGATCTTGTCTTTGATGAAGTGAATTCCAGGAAATTTTAAGACCACGATAGATAAAGAAAATATAAGCAAAAATTACTGCAGCAACGCCTACAAACCCAAGCTCTTCACCGATCACAGCAAAAATAAAATCGTTGTGTGCTTCTGGAAGAAAAAATAATTTTTCCTTTCCATTTCCAAGTCCTTGCCCGAGTAAACTTCCATTATGCAATCCCAGCATGGACTGAATCACTTGAAATCCTTTTCCCGCAGGATCTCGCCAAGGATCAATGAAGGTCATCACCCGTGCCATTCGATAAGGTGAAGTGATAATTAAAAGAGCGGCTGCGCCCCCACCACCAAACAAACCTCCAAATAAAAATAAAGGTCTCACTCCAGCAATAAACATTAAAATAAATGTTGTTCCAGCAAGAAGTGCCGTAGATCCAAAATCAGGTTGAAGCAATAACAACACCATCACAGGAATTAAAAAAGTAATGGGTGCTACCACTCCACGTTTAAAATCTTGAAGATCCTTTTGATGCCTTACCAGCTGACGAGCAACAAACATTACTCCAATGATTTTTGCTAGCTCTGCAGGTTGAAATCTAAAAAATCCAAAATTGATCCATCGCTGAGCTCCTCCCACTCGTGAACCCACACCTGGTATCAAAACCAAAAGGAGCATACCAATAACAGAAAGAATAGCCACTGGAGCCCACTGATACCATTTTTGATGTGGAACACGCGAAGATACCCACATGGCGAAAAACCCCATGCAAGCATAAATGAATTGTTTACGAATAAAGGCAAAGCCATCACCAGTACGCTCTTCAGAAAAAATGAAGGACGCACTATAGACCATGAGGAGTCCAAAAAGCACTAAGGCCAACACAGTAAAAAGTAAAAATCGATCACCACTCGCCCGATTGGCTGTGAAAAGATCTGAAAAGTACTTCTTAGAGTTGGTTAACCAATTTTTTGAAATAATCGCCTCGCTCTTCAAAATCACGGAACATATCCTGGCTGGAACATCCCGGTGATAATAAGATTACATCACTATTTCTTGATTTTTGAAAGCTCATCAATACAGCTTCTTCAAAGGTTCCCACGAGATAGGTTTCGGTGAAATCTCCCAAAGCACGATTGATTTTCTCTTTTGCCTCACCCACCAAGATGAGCAACTTCACTCTTCCTTGTACAAATGGAACCAGTGGTGCGAAATCCATGTTTTTATCTTTTCCGCCCGCAATCATGATGATCGCTGAACGCTTAAAAGCACCCAAAGATGCTTGAACACTTTGAATGTTGGTAGCCTTAGAATCATTAAAAAAGTAAACGCCGTCTTTTTTACGAACAAACTCTAAACGGTGAGGTAACCCCTTAAAGCTAGTAATCGTAGCTTGGATTGCTGCTTGATTTACTCCCATCACGCGAGCTGCACAAATTGCTGCCATGATGTTTTGTTTATTGTGATCACCAAAAATTTTCAATTCCTTCAATGGGTAAACTTCTTCACGACCCGTTACTTTTGCAATCACTGCATTTTGTTCAGCATCGTAATAAGCTCCAAAAAATTTCTCAGCAAAATCTCCACCCATCTTCATTGGATTTTTCATGGTGAACCAAATGAGTTTGCCCACATTTTCTTGAGCAAATCCTTGAAGTACTGGATCATCGTAATTCAAAATAACCCATGAGTTACGATCACAAACTTTGAGTAAACGTTTTTTTGCGGCAATGTAGTTTTCCATGGTGCCGTAACGATCAAGGTGATCTTGATCAATATTGGTGAAGATCGCTACTGCTGGAACCATTTTATCGGTAAGCTCAAGTTGGTAACTAGAAAGTTCGGCAACTGCAACTTGGCCAGGCTGTCCTTCATTGATGTATTCAATGAGTGGAGTTCCAAGATTTCCACCAATAAATGCTTTTTTACCGTCGTTTTTATACATTTCACCAATCATGGTGGTGAGAGTGGATTTACCGTTAGTTCCAGTGATCGCAATCAACGGCTGCTCGAGCTCAGAAACAGCGAGTTCAATTTCACTGGTGATCGGAGTTCCTTTGGATTTAGCCATTTGAAGCAATTGGTGATTTTGCATATTCACACCAGGACTAACTACAATCAACTCAGCTCCTTGAAATGAACGCTCAGTGTGTCCGCCTAATTCAAATTCAACTTTTAAATCACCAAGAATCTTTAATGGTTCAGAAAGTTCTGTACGCTGACGAGTATCGGTGATCATCACGCGAGCACCTTGTTTTACTAAATATTTGGAAACAGAAACACCAGATGTTCCACATCCTACTACTAATATTTTTTTACCCTTAAACTTACTCATACTGCTCTCCTACATCCCATCAGGGATGATCTTTATTCATTAACGAAGTTTTAACGTTGCTAGTGAAGCTAGCGCCAACAAAATTGATATAATCCAAAATCTTACAATAACCTTTGGTTCAGGCCATCCTTTGAGTTCAAAATGATGATGGATCGGCGCCATTTTAAAAATACGCTTACCCGTCATTTTAAACGAGATCACCTGCATCATCACACTCACTGCTTCCACCACAAAAATTCCACCGCAAAGAACAAGTAAAAATTCATTCTTCGTGATCACTGCAGAAACCCCAAGAGCTGCACCGAGAGCTAGCGCTCCCACATCACCCATGAATACTTCCGCTGGATAAGTATTAAACCAAAGAAAGCCAAGGCAAGCAGCACCAGTGCTTGCTAAAAAGATAGCCACTTCACCCGCTCCAGAAACAAATGGAATTTGAAGATATTCAGCGATGACAAAGTTACCTGCGCAATAAGCTAAAATCGCATAAGTCAGTGAAGTCGTGATGGTTGGACCAACCGCTAATCCATCTAATCCATCGGTAAGGTTCACAGCATTAGACGCTCCAACGATGACAAAAGTAGAAAATGGAATAAATAAAAGACCAAGATCAATTGAAAAGTCCTTAAAGAATGGAAATTTAAGGAGTGGAGGTGAATCACGCAACACATACAACACAATGGAGGCAATCAGAGCCACTAATGTTTGAGAAATAATTTTTTGGCGAGCGGTGAGTCCTTTTGAATTTTTTTTGATTACTTTTAAATAATCATCCATCCAGCCAATTGCACCAAAACCAAGTGTTGCAAACACGGCAACCCAAACAAAATGATTGGTGAGATCAGCCCATAAAAATGTGGAGATCGCGATTGCAGAAAGAATCAAACCTCCACCCATAGTGGGCGTACCTTTTTTAGAAAGATGGGATTGTGGTCCGTCGTTACGAACGCTTTGTCCGATTTGTTTATCTTTTAACCAGCGAATGTATCTACCACCTAATAACAGGCAAAATAAAATTGCGGTGGTGGTGGCTCCAAAAGTTCGGAAAGTGATGTACTTAAAAACGTTAAACACTCCGATCGTTTCGTGGAGTGGATAGAGTAGATAATAGAGCATTTGATGAATGTAGCGATTTTATGGGCATGAAGTCAAGAGACTTAAGTTAAGTGTTTGATATTACTGCACAACTTGTTATTTTAGCAAGTTGTGCAGCATCTTGGTATTATTGGTTTTTTAAAGATCAAAAATCAATTTTGTGGATAGTTTTACCAATTCACCATTGATTCTAATTGTTGCCATCATGGGTGTTGAGCGATTTAACTTATTTTCAGTTACCGAATAATCATCTTCATACCCATCACACTTATTTGGAAACAATCCAGCATGAGTATTTAAGTTATATTCAACTGAATCAAATTTTTTGAAATATCCATTATAAATTTCAACCGTACAAAATCCTAAGGGATTACAAGTCTTTGTTTGATCGTTAACAGTCATTCCATCAGCTAATATTTTAGTGAAAAAATGTGTCTGTTTACAATATTTTTTGGGAGAAGATTTAACCGCAACACTTTCTTCTTGAACATTTAGCACATTTTCATTTCCATCATTCTTAATTGCTAATGAAAATTGATTTGAAAGCGAGTCACTTCGAAGTAAAAATACAGTAGTTTTTACTTCCTGTTGTCGTTTTCTGAATACAGGAATCACTTCAGAAGAATATTTATCAAGATATTTTTCATCTTCGAATTCCACACTGAGTGTACCGATTTCAGACTCGCCAGAAAGCCCTCTCATCGATTCGGGTAAACTCGATAATTCAAATGTTCCTAAAAAGCGGTATTGATTTCCAGATTTCAATTGCTGAACTTTGCCGTAAGTTTGAGGGCTTAAGTTTTTTAAATACAAAGAACCAGATACATTTTCTTGAGTCGACTGCATCCCTCCCCGCTTACTCCCAGCCCCGCAAGCGCTCATTAATGTACAAATTCCTAATATTACGATTTTCGATTTCATGTGGTCTCCTTTTGTTTGGAGACGATAAAGCAATTACAGTACCAATTAAAAAAGCCCCCGAGATTACTCTCGGGGGCTTTCGTTTCTTATCTTAAGATCAGATTAGAAATTGTAAGTCATAGAAAGACGGCTAACCATGTTATCACCGAAACCGAATTTAGATCCAGCTTGTGAAGTACCTTGGCTTGATTCAGAAGCAGCATTTGCAATCGCTGCAGATTGACCAGCAAGTGCATCGATAGTCAAATCACCGAAATTAAATCCAAGACCCATAGCTGCAGTTGTTTGGTTATTAAAACTGTCTTTGTTGTTACCAACAGCATGTTGGCCGTAAAGGCTGTGAGAAATAGATCCACGGATTGTCAACCAACTAGTTGCTTGCGCTTCAGCAGCAAGAACGAGTGGAAGGTTGTACCAAGTAGCAGTTGAAGTGTTTACAGATGCAGCTGTACCTACAACAGTATCAACTGTATCTTTTTGGTATTCAGCTTGAACTCTGCTGTAGATAGTTACAGATTTAGAAGCTTCTTTTTTCCAACCAGCGCCTAAAGCGTAAGCCATAGTTTTACCAGTAGTTACTGTAGGAGAAGTAGTTCCTTGAGTAAAATCAGATCCATAAGAAGTGAATTTTGCAAGGTAAGTCATTTCGTCCATAGTGTAAGTTGCACCTACATCAAGTGAAAGTTTACCTTTTAATTCAGCGTAATTTGCAGCTACGTGAGTATCAGTTACAGCTTTGCTGTTGATTCCGATAGTAGTGAATACTGCGAAGTTATTGATGTCTGCACCAAGTTTAACTCCGAAGTAACCAGCTGTTTGCTCGTTGAAACCAGCAACAGTTGAAGTGCGGTTCAAAGCACCAGCATAGAATACATCCACGCCGTATTTAGTTCCAGAAGCTTCTCCACCGAAAAAGAAATCAAATGCATGATCAACAGCCAATTGGCCAGCTGCTGCAGTTCCAGTGATTGAACGATCAGATTCACGACCTAGGTATAATCCGTAAACGAAATCACCGAAAGTGTTAGTGAAACCACCTTGAACTTTTGGACCACCATTAACTACTGTTGGATCTGAAGAGTCGGTTTTGTCAGTTGAATTACCTAATTCGATAAACAATTTCTTTTTGTAGCCGTTGATAGCAGCTGGGTTCAAGAAAATGTTTCTTGAATCATTGATATAATAAGATCCGTTTTTTCCTTCGCCGAGTGATTCAAGGCGAGCGCGAGATGCAAATGCTGGTGATGCTGTGATCACTAAACTTAATACTAATAAAAGGTTCTTCATGAGAACACTCCTTACATTGTTGTGGTTGCAGTAACTCACTATTGAGATCACCGCTTTCTATTGTTCTAATACTTTTAGCTTACGGTAGAGTTATTGAATGTCAATTTTCGCAGCCCGCTTAACTCGCAAGCGTATGATCCGGTAAGTTTTCACATTTTTTTAAATTTATTTTTTACTCAAAAAAGTGCTGAAAATAAGGCATTTTTACACAAAATACACTTTCTACACTAAACGAACCGTCAAGTTACACAACGCGTTTACTAGGCGAATAAAAAAAACCCACAATTGTTAAATTGTGGGGTCATCACTAGAGCATTCTACTTCGCTCAGTTATTTTTTTATGTTTTTATTGGGATAATTCAGCCATAAACGCTAAACCGAGCTTAGCAAAGTGCAAGCTGTGGTTAAAATCTAACTTGCTGATCAAATCACGAGAAGAGTGAATATCTTTATTATCTCCACCCATCGTTGCCTCAAATGGCATTACGGCCATGTAGCCAGCTTTATTCCAAGAAGCATGATCTGAACACGCGTATCCGCATTTATCAGTACTCCATTTTGCTTTCACATAAGTATCCAGTAACTTTTGAGAGAATTGAGTGAGTTCAGGACTAGTAAAATCAGTCATGAAAACCACTTGATCACCAGCACCCATGAAACCAGTCATATCAAACTGAACCACACCCACTACCGATTTTTTTTCTAGCTTGAATTGATTTGCGATTTCTTGGCTACCCAGTAGTCCTACTTCTTCAGCTGCGTAGGTCATGAACATGAGAGTGCGATTTGGTTTAAAGTTAGTGTCCACTAATACACGGAAAACTTCCAAAATCGTTGCTACTCCTGTTGCATTATCATCTGCTCCTGGAGCATCCATATTTTTAGAACCAAAGGCAGATTGATTGATGGAATCTTCATGCCCACCAATGACCACGATTTCATTTGCCTGAGGGCCTGTACCCTTCATTGTTACCACTACAGAAGGTTGTGCCCATTTTTTATGTGCAAACAAATCTACTGTTACATCTGATCTATTTTTTGCAATTGCACGAAATTGATCAGCGATGAAATTTGCTGAACTAACGCCTGTTTCTGACTTATAAAAACGATTGCGATAAGCCGCAAGATCACTCACGGTTTTAAACAAACGTTGAGTGTCTAAAATAGACAATGATTCTTGCAAATACACTTGTTGGGTCATCGGGCGATCACCCAAAGATAAGCGAAAAGTTTCTACCGGCATCAAAGGAACAGAACTTACTTTTTTCATGCCTGTGAGATCAAAAAAGCCACCACAACGACCACTCTCATGCGCAAGCGCACCCAAGTGAAGAGCTTCAGAAAGTGGCATCCACTTTGCTTTGCCATCGCCTCTATCAATTAAATGTTTTTCAGCTAGTTCTTTTTGACTAAAAAAACCCTGAACCTCATCTTGATTGTGCGCAAATGTTGTTGTTGATAGTAAAACTGCGAACGCAGACATAACGATTGTTATTTTTTTCATCCTAATTTCCCCCCTCAGAAAAATTGATCCTGATGGCTGATTTTACGGACGAAAGGGGAGTGTTTGCAAGATTTCTTTTTTGAAACGTTCTTGAGTGAAAAAATTTGCGCGTGCGCGGCAGGCCTTTTCGTTGAACGTTTTTTTACCACTTTCAATATCCATCACAGCGTTCACGAGCGCATCCACCGTTTGTTTTTCAAATAACACACCAGTTTCATCGGTCACTGTCTCTGAGGCTCCCCCCGCATTAAATGCAATCACAGGGGCTCCAGATGCCATTGCTTCTAAAGGGGTAATCCCAAAATCTTCTTTTCCAGGAAAAACAAACGCTTTGCATTCAGAATAGAGTTTTTCGATTCTTTCGTTGGTGGCTTCTTCTCTAGAAATGAATTCAATATTTCCAGCGCTGAACTTAATCTTGAGCGCCTTCAGCCGCTCTTCATCTTGTCCTCCACCCACAATTTTTAATGGAAGACCGAGTCGTGCAAATGCCTCAATCGCTAAATCCGTACGCTTATAAGGAGCAAAGGCTCCCACCATCAAATAAAAACTTCCAGGTTTCCTTGTGTTTTGAAAACGCTCCAACTTTGCGAAAGGGTAAATCACACTCGCCTCTCGTCCGTAACATCGGTTAATTTGTTCCGCGATAAATTTACTGTTGGCAACGAGTTGATCTATTCGATCTTTTTGAGCAGTTCTTTTATCCCACCATTGTAAAAATGGACGGAGCAAGTAGGCGATGAATCTAAAAACGGGAGAAATTCTTCCTCGTCCAAAATAATCCTCAAATCGATCCCACATATATCTCATCGGCGCGTGAATGTAGCTCAAATGAAATGCCTTTGGGTGTTTTTTCACTCCTTTAGCCACACAATGGGATGAAGAGACGATTAAATCGTACGGAAATAAATCTAAGGATCGAATCGCAAAAGGAAGTATGGGCAGGAGTTGTCGATACTTGTTTCTCGTGAATGAAAATCGATTCATCCAAGAAGTGTGAATTTTTCTTTGGTTCAACTTTTCTCTCAATGAGGTTGATAATTTTTTTGGATCATAGATCAGAGTAAAAACTTCTGCATTAGGAAATAAATCAAGCAATGCCTCAAATACAATTTCTCCGCCACGCATTCCGTTCAACCAATCATGAACAAGCGCGATTTTTAATTGAGAAAGTGTTAAGCGGCTTTCTTCGCCACTTGAGTGGTCATTTCGCGATAGGCTGCCTTGGCCTTCTTTTTGCGAGCCTTCTTTTCCACCGTTGGTGTTTTGGCGATATATTCGTTGATCGTCATGCATCCGTATATCTTTTTAACCAGCATTGTATTTACTTGAAAGAACAATTCTTCAAAAATCATCTCTTCCAACTCTTTTGGTACCGATAAACCAAGTTTACGCAGCTGGGTGAGGTAATCTTTGACGATTGTGAGGATAAAAGTTTGCCTGTCAGAATTCGGATCTTGAAAATTGAAGAGATGTTGTTCGAATATTGTATATAAAAGATCTTTTTTTGCCAAAGCAGTCATATAATGAAGTTTCGGAATATACAGTCTGAATCTTGAGGTGTAATTTGAGGGAATCGATGAGTAAGAAAAAAACAAACACAAAATCCCTTTCTGACAGCAAAGAGTTTGTGCAATTTAAACAATTAATTACAGATGCCAAACGCATTTTAATCTCTACTCACGTTCAACCCGATGGTGATGGACTAGGCGCTGAGGTTGCTCTTTATCATTATTTAAAGCGGGCGAGAAAATCAGTCAGGATTTACAATCCAGATCATCTACCAAAACGTTATAAATTTTTAGATCCCAAGGGAGAAATTTTACTCGGACCAGGAGAAGTTGAACTTTGGGATCAATGTGATCTTTGGATCATTGTAGATACCAATGATCCTCGCCGCTTGGGTAAACTTTGGAATGAACTGCCACTGAGAGCAAAGAAAATTGTATTTCTTGATCATCATCCCGATATCGTCATTCCTCAAGAACAGCTTCATTACCCGCCAAATGCAATGATTGTTTCAGATCACCACTCTAGCTCCATTGGAGAATTGCTCTACCAACTTTTTAATGAACTTGAGTTCAGCAAACTCAATGCAGATATGGCTCTCGGTTTATATGTATCCGTAATGACCGATACGAATAGTTTTCGTTACGCAAGAACCACTCCTGAATCCCATGAGATTGCATCGGAGATGATTAGATTGGGAGTAAATCCTGAAGAAGTTTATCAGGCCGTGTATTCAACAAAGGAACTGTCTCACATTCAATTATTGGGAACACTCCTTCAGAACACCAAACTCTCGAAAAGTGGAAAATTAGCATGGATGGAAATGCGGCTAGATCTTCGTAAAAAATATAAAGCGACGGCAGACGATACGATGTCTTTTTTGAATATTTTACTCGTATTAAAGGATGCAGAAGTGGTTTGTATTTTTCGAGAAGAAGATGATGGAGAAATGACCCGTGTTTCAATCAAATCAAAAGGCACCGTAGTGATCAATAAGATTGCTATGGAGTTAGGCGGAGGCGGACATGAATATGCCGCAGGGCTCGCACTACCCGTTCCTTTTGAACAAGTAGTAGAAACGGTCACCTCAAGACTAGACCAACTTATCACCGCTCCACCCCATAAGCCGCTCATGTCAAAAAAACCTTAGTTTTAAGGTCTTTTAAACTAGGCAAAAACCTCTCATTGAGGGATGCGCTCCTGATTCCGATAAAGATTTCGGAGGGCATGGATGCTCAATACTTACTTATATTATATTTTGATGTTTGCAGTTGTTGGTGTTCCATTTTTATTCCAGCATCGGATGCAAAATACTGCAAAAGATATTGAATCTATTCCAGTGATCAATGCACTTTCAGCAAAGCTTGTGGCATTCATCGTGGTGGCAATCTACCTCATGAGCTTCTTATCCTTCAAAACCAAAAGTCATGCCTTTTTTAATGTAGGATATGGTGCCTGCGTACTTTCCATTTTTTTACTTTTTTCTTTTCGCGGTAAACTTATTCATCAAATCAGAGAAATTCCTGCTAATCCTAAAGAGCGTTTTGAAAAAAGCTTTCGCACGCTACTCTCCATGTCTTTGTTGTATGGAATCTACTTCTCTACTATTCATTTTCTCATTCCTCACATTGGAGCCTTTCCATCAGCGGCTGTGGCAATGATTTTTATCACCTACTCATCTCCACTATTTATTCGAGTTTGGATGCCTTCACAAAAAATGCACCCTTCTTCAATAAAAGAAGAAATTTTACAAGTTTTTGCATCAGCAAATAATCCAGTCTCTGAGGTTTACCTCATCGATACAGATCGATTTAAATCCTATAATGCGCTCGTTTGTGGGCCAAAATTCGGATTCGGCCCGTTTAGACGTAGTGTGTTTGTTACAAAAAACTTATTTGAAGTACTTGAGCCAGAAGAAATTCGTGCAGTGATCTGTCATGAAGCAGCTCACTTTAAACTCCATCATGTATTAAAACGCGGTTGCATGAGTATTTTAGCCGTTTTAGTTTCCTTGTTTTGTGTTTTTCTACCTATTTCTTTTTTTGGTATCATTTTCCATCTTAAAAACGATGATCAATTTGGATTGCTGATGCTTTCCACCATTGCAACCGTTGTCATTCAATTTGCCTTTATCTTTCGGGTGATACGCAAACAAGAGTTTGAAGCTGATTTAGAAGCAATCAATATTGGCACAACGAGCGCTGCTCTTTCTTCAGCACTGGAAAAAATCACTATTAAGAATGGCGGATCAGCTAATAAAGAATCTGGTTTTACACGTTTTGTTTTTGGCAGCGCGCATCCGCAATTAGAAGAAAGAATTCAAGCAATACGATCGGGAGTGATGCCCTTTGATTCAAAAATTATTCCTGCTTGGAAATTCACTGCTTCCTATGCATCTTTTGTCATCGTACTGGGTGCAATTGCAGCTTTACAATTTGAACCTAAACGTAATTTAACCGGCAATCGAGAAGTGGCCTCAGTGATCAGTGAGTCTAGTGGGCAAATATTGCCCACTGCCGATAATAAGATTGAAGAGAACACTAAAGATTCCGATGAGTGATTGTGACGACTAATTGGAAAGGGAATTCCGATGAAATTTAAGGGATTGATTATTACAGGATTGTTATCAGTGGGAGCTTTTAGTGCAACAGCACTATCTGCAACTCCTGTCACTGATGATCATGAAGTAACCGAAGCTCTTCATGCATTAAAAAACTCTGCCGGCTTCACCAACTCTGCTTGGCCAGAACTTGAAAAATTTCAAAATAGCATTTGGAAATCGATGGCACTTGATCCAGGTCCTGTAACAGTGGTGCCAATTAAACAGGTACCAAAAGAACTTTATTCTGAAGAACTCACCACTGATCTTTCTCAACAATTGGAAACGATCAAACAAAGTACACTTCCAAAAACCATGCACGCGCAAAGCGAGTATGAACAATACATTTCAACAGTTAGAAAAATCATTGCATTTCGTATCTCTCGTCAATTCCCTCAAGCTCGTTCCTTTGCTAAACGAGGAACCTTAGATGAACAATTTTCAAAATTGATGAAGAAAGTTCAAGGAGCCAATTCAAATAGCAACACAACTTCTAATGAAGAATCCGTTAAAAAAATCGAAAATTATTTCCAAGCGGTAAAAGAAACCAAAGTTGCTGCTGATATGAAAAAGAACCCATTTGTTAATGGAAACCAGTTTATCTGGGCTGCCATGATTGCACTGATTGGATTTGCTTTTGGAATCACCGCAATTAAAATGAATCCCGATTTCTTTGAAAAAATGATTTCATCAAAATCATCTCCCCAATTTTCCGATAGTACGGCTCCTGCCGCAACACACACACACCGACTCAACTACGCTCGATGGTTGAGAGAGTTTGAGGAACTTTTAGCAAAACTAAAAATCACTCAACTCACTCACGAGCGTAGGATTGAGGAGGTTTATAAACATTCAGAAAAATTAAATCAATTCGCATCGTCTCTTTCTTCAGATCCTCGCATCAAAAATGAAGCAAATCTTGAATTTAGAATGTCTAATTTGATGCGTGAACTTCATCAACAATTAGAACAAACCAATGAGCTGAAAACAGGGGATCGAACCCAAATTAGCGTAACATTGGAGCATTGCTTGAAGCTTTGTGATGCCATTGAAAACAATGGAATCGAATACCAAAGCGATCCTGCTGGGCACCCCCCACAAAATAACCCTAATACCCGTGCTAGCTAGCTAATTTTATAGATTTATGCTACTCATGAGCGCATGAAAAAAGTGATCCTAGGAATGTCTGGCGGAGTCGATTCTTCCGTTGCTGCCTATCTCTTAAAAGAGCAGGGCTATGATGTACTAGGGCTCTTCATGAAAAACTGGGATGAAACCGATGAAAATGGGGACTGCCCCGCTTCCAAAGATTATGAAGATGTTCAAAAAGTTTGTGCTCAACTTGACATCCCTTGCTACTCGATTGAATTCATCAAAGAATATCGTGATCATGTTTTTGCTGAATTCCTAAAACAGTATGAAGCAGGTTTCACCCCAAATCCTGATGTGCTTTGTAATCGTGAAATCAAATTTGATCTATTTTTAAAAAAAGCTGTTGAATTTGGGTGTGATTATTTAGCAACTGGTCATTATGCTCAAGTCCGTGAACGCTCTAAGGCCGCAGCGAACGGAGCAACAGTGGATCTACTTCGCGGCAATGATCCCAATAAAGATCAAACTTATTTTCTCACTGCAGTTCAGGGCCAAGTTTTTAACAAAGTTCTATTTCCAATTGGTCATCTTCCAAAACCCGAAGTTCGAGAAATAGCAAAAAAAATGGGGCTCTCAACAGCCACAAAAAAAGACAGCACAGGAATTTGTTTTATCGGTGAGAGAAAATTCAAATCATTTTTGAATCAATATGTAGCGACTAAACCAGGGAAAATTGTTGATCTCACGGGTAATCAAGTTGGCACTCATGATGGAATCGCGTTTCACACCTTAGGGCAACGCAAAGGATTGGGACTTGGTGGCGAAGGTGAACCCTATTTTGTTGTAGGTAAGAACAAAGATAAAAACGAACTCATTGTTACTCGTGGTTCTGAACATCCTGCGCTTTACTCAAAGGAATTGTTTGCACAAGAAATCAATTGGTTTGCAGGTGAGCCACCAGCAAGATCTTTTCATTGCACCGCTAAAACTAGATATCGCCAAGTCGATCAGGCTTGTGAAATTAAGATTTTAGAAGATGGAAGTATTCACGCTAACTTCACAGAACCACAAAGAGCACCTACCCCAGGTCAATATTTAGTCCTTTATCAAGGCGAAACCTGCCTGGGTGGTGGAGTGATTCATAAAGTAGGACCATCACTTTATGAATTGAATCTCTAATAAAACAGTAACCTCTTCACCCACCATGAATCCTCCAGCTTCGATCAATTTGTTCCAATTTAGTTTAAAATCTTTTCTATTAATTTTTGTATTTGCAATAATCCCATCCCTCACATTTCCTTTTGCGATCAGCACAATTTCATTGGCAGTACCATGAATCGATAAATATCCAACAATCTTCAACTCATCTTTAATCATGGGTATAATTTGATTTGATTTAAATAAGATATTAGGGAATTCCTCGATATTAAAAAAATCTTTTCCTTTAATATATTGATCTCTTTTCTCATCTTGGGTTGAAAAACTTCTTGCATCAATCGATGCCTCTATCACAGAAGTAGAGACATCATCGGAATCAATAAGCCAAGTTCCTGAAAACCTTTCGAAGCTTCCGTTTACTTTTGAAACCAGCATATGTTTAACGCTAAATTTCATTTTTGATTTCGAAGGATCTATTTTCCACAGTATTTTAGCCATAAAATATACTATTGTCCTTGAGGCCAGGTTTCTGGAATTACGCCCTTTTGAATTTTGCCACTCATGGGTTGTATGCTCTGTGTTCGATCAATGTAAACGAAAGCATCATATCTTTCAGTCATTACGGAAGGCACATATTGACTTCGATTTTCATGTTCGGGATTATAAACCACTCCTACAGCACGATGTCCAAAAATAGAAGTCAGTGGACTATCTTTCATTTCATCACCAAAATAAAAGTAGTAATTTTTTGTGTCCATTTTTAAAGCCGCTCGATGGCATAAATCCTCAAAACTGCCGGCTTGAGCTGGTGGAAGTTTCATCACCTCTTCATTGCCGCCCCAAGCGTGTGAAGCTACCACAGATCCTTGGTAACTCCCAAATCCCACCAATGAAACATTTTCGGACCCTAATTTTTGACGAGCCAAACCACCCAAATTTACATAACCCTCACCCCACATATCGGTAGCTCGGTAATCGCCAATATGAGTATTATGTGCCCAAACAATCGCCTTACTTTCAGGACCATGGTGTTCAAGAAGTTTTTCTAAAGTATCCATCATGTGATGATCTCTGCCATTCCAGGAATCAGCTCCACCTTGAAGCATGGTTCTATAATAATTTTCGGCATTCTTCACCACTCTGGCATTTTGTTGAGCATTAAAAAGTGCTTCGCCACCATCATGTTCATTTTCCATTCTCAATCTTAATAAATCTTCTAGGTTTGCAGCTACTTCTTTTTCACAACCTTTCGAACCAGAGATAAGTGATTTAGTGTAAGCAATCTCATTTCCTTCAAATTTACCAAGGCAATCATATCGGGCACTCATTTTCTGCGCCAATTGTGGATTAGATTTTTTCAAATAATGAAGAACTTCATCAATAGATTCGTAGAGAGAATAAACGTCTAATCCATAAAATGAACATTGATGAAAACGCAATACTTCAGCAAACGATATCACTTCTTCATTTGCCCACATCCAAAGTGGCCAACGATTATTTTGCTTTAAAACTGAACGAGCACTCTTACCTACACCTTTATGTATGTAGTTTCTAAGTCGAGTTGCATCAGGCCAATCCCCTTCAACAGCAACAAAATTAAATCCATACTCTCTTATTAATATTTCTGAAAGTATCGACCGATAAGAATAAAACTCAGAAGTTCCATGAGTAGACTCACCCAACATCACCACTTTTGAATCACCAATTTTTTTTGCTAATGAACTTAAATCCAATGGGTGAGAGATTCGATTTGCACCCTTGACCATCGTTTCAATAATTTCTTCACGCGTCGACATGGTGATCCTTTCTGAACCGATTCAAAACACTCTGAAACCAATCCTTCGATTCACCAAGTACCTGCTCCAAATCATCGGGAATAATATGAAGTTTAGCTTGAGGAATTAATTTACGTGCATATTCATTTAACTCTATTTCTTGTTTATCTTTTTCACTCACAATCAATAGTGTTGGAGCATTCACTCGCTTTAAACTCTTCGCTAAATCGGGTCTTCCACTTTTTGAAACGACTGCAAAAATATCTGGTTCAAATAAGGCACATGATTCCAACGCCGCAGCAGCACCAGTACTTGCACCAAAATATCCAATCGGTTTTTGTCTCCAAACATCCTGTCTTTTGAGCCATCGAGTAGCCATGGATAATCGATGCGCCAAAAAATCTACATCGAAAACAGTAGCCCTAAATCTTCCCTCATCTTCTGTTAATAAATCAAAAAGAAGAGTTCCAAAACCAGCCTCATTAAATTTTGTCGCCAATTCTATATTTTTCTTACTGTTTCTGCTTGTTCCACTTCCATGTGCAAAAATGATCCAAGCTTTATTATTTTTAGGTAATGTCAATGTTCCCATTAATTTTACACCTTCGACTTCAATCTCCACTTCCTGGGCAAAATAATCTTTAACTGGAGGATTGTTAGCCATCTCAAGTAGCCTTAAAACTTCTTTATCTTCTACTTGAGAAAAATCCTCATACCATTTAGCAACCGCAGTAAAATATGTAGGTGTATAAGCTGAAACAACATCATCGACTTCAGCCCTAACCAAATCTATTCCACATTCTGAGGCTACTGGTACTGCAATGGTGATTTCCTTAACTCCTTTTGCCTTAAGAGATCTAATAGCGGCAAGCATGGTTCGATCAACGGATTGATCAATTTTGGATTGTTCAATTTTTAGAACACCTAATTCTTGATAATCCATCCATACTTGACCATCCTCACTCACTGCTCCTATTCCATACTCCTGATTGGAAGGTGATCCAACTCTTCGTGCTGAAATGATCGTCAGTGGGGAATCTAAAAGATAAGCGATGGGTTGAGCAACCGGAACCCCTCCCCTCGGAATTGCAACAATAATTGGTTTTCTTTTTTTGAATTTTTCAAATAGCGTATTTGCTAAAAAAACACCCGCCTGCTCACGATTTTTAAAGTACATTGGCTCACCTCATTTAATAAATGTGCAAGACTTCGGCCATTTAAATAAAAAGATTACCCGAGATAAATTGCTCCATATTGGGTTCAAAGTTTTTATCTTCAAATTTGTGTTCAACCACGCTAGCCAATATTTTCATTGCATCATATGACGTAAAAATGCCAACCACTTCATGATCCAAATTCAAAACAACTGCACTTCCAATTTTTCGATCGGTCATATTTTGTATTACCTCTGAAAATGGAGTTCTAATATCAACGCAATAGGGATCAGAGACCATGACATCTCCCACCGTTAGCCGCATGGTATCGGAATAATATCCCGCCTCTTTCAAGCTTCGATCGCTCACAATGCCGACTACTTTAGAATTTTCAACAATTGGAAGATGTCGAAATCCTTTTTTTTTCATCAATACCAGAGCATCTTCCACCGAGATTGTCCTGGAAGTAAGAACGGGATGCTTGGTCATGTGCTCTTTGATGTGATTGGTAAAGTGTAGCATCTTCATATCTCCTTAAAATTAATGGGCGACAATAGTTCCCACAGTGAGGCCTGATCCATTTGATTGAGTTCGAATTCCCCAGAAGGACTGAATCTCTTTTTCATCGAGAGTTTCTTTTTTTAAAAGCTCGATCACAGCAAGATCAATAAATTTTTTATTTTCTCGAATTGATTTAATAGCTGTTTCAAACCCAGAGTTTAATATTTTTTTAATTTCAAGTTCCACCTCCCTAGACGTTTCTTCACTCATTTCAGAGGAATAGCCATCAAAGGGAGTACTTAAATATCGGGATCTCTTTTGATCATAACTGGCCATTCCTAATGAAGTTCCCATTCCAAACTGCATCACCATTGCTCTTGCAATATCGGTGGCTTTTGCTAAATCATTTGATGCTCCAGTACTCGTTGAATTAAAAAATATTTTTTCGGCTGCTCTTCCGCCTAACAAAACTGCAATTTTTGCAATTAATTCACTTTCTTCTAATAGATAACGATCTTCTTCTGGTCGTTGCATCGTATAACCTAGTGCACCCATTCCTCGAGGTATGATCGTTACTTTATGCACCTTATCTGGAACCTCTAGTGCCAATGCCACAGTTGCGTGACCAAGTTCATGGAAAGCAGTTTTTCTTTTTTCCAACGGATTCATTACTTTCTTCTTTTGCTCTAAACCCGCAACCATTCTTTCAATTGCTACCAAGAAATCATTTTCTATCACACTCAGTGCATCTCGACGAGTAGCCACCAAGGCAGCTTCATTGGATAAATTAGCCAAATCCGCTCCAGAAAATCCAGATGTCATTGAAGAAATTCGATTAAGATCAACGGTGGGATCTAACTTTATTTTTTTTACGTGAACTTTTAAAATTTGCAATCGCCCCTCATGATCAGGATTATTTAAAGCAATTTGGCGGTCAAATCTACCAGCCCGTAGTAATGCAGGATCTAATATTTCAGGACGATTGGTAGCCGCAAAAATAATTACCCCTTCGCTCGAATCAAAACCATCCATCTCAGCCAGCAATTGATTTAAAGTTTGTTCCTTTTCATCGTTAGTGCCCGCAATTGCATTCATCGCACGAGATCTCCCCAGTGCATCAATCTCGTCAATAAAAACGATGCATGGAACTTGTTCTTTTGCTTGTTGAAACATATCTCGAACTCGAGCAGCACCAAGCCCTACAAACATTTCTACAAACTCTGAGCCATTAATTGAAAAAAAAGGAACTTTTGCTTCACCAGCAACTGCTCTTGCTAGCAATGTTTTTCCAGTTCCAGGCGGCCCCACCAATAAAACACCTTTAGGTGCATGACCACCAAGACGTGCATATCGTTTAGGATCTTGCAAATATCTTACAATTTCCTGAAGTTCATCGCTGGCTTCATCAATGCCTGCCACATCCTTAAAAGTAGTTTTCACTTCTTTTTCTACGTATATTTTAGCTTTAGATTTTGACATGGAGAGAACACCAGAACCTACCGCTCCACCCGCTCGGCCAATGATGAATGACCATAAAAAATAAAAAAAGATGAGTGGGAATACCCAAGAGGCAAAAAAACTGACCAATGGATTTTTTAATTGGCCTTTAAAACTCACCCCTTTTTCATATAATTTTTGAGTTAACGTATCATCTTTTACGGCAACGGTTACGAAGCGAGTTAGTTTATTATTCTCAATAGGTTTTAATTCGCCCATGATTCGACTGTCTTCAATCACGACAGATGAAACTTTGCCTTCATCTACAAATTTTAAAAATTTATTATAGGGTAATTCTTCAGTATCTCTTTGAAGGAAATAATAATTAATAAAAAAAACGACCATTAAGCTAACCAGCAAAAACCTAAAATCAAACTTAAACTTTTGTGCTTCTGGTTGAGGTTTTTGTTTTTCGATATCAATTCTCCTAAAAAAATGGGAGGTGGATTTTACAATCCACCTCCCCTTATTTACTCATTCCGCACATTAGGTTTTCCCCAGTACGGCTGATCAGCTGGCACATCAAATGGAGCCTTCTTCAGTGTTTAGGCAAGTTAAGCTGCTTACAACATACCTAGTCTAAACTCTGAATTTGCTTTCCATTCTTCGTCTTTCAGGTTCTTACAAATCTAAAAAACTACCATTCAAACGAATCTTTCAACCCGTTTTCACTAGAGAGATCCTCACCAATGATCGTTTCCGATTAAAGGTTTAACCGATCTCAACCGCCCTACTAAAACGCATCTCTTGATTTCACCAGTAGTTAATTGGTTTATTCAAAAAACCTTTACTCGAAATTAAAAAGCTTTTCGAGTAATGCTTTAGCAGTTCCGAGCTTTCAACCTTGCTCCTTCTCAACATGTCGCTTCCTATCAGATTAATGATCCATCAACTGCACATATCCGGTGCTTCGTTCATGGTGATCGTCTTCGCTTTGCTTGAGCAAGCTCAACATCACAACCCAATTAAAAACGGAACTCGCCTTACGGCTACAACCTATTAAGTCACTCGCTCACCTGAACAAGTCAGGCAACTTATACAGTCGGCATCTATTTTTAATGTCGCCACTAAAAATTCGACCATCGCTACAGCAACAACCGGATGATTTTGCTGGTGAGATTTACACCCACAAGAGCTTGATCTAGCTTCGCTACATTCAAGCAACTAAAACCTATAATTGCATAAGCAATGCCAACCCTGGATGTTGATCCATTCCATTTAAATTTGTATTTTAACTTTGATGGGAATTTTTAGGGTTTTTAATGACATATTTTCTCATCGATCAAATTTTGATCGTTGGCATTTCTTTTGCTTATCTATCAATTGAAATGAGAACTATATGAATAATAAAATTTCCTCTTATCGCCCTGTCACATGGTTTGTACTTGCGAATCGAGTTGAATCGGTAATTTATGCTGATAAAAAAAATAAGCCTTTTTTCTTTATTGAACGATTGGAAAATAAAGAAGGTAAAAAAATGGAAAGTGAGTTGGTTTCAGATAGAGAGGGGCGCATCGGTAGCTCCGCAGGTAACACCATCAGGCATGGACTTGAACCCAAAGAATCTAAACATGAACATCTAGCAAAACTTTTTGCAAAAAGAATTGCAGACTACTTAGAGCGTGCAGCAACAGAAAAGAAGTATGAGCAATTAGTACTTGTTGCAGGTCCACGCTTTTTAGGCTTACTCAGAAGCGCCCTTAAGCCAAATACGATTGGTTTCATCACCCATGAAATCAAACGAGAATTTCTACAAGGTTCAGATGCTGAGATTAAAAAATTAATCATTAATGCCATTCCACAAAGTGAGGGGCATCTCAATCTTTGATGAAACTAAATAATTTTTTGAGTTCGTTCATCCAGTGCAAAGTGAGGGAGATCCCATTCTTTACACCAATGAGCGATTGTCTTTAAAAAGTAGTGTTCACTTTCACGGTGACCAAGCTCCATCACATTTACTCCATTACGAGCGGCTTCCAATGAACCATGATAGCCAACCTCACCAGTGATATACACATCCACTTGATGCTGACTCACTGATTTGATAAATGAAGAACCCTTGCCTGGGGTGAAAGCAATTTTTCTAACCATCTTTGGTTCTTGTTGATGGGTGAGAAAAGATTTTACCTTAAAAACATTTTTCACTTTTTTAACAAATTCAGCGTATTTCATTGGTTTTTTTAATTCGGCAACAAATCCGTAACCTAGTCCCCAGATCATCCCCTTGATCAATGGCAATTGCTCTACGGCATAAATATCATAAGCGACTTCTTCATAAGGATGAACATGTCTTAATGTATCAATCACGACTGATTCCATTCCACTGACAAAAATGGTTTCAAATCTCACTTCTTCTACTTGTTCTAGTGTTCCAACTTTTCCAATAAACGGCGCTGATCCTTGAAGTGCGCGGAAGTTTCCAAATCCAGATGCTGCAAATCCACAAGAATCATAATTTCCAATATGACCACAACCTACTTCATAAAGCGCATCGCGAACCACTTCGTAATGAGTAGCAGGAATGAAGGTTACCAATTTTTTAAGTAAAGTTTCGCCATCTGTTGGAGTTTCCCAAACTCGTGCTTTCGCTACCGCACCCAAATCATCTGCCAGAGCAATCATTCCATCCAGTGCGCATCGATCAAAATTAGTGTGAGCTACATACACGCAGATATTTTTTTCATAAGCCTTGAGAAGGATCGTGTTCAAATCTGAATCTCGGCCCTTTACCAGTTTAGTGATTCCACGACCTTTTGGAAAAAGTGGCGGATGATGAATCACAATCAGATTTGCCTTCTTTTTTAAGGCCGCATCGAAAAGGGACTCCGTTAAATCGACACCAATCATGACCCCTTTTAAGTTTTGATCGGCACTGCCACAGATCAACCCTACTGAATCCCAAGATTCAGCGCAGGCTGTTGGCATTCTTAACTCAATAATTTCAATAAGTTGTCTTATTTTGGGTGTATTCACTTTTTTACTCATTCTTTATTCTTATCACAATATTAAATTTGCTGCATTGCCGCATTTCTGTTATAAACCACGAACAATGAAACCACAAAAACCGCAACCAAAACCAGCGCATAGCACTCCGATCACCAATGAAATCGTGTATCGCGAAACCTGCAAAAAGTTTCTTCCTACGACTAGGAAAGAAATGGAGTGGCTCGGTTGGGATGAACTCGATGTTTTATTAATCTCGGGTGATGCATATGTGGATCATCCCACTTTCGGAATTCCATGTTTGGGAAGATTTTTAGAAAAATTAGGAATGCGCGTGGGAATCATTTCTCAACCAAAATGGAAAGATGGCGATCACCAAGATTTCATGCGCATGGGTCGTCCGCGTTTATTTGTGGGAGTTTCAAGCGGTACCGTTGATTCGATGATTAACAACTACACTGCAAACAAAAAGAAACGTTCGGATGATATGTATGCTGAAGGCGGAATGGGCGGACATCGCCCCGATTACGCTTCTATCGTTTATTCCGATCTCGCTCGCAAAGCTTTTCCTGATACTCCCATTGTAGTGGGAGGTGTGGAAGTTTCTCTTCGTCGTTTAGCGCATTACGATTATTGGCAGAACAGAATTCGTCCTTCCATTTTATCTGAGTTGAATGCGGAATTTATTGTATTCGGAATGGGCGAACGCACTACCGATATGATGGTGGAACAATTTAAATTAGCAGAACAAGAAATCGGCGGACCCGTAACCCTTGGTCACCCTGCCACTCAAAAAGCTCTCGATTATATTAAAACTCAACGCGGGATTGCCTACCTTGCAGGCAAAGATCACGCACGTGAAATTCAGCCGCGCTTAACCATCCCAAGTTTTGAAGAAGTGCGTGACGATAAGAAAAAATTCGCGAAGATGAGCTACTTCATTGAGTATGAGGCTTCTCCATTTAACGGTAAGCGAATGGTTCAATACACCGGTAATAAAGCAGTAGTGGTGAATCCTCCTGCACTTCCACTTTCTACCGAGCAACTCGATGCCGTGTATGAAATGCCATTCACCAAAGAACAACATCCATCTTACAAAAACAGAATTCCTGCTGCCGACATGATTCGTTTTTCAGTAAACTCACTTCGTGGTTGTTACGGTGGTTGTTCATTTTGTGCGATCACTCTTCATCAAGGC
This sequence comes from Bdellovibrionales bacterium, assembly GCA_947372355.1. GTDB lineage: Bacteria > Bdellovibrionota > UBA1018 > UBA1018 > CAIMNF01 > CAIMNF01. The sequence continues at coordinate 80,144 of CANBTI010000002.1, read as the reverse complement.
CGTGTGGTTCAATCCCGCTCTACTGATAGCGTTTTAAAAGAAGTTGAAGCACTCAATAAAGTTCCTGGCTTCAAAGGTATTGTTTCCGATATCGGTGGACCAACAGCCAACATGTATCAAACAAGTTGCAAGAGCCCAGAGATTCAAAGTAAGTGTCGTAAGCTTTCTTGCGTACATCCAAAAGTTTGTCCGCAATTACAACACAATCATGCGCCTCAGGTTGATTTATTAAAACGCGCGAAAAAAATTCCTGGCATCAGAAAAATTCACATTGCCTCAGGCCTTCGTTATGATCTTGCACTTTCAGATAAACAATCTGGTCATGAGTATTTACGCGAGCTCATCACGCATCATGTAGGTGGACACTTAAAAGTGGCTCCAGAACACATGGACGATGAAGTTCTACACCTCATGAAAAAACCAGGATTAAAAAATTTCGATGAGTTCGTGAATTACTTCAAAGAAATTTCTGAAGATGCGGGTAAAGAACAATATGTGGTTCCTTATTTCATTTCAGGCTTTCCTGGCACTACGCATGAAAAAATGGAACAGGTTTATGACTACATGAGCGCTCAGGGTTGGAACCTCCAACAAGTGCAAGCTTTCATCCCCACTCCGATGACATTAGCGACTGCAATGTACTGGACGGGATTAAATCCAATGGGAATGAAGCCTCTTTATGTGGCTAAAGATTGGAAAGATCGTAAAATTCAGCAAGCACTACTGCAACCACACAAACCAGAACATCGTGAAATCTTAAGAGAATATGAACGAGAAAAACGTCGTGCAAATATTGTGGGTGGTGTGAAAAAGAATTACGGAAGCGGCGACACGCGCGCTCCTGCTGGAAACAAAATTAAATTTAACACTTCTTCACAACAGAAAAACCGCACACGTAGCATCGTTGAACCACCAACGGAACAACTGGGTAAGAAGCTTCTCCTAGATACCCGTTAAAATAATTAAACTGATTCAGAATTTATGGGGTAAGTTTATTTTATTAATTTTGGTAACCGCACTATGAACCTTTTTGTACTCATATTTGGATTTTTGATTCAGCACGCTCACGCTGATTCACTAACCCTCCACTACATTCCATCGCCTAAAGGTGTGAACTGGAAAAATCCACGTCATCTTGCGCTTTCTGTAGTGATCAACCAAATTGCCAGAGTTCCTGGCGGCGATCGCCATGAAATCGGCCACGTTTACGAAGAGCTCACTTGTGGAAGTAACACTTTATTCACCGGAATGACTTCTGTTGGTAATGAAGAAGAACGCAAAAATATTTTAAAAGAAGGTTACGGCTTAGGAGTTCTCTTTAAAACATTCAATGGAAAACTCGATGATCCTGAAGAAACCAAAGCAGACATCGAAGAAATGCAAGCAACTGGAAGAAGCAGTTTCATTCGTTTTCAAATTTCCGAATCCACTTGTGCTCGCCTCACTCAGTACATCGAAGAGTTTAAGCAAAATCATTACGATCAAATCTACGCGGGATTAAATGCTCGTCCTTTATACCGCGAGGGTGCCGGATGCACTGCCTTTGCAGCAAGTTTTCTTGAATTATCTGGATTACAAATCCCCGAGTTTGAAGATCAATGGATGAGTAGCTATATTATTCCATGGAAATATATAGGTGGTCCTCTCACTGGAAATCATGTGAGCATTTTTAAAATTCTTTTCGCGGTTGGAAAACCTTGGTCTACGGATGAAACCGCCGGATTAAAAGCACTCTTTTGGGATCCAGAAAAAACTCATTATTGGATCCAAGATCTCAATTACAATATCCTGATGAATGGTCCTTCCAAAAGCTACCCATGGGCATCAAAGGCTGTTTTTTCAAATAATAGTGCCGGTATAGAATTTGATACTCGCGATGTACCCACTCCCACTGATCCAATTTTTAAAAATTAACTTTTAGTTATTTCCGAGGATCAAACGCTTCTCTCAAAGATTCACCAATTAAATTAATAGAAATGAGCATCCAGGAAAGTGCAACCGTTGGCGTGATCAACAACCAAACTGCATTTTGAATATAAGTGCGTCCTTGTTGTAACAATTCTCCCAATGATGGTGTGGGAGGAGATAAACCAAATCCCAAATAATCTAAAACAGCGAGTGTTGCAATTCCGCCCGAAACTGTAAACGGAGTGAGTGTTAAAATCGGGGTAAGACTATTGGGTAAAATGTGTTTAAAAATAATTCGCGCGTGTCCCGCACCTGCAGCTCGAGCAGCATCGCAAAACTCTAATTTTCTGAGACTTAAAAATTGCGCACGCAATTGAGAAGCCACGCCCGACCAAGAAAATGCTACGACCACTCCTAGTGTGATCCAAAATGAATCTGATTTCATGAGGCCGTTCACTAAAATTACGACCGATAAAAATGGTAAAATTTCGATCAACTCTTTCACACGTTCAGTGAAAAAATCTACGTTTCCTGCAAAATATCCCTGAATTGAGCCAATCGTGACACCAATTAAAAAACACATCGCCCAAAACATGAGTCCATAAGATAGAGAAACTCTCAGACCATAGAGCAAACGCGCGGTTACATCCCTTCCCAAAGAATCAGTTCCGATCCAATGAGTTTTTGAAGGTGGAGACATCACATCTGGCGATTGCTCCAGTGGATCCCATTGATTCACGGGAAAAAGTGCCCAGGTAGACTTACCTTCTTCTTTTTCTTTTTTCGCCATTTCACGATAATCCACAACGAAAGAATCGGTAATCCCAAAATCAGTTGCGGGGTAAGAAATGAGCGCTGGAAAATACCAGTGGCCTTCACGTTTTAAAATTAAAGGTTTACTATTAGACCAAATTTCTGCGGTCATCGAAAAAAACAAGATGCTGATGAAACCTAACAATCCAATCCAAGCACGTTTTTGTCTAAAAAAACCATTCCAACGACGCTTAGTAATGGGACTCATCCTTGATGTAAATTTTGAGAAAATATTCATTTGAAATCAATCCTCGGATCAACCACTACATAGGCAATATCACTGATCAACTGACCAAACATCACTACACCTGATTGAATCACTGCCACTCCCATAAGAACATTGTAATCTCGAGAGTTCAGGCTCTCAATCATCAAGCGACCCATTCCCGGTAATCCAAATACTGATTCAATCACGATGGATCCCGCTACGAATGCCGATAAAAATCCACCCAAGCCAACCATCAAAGGAAGGATTGCATTTCGAAGTGCATGCTTGAAAATCACTCTGGATTCACTCAAACCTTTTGCTCTTGCAGTTCTGATAAAATCACTACTTAAAACATCGAGCAGAGAATTTTTCATGAGCATCGTGAGAAAAGTAAATCCACCTAAGAGCGAAGCTGCTACTGGCAAAAACATATGTTTAGAATAATCCACTACTTGCTGAGCAAAAGTAAGAGTATCCCAATTATCCGATCTCGCTCCACCGAGCGGAAAAACTGCCCCACCTGGCAGTACCCGATCTGTACAAAAAACGAGCAAAAACACTACCGAAACCACCAATGGGGGAATACTGTAAGCAATAAAAAGAATTACCGAGCTAAAGATATCGAGCTTATTTCCATCTTTTAATGCCTTCAACATTCCTAAAATAATACAAACAAAATAAGTGAGAAAAAATCCAGGCACTCCGAAGCCAATAGAAATAGGAACTCGCTCAGCAATAGTTTTAATTGCAGGTTCACGCGTGGTAGTTGAATCACCAAAATCTAAAACTGAGATTTTTTTAAGCCAAATCCAATAACGAACCGGAACAGGTTTATCTAATCCATATTGTTTTTCAAGTTCGGCTTTTAATTTTGCAATGTCTTCCACGTTCATCGAACGGCCCGAACCTTCTCCACCTCCGTATTGAATTTTACTCAACACTTCTTGTACTGGCCCGCCGGGTAAATAATTTTGAACTGCAAAGTAAACAGCCGTCATCAAAAAGAACATCGGAATCATCGTTAAAAGACGGCGTACGAGATAGCTCAGCATAACCTTCAGTTTACCCGATTACGATGAGAAGTCTATATGGGTCGTTGTACAATGAATCGTCAAAAAAATGATTTATTCGGCAGAATACTGCCATAAAGCTGGGGCATCATCATATTTTAATGCCCATTTTTTTGCCTTAATCTTTGCATGAGAACCCATAATGAAACCTGGAATTTCAACGATGAATGCATAAGGCTGATCATCATAAATGAGGGAGCCCATTTGCTGCATAATCTTAAATCGTTTTTTAACATCTAATTCTTTTAATGAATCAGCAATCAAGGCATCTACTTTTGGATTGTTGTAAGCAGTGCTATTTGAACCTTTGTTTTCATATGATTTTGAGCTCCAGATTTGATTTGCATCCGGGTATAAACTTCCTTTACCCCAACCCATCACAATCGCATCAAAATTACGGTTATCAATTTCTGCCACATACGCATTCCATTCCATCGCTTGAACATTGACGATGATACCTGCTTTTTTGAATTGCTCTTTCACCATTTGAGCAACTTTGGAACGCATTGGATTTTCGGAATTATAGCGAAGTGTGAATTCGAATTTTACTTTTTTACCGTCTACCATTTTATCTAAAACACTATCACCATCGGAATCTGCCCAACCATCCGCTTTTAATAGTTCCAAAGCTTTTTTAGGATTTAGATTGAAAGCTTTTGATTTTTGATCAGGAGCTGTATTTGGCGTTCCGCTACCAAATGGAGAAATGCATCGAATACCTTCATTATGATAAACTTTTTCAGAAATTTGATCGTAATCAATTAATTGAGCAAGTGCTTGACGAGTTTTTTTACTCGTAAAAACCGGGCGTTTTGAATTCCAGCCGATGTAGGTCCATTGCGCTGGGGCTTGAGTGCGAAAGTGTTTAGCCCAGATTTCTTTTCCAGATTCAGAATCATTTCCAAATTTATCTTTATCTGAACCCTTTACGCGAGTGCCAAACATCTCTGCATTCATTTCGATATTATCAATTTCGCCTTTCATGAATTTCTCGTAAGCCAGAGCTGTGTCCGGGATAATTCGATACACAATAGCATCAAAATTATTCAAATTTTTGTACTGAGGAAGTGATTCTCCCCACCAACCTTTTACTCTTTCTAATTCTACTTTTTGATCTCTAGAATAAGATTTTAATTTATAGGGTCCACTTCCAATAGGATCGATGATTGCTTTCGCCTTATTAAAATCAACAACACCAACGTATTGTTTTTTCTGAATTGGAATGAAATTATCAATTAAATTTGGAAGTGTGTTTACATTTGGTGTCGCCACTGAAAGTTTAAAGATGTACTGGTCAATTTTTTCAAATTTAAATTCTCCCATGAAAGCCCTTAATGGAGCGGCCTCTACTTTTTGATCCCACATTTTTTGATAAGTAAATTCAATATCATCCACTGTAATGGGCGATCCATCTTGCCATGTAGCAGTTTTACGTAGAGTAAAAGTCATTTCCTTATGATCTTTAGAAACATCAAGCTTCTCAGCAATCATGGGAAAATAATCTCCAGTTTCACGATCTTGATCGAGAAGGCGGGCAAAAATATAACGATCTACATTGGTTGAATCTACATCTTCACTGAGCAAGGGATTTAACGCCTTCGGATTACCCAATAATCGAGTAAAAACAGTGCCGCCTTTTTTCGCAGCAGGTAATTTGGCATACACATCACCTGCATTTTTAGAATAAGGGGACGCAGCAAAAACACTCGTGGTTGCAAATAAAAACAAAAGTATAGATTTCATAATTTCTCCGTAATTTAGGCTGACACAATCCCAACGCTCACGCAAGACTCTTGCACCGCATAAGTGCCGAGAACCCTTGACTTTTAACTCTTTGAGGCAATAATAGGAACTCATCAACATCCAATTTTTAAATGATTTTTAGAAAGGAGCAACCTCGATGATTGAAGTATCAGGACTCACCAAAATCTATGGCCAAAGAACGGCAATTGAAGATCTTACTTTTACGGTTAATAAAGGGGAAATTGTAGGATTTCTTGGGCCAAACGGTGCTGGGAAAAGTACCACAATGAAAATTCTCACCGGATTTATGCCGGCAAGTTTCGGAACCGCAAAAATTGCAGGCTTTGATGTATTTGATCAAGCAATCGATGTGAAAAGAAATGTAGGATATCTTCCTGAAAATCCTCCCGTATATTTCGATATGGTGGTGGAAGATTACTTAAAGTTTGCGGCGCAACTCCATGATGTTACTAAAGCAAACTTAAAGGCCGCTATTGATCTATCGTTGGAAAAAACAGGCCTCACCCATGTTCGCAAAAGAATCATAGGCAACCTTTCAAAAGGGTATCGCCAACGAGTTGGTTTAGCTCAAGCACTAGTGCATGATCCAAAAGTTCTCATTTTAGATGAACCAACCGTTGGTTTAGATCCGGTTCAAATTATTGAAATTCGTGAATTGATCAAATCATTAGGTGGAGCACACACCGTTATTTTAAGTTCTCACATTCTCCCAGAAGTCACTGCCACTTGTCAACGCATCATCGTGATCAACAAAGGTAAGATTGTGGCTCAAGATAATATTGAACGCCTCACTTCAAGAATGAAACATGGTCTTGTTTATCAACTTCAAGTTAAAAATTCGAACTCAAGTGGCATTCAAGCGATTCAATCTATTTCAGGGGTAAAATCGGTTACCAATGAAAATGGAAAAATATCCATTGAGATTAATCCCAATCAAGAAGAGCTCAGAGATCGTATTGTGGATGTAGCGGTACATGAAAAAATGGGAGTTCTAGAATTCTCATCTGAAAAATTGAGCTTAGAGGAAGTGTTTCTCTCACTCACCACTCAAGAAACAAATGTTGGAGGTCAATCATGAAGTTTAGTTTCAAAAAAATGTGGACCATCGCCACAAAGGATTTCAAAACTTATTTCACCTCACCCATCGCCTACATTGTGATAGCAGGATTTTTATTGATCATGGGCTGGATGTTTTTTTTCAATCTCAGCCATTTCAATCTACAGTCTATGCAGTTCAAACAATTTGGCGGCAAGGGAACCAGCATTAGTGATGGAATCATTCGCCCGCTGTACGGAAATATGAATGTGATCTTTCTATTTCTAGTGCCTTTCATCACCATGAGACTTTTTGCTGAAGAAAGAAAAATGCAGACCATTCAACTTCTCATGACCTCACCGATCACTCTGGGTGAAATGGTGGTTGGAAAATTCCTTTCAGCAGCAATGCTGGTTGGAACGATGCTTTTACTCACTTTATTTTATCCAGCCATTCTCTTTATTTATGGCAATCCGGATTTTGGGCCAATCTTAACCAGTTATCTCGGAACATTTTTACTTTCTTGTTGTTATGTATCCACGGGAGTTTTCTTTTCGTCGATGACTGAAAATCAAATCGTTGCTGGCGCTCTTACTTTCGCAGCAGGTTTGTTTTTCTGGCTGATTAACTGGGCCTCTCAATCCACTGGGCCAGTATTCAGTGATATACTTGATTATTTATCGCTTATTCAACATTACAATAACTTTAGTCAAGGCATCCTCGATACTACTGATGTGATATTTTATCTTTCATTTATCGGGCTCGGTCTTTTTTTCACAAATCGTGTACTTGATTCATATCGTTGGAGATCATAAAAAATGTCTAATCATCAATCGTCACCAAATAAAGAACTCAACAAACGCTCATTTGCATTTGGAGCCAATTCAATTTTCATCATCGTTTTGATTATTGGATTAGTGGGAGTATTTAATTTTCTCTCTTCTCAATACCCTCAAAAGCTAGATCTGACTAAAAACAAAATTCATACTTTTTCAGATCAATCAAAGAAAACCCTTGCGGGTTTGAAAGATGATTTAAAAGCTGATTTTTTTGCTGATATTGGCTCAAAAGAACGCTATAGACCTGTTTTTGAAAACTATAAAAAACTGTCTACCAAGTTCAAATTTGAATTGATTGATCCAAACAAAGAACCAATGCGTGTTAAACAAGCTGGAATTAAAAAAGCTGAAACACTTATTCTCACCTACAAGGGTAAAACCATGAAGGTAGAAGAGATCTCTGAGGAAAAAATTACCAATGCGATTATGAAGCTCACCAAAGAGGGCAACACCATGGTGTGCATGATTATTGGTCATGGTGAAAACAGTATTCTGAATACATCTCAAGATGGGATTCAAGGGGTAAAAAAGGGATTTGAAGATCAAGCATACGAAGTGAAAGAACTCACTCTTTCTCAAGAAACTACCATTCCTTCTGATTGTAGCGTGATCTCCATGGCTGGAGTTTCTAAAGCGCTCTTCCCAAATGAAATTAAAATGTTATCTAACTATTTGGATAACGGTGGTCGTGCGGTCATTGCAATGGAAGCTACCATCACTCAAGCTGATCAAACAAAAGAGCTTCGTGATTTACTGAAAGCTTGGGGAATAGAAGTTAAAACTGGTCTCATTATTGATCCCGTATCTCGTCAACTTGGTGTAGATGCATCGGTTCCGATTATTGCACAATTCAATCCTGAGCAAGTGATTACTAAAGATTTCAAGCAGCAATGTTATTTTCCATTCGCTCGTCCACTGGATCTCACCTCACCGCCACCTGCGGGTTTAAAAACAGCTTGGCTTGCTAAATCCACTCCTAAAGCATGGGGTGAAATGGATATGAACTCGATCGCAAAAGGTTCAGTTCAATACAATGCGGGAGTGGATACAGCAGGACCAATTATCACTGCTGTAACTTCAACAGGAAAATCTAAAGACTCAAAAGCAATGAGAGATACTCGCATTGTAGTTTTTGGATCTAGCCAGTTCATCAACAATCAATACTCACGTTTTGGTGGAAATTTAGATTTTTATCTAAACTCGGTGAGTTGGGCACTAGAAGATGAAAACCTCATCTCCATTCGCAGCAAAGAAGATGAAGCAGGAAAAATTGAACTTTCTCAAAATGAAGGAATCATTATTTTTTGGATCAGTGTAGTGATCGTTCCTCTATTAATTGCAGCATTGGGGATTGTGATTTGGGTAAGAAGAAAAAAACTCTAACTGGGAGAACAAATGAAACAACCTAATTGGAAAACACCACTCATTCTTTCGGCTACTTTACTGACGGTGGGAACTTTTTCTTATTGGCTTCAATATTCACATAAGCCTAAAAAAGATAAGATTGATATTCTCTCCAAAAAACCAATCGCACTTCCTAGTGAAGAAGCTCAAGTTACACTCATCAAAATAAAAAGCACCCAGGGCTTGATTGAATTGAAGTGCGAAAGTTTAGCCGAGAAAAAATGCTCTCAGGGCAGCCTTGGTAAATGGGTTATTTCTCATCCTCAAGGTCCAAATGGTGAGCTTTATTCAGCTGATCCTAGCAGTGTTAAAGACTATTTAAGTACTGCTGCGAACGCAATCGCTACTGAAGTGATAGATTTAAATGATGAGACTCCAGAAAAAAGAAAATCACTTCTGAGCGAGTATGGATTAAGCGACGATCAGCGTACAAACAAAGACACACAATTTGTGGAGATGATCACATCTGATGAACAGGGCAAACCAGGTAAACGCCTTACCGCTTGGTTCGGAGCAGATCATCCCATTGGGGATAAAACATTTGTTGCATCCGCTGTAGATGGAACAATTAACGACAAGTTAATTTTTTTAATCTCAAACCAAACAAAAACTTCTAACTTCAGCAAATCCCTCACCAGCTTTCGCGATAAAACATTATTTAACTTTGACCGTAAAGTCATCACGAGCTTTACTGCAAAAGTAACTGCCGAGAAGAAAAACGGTGGAAAACTGATCGGAAACAAGACCGCCGGACTTTGGATGATTAATGGCTTTCCTGCTAATTTTGATCACATTGAAACCGTTCTTTCAGGAATTGCTAATGCAAAAGCTATTGAATTTGTAGAACAATCGATGATCAAGGGCTTAAAGCCAATCATCACTTACGATCTCAAAGCTGGTGATAAAACACACTCCCTCGTGATTTTTGAAAAAGTCACTCCTACGAAAAAAATTGGAACTGAAAAACTTCCAGCTGAAAAACACTACTATGCTCAATCCTCAGATCAAAAAGAACTGGTGGAAGTGGAGTCTATATTAAGAAGTAATATCGACAAGAACTTAGTTGAATTGAGGAATACCATTTTATTAACCGAGGCTGAAAAAGTAACAGCAAGCCTCATTAAAATTGAGGGCGCTTCCTATTCTGCTTCTCCTGATTTTAGTTACATAAAAGGGAAATGGATTGCTAAAGATGGAACTAAAAACTGGGAACCTTCCATTGCCTCTAAACTAATAGATCTATTTGCGGTTACCAGAATTAAGGATTTTGTAAGCCCTCCTCCAGCAGGGAAAGAGTTATTTAAAGTTGCTATTGGAGATGAAAAGAATCCAACAAAATTCTATTATTCAATCTCTGACTCAAAAGGAAATCTTTACTCTCGTAATTTAAATGAAAAAAACAATGAAGCATACCTTATGGAAGATTCCATGAAGCAAGCTCTACCCAAAACGGAAAACGAATGGAAAATCAAAACCCCAGCTCCGAAATAAAAATTACTCCTGATTCAAACCTTGGAATTTTCAAATTACTCTATCAAGATACCTTGAAAGTTCTCACAGAGCCTGTTTCTTTTTATAAAACTCGTTTTGATCAAATGAGTTTTAATTATTCTTTAGTGTTTGGTCTTGTGGTTTCATGGTTTGCTGCATTTTTAGACTGGATTACACGCGCCGTAAAACATGAATCACTGATGGATGGTTTTTTAAAAATTAAAAACCAACTTCACTCCCTACCTATTTGGAAAGATTTACCTGCCGATATCTGGGCTCAAGGCGATAACGTGAATGCATTAATGCCAACTTGGGGATTAGAAGGGCTTCGCATGCTCATCAATCCATTTCATTCATTATTCACATTTTTTGTTTATGGTATTATTTTTTGGTTGGGTGCAACTCTGCTTGTTTCAAAAAGCAATCCCACTAAAGGAGCGGTCACCATCACTAATGTGATTAAGATTACCGCGATCGCATCTTCTGCGAGCATCATTTCCTCCATCCTTGGTTTTTTACCATTTGGATTCGGAAAATTTTTAGGGCTTATTTACTACACTACTATTTTAACTCTTGGTTTTTCAGAGCGTTTTCAAATCTCTCGTCTTCGAGGTTTAGCTGTAGTTTTCTTACCAACGTTTGTAACCATCATGGTTGCTTCATGTTTTATTGGAGTGATTGTGGCCATTTTTGCAGGATTAGTTACCACCCTTTTTCATTAATCTTAGTATAGGAACTTTATGTCGAAACCTAAATTTAGCATTACTACAGCAATCGATTATCCCAATGGTTCACCTCATCTGGGCCATGCATACGAAAAAGTAATCACCGATACTTACGCTAGATGGTATCGATTAATGGGATTTGATGTTTTTTTTCTTACCGGCACAGATGAGAATGGACAAAAACTAGTGAAAACTGCTGAATCATTAGGCAAAGACACTAAAGCTTTTGTAGATGAGAATGTAGTTCGCTTTAAAGAACTTTGTTCAAAGTTTAATATTTCTTTCGATGATTTCATTAGAACCACTGAACCTCGCCATGTTTCAGCGGTGCAAGAATTTTGGAAAAAACTAGAAGCCAAGGGTGATATCTATTTCAGCAGCTATGAGGGTAAGTATTGCTTAAACTGCGAAGCTTATTACACAGATTTACAGTCTCCCGATGGCAAATGCCCTGAACATCACACGCCTCTGGATTTAGTAAAAGAGGAAGGATACTTTTTCAAAACTAGTCAGTATCAATCTTGGATTATTGATCACATTAAAAGTAATGCAAATTTTGTTGCTCCTGATCTTTCTAAAAAAGAAATTCTTGCCCGTTTAGAGAGTGAACCCATGCGCGATTTATCAATCACCCGCCCTAATAAGGGCTGGGGAATTCCTGTTCCTGGAAAACCTGATTATGTCATTTACACCTGGTTTGATGCTCTTATCAACTACTACACGGTGAGTGAGCCTCGTGGATTTTGGCCCAACAACATGCATGTGATTGGACGCGATATTTTATGGTTCCACTCAGTAATTTGGCCAATGATGCTTCACTCTGCAGGCATTCCACTTCCGCAACAAGTTTACGTTCACGGAATGGTGCTCGCAGCCGATGGAAAGAAGATGTCTAAATCACTCAACAACGGAGTAGATCCATTTGATGCCGTTGCCGTAGTTCCTGTGGATTCATTTCGTTATTACATTCTTCGCGCCATTCCATCTAATGGAAATGGTGCGTTTGTGATGGAAGATCTTTTAAAACGTCATCAATCAGAATTAGGTAATGATTATGGAAATCTACTCATGCGTGTAGTAAAACTTGCGCGCAAAAGAGTGGGTGACGACTATAAAAATAATAATTACAAACTTGCTTTCAATTTTGATTCTTTCATTGCAGATGTAAAAGAATCCATGGAAAAACGTGAACATCACCGCGCACTCGATCGCATTTGGATTGAAGTGAATGCAGTGAATGGATACATCAATGATCAGGCGCCATGGTCACTCAAAGATGATCAGCCAGAATCACGCCAGAAGTTTTTAGAAGTGATGTATAATGGACTATACGGCATTGATGTAGTTACCCAACTTTTAGCGCCTTTCATTCCTGATACCGTTGCAAAAGCTTTGGGTTCAATTGGAAAAAACATTGGTGTTTTTGATTCTAGTGCAAAAAACTATACACTCAGCGATCCACCCGTATTATTTCCACGTATAGAAAAAGCTTAGTTTTTCTTTTCACATGAGTCTGCGGTATTGACTGTAGAGTACTTTTTAAAAAGATCAGCCACGCGCTTAGTTTGTTGATTTTGCACAGTCTCTTTTAAGTTAAAGTGAGCTTGAATCATTGGTGCAGCATTCTTCCCACCCAATTGATCAACCGCAGTTAACCACGCCTGAATGGTGCCGGTATGAGTTTGTGGATTAAAACGCATCTCTTTCAAAACGTTCCATCGATCTTTTGGACAAAGTGGGCGAATTGTACTGAGCGCAGAAATTTGCAAAGATAAATCTGGATGATGAGCGAATGTCTTAAAGTTTGATCTCACAAATTCTGCATCCGTTTGACTTAAAAAACGATAAATAGATGGCCAAATACGAGCTCGAACTAATGGTAATTTTTTTGGATCTTGAATAGACGCTGCAAATCTTAACTCTTTTTTTAACAACTCTTTTGCTTTTGGATTGCCACTCATGCGAATGAGTAATCCCATAGCACGCGTTTGACCGGAACCGGACTCATTTTCAGCCTGTTTAAAGATAAAATCAAAATGTTTACTTCTTTCAGCTTCCACACGGCTAATTGCATAGAGTGCATAATGAGCAAGGAGCTGTTCATCGATTGAAAGATTGGGTCGAGTTAAAAACTTAGAAATCAACGCACTCCGTTCTTCATCGAATCGATTTAACATACTTTCTAAAATTGCGACTCTTACCGATTGTTCTTTATCTTCCAATAAAGTTTCTATTGCCTTTGATACCTCTGGATCACGAATTGAAAACAACAAAAGGGCACGTCCGGCTCCCGCGCGAATCAGTGGGTTTTCACTATTAATAAGCTTGATTGCTTCACTTTTACCTTCAGGTACTTGTTTATTGGTTAAACGAACCAAAGCCATGGAAACTACGCTTGGATCTTTGGAGAGTTTAGAATCATGTAATTTATCAAGTTCAGAAATAAGATCTGGATTTTGCTTTAACTCCTTAGAGCGAAATAATTTTCCTCGAAACACAAAAGTAATCAGCAGTAAAATAATGAGTATCGATCCAATGATTTTATTTTTATTCATTTTTATTTAACTCCCTGGCCTTGTAAAAATAATGAATAAGATCCTCGATTGGTTTGAATATTTGCAGTATCGCTTTCGTAACGATCATCCCTGGGCATAAAATAAACGACACCACTGCAACCGCCCCCATGACGAAGAACTCCCAAACAATTAAGCTGACATTGGAATGCTCCGAATACATTACATCCATAAATTAACTCATCATCATTTCCGAAGTTATTGATGTAAAACATCTGACTAGATTGGGTACCCATCTTCACACTTCCAAATGGAATCGAAGAGGGACTAATCATCAAATAAGCATTCGAAGAGTTCATTTGCGAAATGAATAATGCAAGGCTCAAAATAAGTACTTTCATATCACTCAAGCTTACCCCTTGAATTCAACAGTATGCAATACGGTTAAGATAACTCTATGCGTAAAACCAGCCCATCCTTGACGAAGTTTAGGCCCGTAAGATAACTCTATTTCATGGCATTTCAACAACAACAAGTAGGTTGCATCGAGGTCGTTTGTGGAAGCATGTTCAGCGGAAAAACCGAAGAACTCATGCGTCGATTAAAAAGAGCACAATACGGACGGCTAAAAATTCAAGTTTTCAAACCCGTAATCGATCAACGCTACAGTGTAGACCATGTTCAAAGTCATGATGCGAATAAAATTCTTTCCATCCCCGTAAAAAATGCAAAAGAGATTTTAGAAAAAGTGGATGACAATACCCGCATTGTTGGAATTGATGAAGCTCAATTTTTTGATGATGCAATTGTGGAAGTTGCTCAAAAACTTGCTTACCGTGGAACTCGCGTAATCTGCGCTGGACTAGATATGGATTTTAAAGGGCAACCCTTCGGCCCAATGCCTAAGCTATTAGCGGTTGCTGAAAGCGTAACAAAGCTTTCCGCTGTTTGTATGGTATGTGGTGCACCAGCTACGCGCTCTCAACGTTTAGTTCCTGAGCAGCAAGAGCCGAGTAAAGAAAACACAGAAGAACAAGTCCTGGTTGGTGCTCATGATTATTACGAGGCTCGCTGTCGTTTTTGCCATGAACCTGAAACGATTATCACTGCTCAAGCAGGGCTTTTTAATAAGGTAAGATAATGATCGATTCTCAATACGATCAAATTAAATATCAACTATCAGAACAAAAGCATGCTTATGGAAAGAATGTGCACCTGCTCTCCAATCCATTACTGCACTCCCATTTAGCACGTCTTTGCTCGGTGGACACTCATCAACCGGTAATCAATGAATTAGTGCAAACCATTTATTCTTCTCTATTACAAATTGTAGTGAATCAGGAGTTTCCACAAAAAAAAGTGATCACCGCCTCAAGAATGAGCACCTCTCATCCAGAGGGTTATTTTGAAAGTCCTGTGATTGATCCCGAAACACCAGTCGCCTGCGTGAATTTAGCGCGTGCGGGAACTTACCCCTCTCACATTTGTTATCAGTCTTTAAATTACTTCATGAACCCAACATTGGTTCGCCAAGATCACATCAGCATTGCACGCAAAACAGGCGCAAACGATAAAGTTCTTGGCAGCGAAGTGTCTGGACATAAAATTGGTGGTAAGATCAACGATGCAATCGTACTCATCCCCGATCCCATGGGTGCAACCGGTGGAACGGTGATTGAAACCGTAAATTTGTACCAGCAATATGGAAATGCAAAAAAATACATCGCCATACATTGCATTGTGACTCCTGAATATTTAAAGAGGGTGACCCAAACTCATCCTGATCTCATCATCTATGCCATTCGCTTAGATCGAGGATTATCAAACGAAAAGGTTTTAAAATCCATTCCTGGAACTTTTTGGAATGAAGAACGCGGATTAAACAATCAAGATTACATCGTGCCAGGTGGCGGTGGATTCGGGGAGATCATGAACAATGCCTTCGTATAATAAAAATATTCCGGTTTTTTTGTCAGAAGCTGAGATCAAAGCAAAAGTAAAAGAGATTGCTGCTCAAATCACTAAGGAGTTTGGTGATGAAGAAATCACACTTATTGGCACCTTAAAGGGAAGTTTTGTTTTTCTTGCAGATCTATCTCGTGAACTCACCATGCCAACCCGAATTGAATTTTTGGGTGTTTCTAGTTATGGGGATCAAACCCACTCTTCTGGTGAAGTGAAAGTAACTCTTGATCTCACTGCACCCCTTAATGATAAAAATGTGGTCCTTGTTGAAGATATAGTCGATACAGGATTAACCCTGAGTTTTGTTTTAGAGTATCTAAACGCACGTAAACCTAAAAAAATTAAAACTGCTTCATTACTTTTTAAAAAAGTAGCTTTAAAAGCCAAAAACTTGACGATTGATTACGTTGGGTTTGAAATTCCAAATCGATTCGTAGTTGGCTATGGGCTAGATTATGCTGAACATTATCGCGGACTTCCGTACATCGGTACGCTAGACTAGTTAACATGAGCACAGAAAAAGTAACGATAGAATCCATAGCACCTGTTCGCGTAGACCTTGCAGGTGGAACTGTAGATATTTGGCCTCTGTATTTATTACTCAAACAACCTAAAACGATTAATTTCGGAATTAGTTTATTTGCAAAAACAATCATCGAAGCCCAACCTTCATCTAATCCACAGGTTCAACTCGAATCCCTGGATCAAAAAAAATCAAATACTTTTACTTGGGCACAAATATTAGATGACACTTACGAGGCTATTCCAGAACTCACTCTTCTGGTTCGATTGCTTCGTTACTTCGCTAAACAACATCCTAATCCTCAATCCTTAACATTTTCCTTAAAAACGGAAGCAAAAAGCCCGTCGGGTGCTGGCTTAGGTGGCTCTTCTGCTCTCGCGATTTCAATCATCGGAGCACTTTGGAAGTGGACTCATCCACGCGAACAACTCGATCTGGATAAAGATGGTGAATTTTTAATTTCTCTTGTTCGTGATGTAGAAAGCCAAGTACTTTACGGACCAGCAGGATTACAAGACTATTACGGAGCAGCCTTTGGCGGCCTACAATTACTCAGTTGGAAAATTGCAAAAAATGAACGCTCTTCATTCCCACTCTCCACTCTTAAAGAATTAGAGGCACGAACTTTACTATTTTACTCTGGAAAATCACGTAACTCAGGAATTAACAATTGGCAGCTATTTAAAGGTCTTATTGATAAAAATCCTGAAGTTGAGCAAAAATTTAAAGCCATCTGTGAAGCCACTCGCGATTTAGAACAGGCTTTATTAAAGCAAGATTTTCAAGCTGTAGTGAAATCCGTTCAAAAAGAATGGGAAACCAGAAAAACGCTCGCTCCAGGAATTAGCACTGAAGATATGGATCAAGCCCATCTTCGAGCTAAAAATGTTTGCGATGTAGCCTTTAAAGTTTGTGGTGCTGGCGGTGGCGGTTGTTTCTTCATCTTATTGCCAGAAAAAAATGATCAACTCAAAGACGCAGTCAAAAAAGCAGTTTTAGAATCATCAGAAATTCAATCACTTCCTTTTGAGGCTGTACCTCATGGATTAACCATCAAGTGAGTGCTAAAAGTTCCAAGCATCAAAAACGTTATTTAGGATTAGAGCTTTCTGGTGCAAAGAACTCAAAAACCACTTTAGCGACTCTCGAGTATTATCCTAAAGAAGAAAAAGTTTTTCTATTGGATGTTCACACTGGCATTGGAGCGGATGCAACCAAGGATTCTGATGAAGTACTCATTGAAACATTACTGGATCACGCGAATAACCATCCAGATCTAAAGATCGGTGTGAATGTTCCACTCACTCTTCCCCCTTGTTTTAATTGTACCAAAAAAAGCTGTGCTTCTGATGGCTGTAGTTCTCCAGAAGTAAAGTGGATGCGAACGATGCCGCTATTGAAAAAACCGGTCTCAAAAAAGGTAGCTAAATTAAAAAACTTTTTTACTCCTTACACCCAACGCCCGATTGAACTATGGCTTAAACATGAAGTGATTTCTAAACTTCCTGAAAAAATTCGCTTTGAAGTGGATGAAACCTTAGGCGGCAACAAAGCGCCACTCACTGCGCGCATGCAATATTTACAGCGCCATCTACACCAATTTGAAATGCATGAAGTGTTACCCAAATTAACCGTAGCCCTTCTCATGCCCACGCTTAAAACATCGGTTAAGCATCTTCAAAATTATCGTAAAATGGAAGAAGGGGCTGAAGCACGCCAAGTTATTTTGGAAAAAATGTGTGATTTACATGATATTTTTATTTACGATCGTGACATGAAAAAGCTCACTCAAAATTTAAACGCTTTTGATGCATTTTTATGTGCGTATACCATATTACTTTTTGATCAAAATGAATGCGTTCCTCCACCTAAGGGATTTCCGGTTTCATCGGGTTGGATCCGTTATCCACATTCTTCATTTGAGGAAGGTGAAGAATGATACAATTTATACTAAAGCGCCTCATTCAATCTCTAGTAACTTTAACTTTTTTAGCCACAGCTACTTTTTTTCTTTTGCGCCTAGCTCCCGGCGGCCCCTTTGATGAAGAAAAAGTATGGCCTGCAGAAATCCAAGCGAATATTAATGCAAAATATGGATTAGATAAGCCTTTGTATAAACAGTTTTTTTCATGGGCCAATGACGCTGCTCATGGAGACCTACGCGAATCTTTTCATTACATCGGAACACCCGTTAGCGAAATTATTTCAGATGCGGTAAAACCTTCACTTCAACTTGGAGCACTTGCGCTACTGATTTCTCTTTCGCTTGGATTATCACTCGGTGTTTTATCTGCATGGAAACGCGGTACTATTTGGGATTTTTCATCCATGTTCATTGCCATCGCCGGAATTACTCTTCCCTCTTATTTAATTGCTACTCTACTTGTTTTACTTTTTTCAAATTACTGGAATCTACTTCCCCCCGCACTTTGGGAAGATAAAGCCTCAATGGTCCTACCTGTAATCACACTCTCCATGAGACCTTTAGCAATCATTGCCCGCATGACCAGAACCACTTTACTTGAAATCCTTCACTCCGATTACATTCGAACCGCCTACAGTAAAGGGCTCAGTGACTCTACAGTTTTATTTAAGCACGCACTCAAAAATGCATTAATTCCAGTCATTACCTTACTTGGGCCAATTGCAGCCTCTCTCATCACTGGTAGTTATGTGGTTGAAACTGTATTTCAAATTCCTGGTCTTGGACAATACTTCATCACTTCTGTGGTTAACAGAGATTATCCTCTCGTGATGGGCATGACCCTCATGTTCGGGATTATCCTCATTATTTGTAACTTACTCGTTGATCTTGCATATAGCTGGATTGATCCTAGAATCAAGAGTGAGGCAAAAAATTAATTTTATGCTGAATTCAAAATTACTTAAAAATAAACGATTTATTTTCAGTATCTTAATTTTGGGTATTCTATGCATTTTCGCAATCGGTGCTCCATTTTTTGCACCCTTTGATTATGATGCAGTTTCAGTTGGACCGAACCTGAGTCCACCCATTAAGGGCTTCATCATGGGAACCGATGTGCTTGGTCGCGATCTCTATAGCAGGATTTTGTATGGTGCCCGATTATCATTAGCCGTGGGATTTTGTACTGCCATTTTTGCACTGGTGATGGGAACGGTAACGGGAGCCATTGCAGGATACTACGGTGGAAAATGGGATAAAATCCTAATGTCGATTGTTGATATATTTTATATTTTACCGATGTTGCTACTCGCAATTTTATTTACACTTCTTTTTGGACGCGGTTTTTTAGGAATATTTTTGGCCATTGGTGCTACTACTTGGGTCACTCAGGCACGGTTAGTTCGTGCGCTAGTGATGCAAGCAAGAGAACAACCTTATGTGGAAGCGGGCCGGGCCATCGGACTCACTCACACTAAGATCATCTTTAAACACATTTTACCAAATCTCATGGGACCCATGATTGTTTCTCTTACATTTCAAATTCCAAATAATATTCTTACTGAAAGTTTTTTATCCTTTGTGGGTCTTGGTCTTCAGCCACCCTACTCAAGTTGGGGAACACTCGCGAATGAAGGTTTTCGAGGAATTCAAAGCTATCCGCATTTGATGCTTTTTCCAGGTTTAGCATTATTTATCACGATGCTTGCGTTTCATTTTTTAGGAGATGCCTTACGGGATGTACTGGATCCTAAAAGCTCTCTGGGTTCAAGCATCGGGAGCTGATCAATCAATGCTCTTTAATTCATTTTCCTTTTTATTGTTTTTCCCTGTCGTTTGTTTACTGTATTTCTGGCTCTCAAAACAAAAATCAAGGTTAATTTTACTTTTAGTCTCCAGCTGTTTTTTCTATGGGTTTTTTATTCCTCAATATTTACTCATCTTGTTTTTAGTGATTGGTATTGATTTTTATGCTGGGAAAAAAATTGAAACCACTACTAATGAGAAAAAAAGAAAGCTCTTCTTAACATTTAGCTTAGTTGCAAATGTTTCAATACTATTCTTCTTTAAATATTATAATTTTACGGTTGAAAACATCAATCACATCATTGGATTTTTTCATTGGAATCTATCAATATCAGCATTGAAGATCATTCTCCCCATCGGCCTTTCCTTTCATACCTTTCAATCCATGTCGTATGTTTTTGAAGTTTACAAAAAAAGATTTCCAGCTGAAAAAAGCATCCTACATTACTCCGTATATGTTTTATATTTCCCGCAATTAGTGGCTGGCCCCATTGAGCGCCCTCAAAATATCTTCCCTCAATTACACCAATTTCATCCATTTGATTATGAACGTTGTGTAGCAGGACTCTATTTAGTCACTCAAGGTTTATTCAAAAAATCGGTAATTGCCGATTCTCTTGCACCTTTGGCAAATACAATTTTTAGTCACCCATTGAGCTTTGGCTTGGTCCCAACCTTATCTGGGGTCATTGCTTTTACTTTTCAAATTTATTGTGATTTTTCTGGATATTCAGATATCGCCAGGGGAATTAGTAAAATTCTGGGAATTGAATTAATGATAAATTTTAATAAACCTTATTTTGCCAACTCTATGTCTGATTTTTGGAGACGTTGGCATATCTCTCTATCCACTTGGTTCAGAGATTATCTCTATATTCCACTTGGAGGGAATCGAACATCTAGATCAAGAACCTTCTTTAACCTCATGCTTGTTTTTATTTTGAGTGGATTTTGGCATGGAGCAAATTGGACATTTTTGAGCTGGGGCGCTCTTCACGGTTTATTTTTAATTTTAGAATTATCCATTTTGAAGAATATGAAATTTGACCACTGGCCAAAGGTATTGAGTAGATTTTATGTACTGATCTTAGTTTCAACCACTTGGGTGTTCTTTAGAGCTAACAGCATGGATGATGCTTTAGGAATATTTAGTTCAGTTTTTCGATCCCCATACCTAGGATTTGATTTGATTAAAAAATATCAAATGATTGAAGCATTAATATTAATCTTTTTCTTGGTGATGTTTGAGTTTTTAGACTCTAAAAAGAATATACACGAATGGGTCAGATCGTTATTTTGGATACCAAGATGGACTATTTATTGGACTGTAGCTATCATTTTTCTTTTCGCCGCACAGTTCACAGGTAATCAATTTATATACTTTCAATTTTAAGGGAAAAATGAATAAAAAAAATTATAAAATCATTTTTTCTAAATTACTCTTAATCTCAATACCATTAATTTTATGGTGGGTTTGGCAGTCTTCCCTTGCATTTAATCAATACACATTTCGCACTTGGGAAGCTCTAATCACTCCTAAATCAAGCCTTTTTTTCAAGGGTCCTTTTTATCCGAATCAAACTCTTTCTATGACCGAAGTTGGCGATTTAGCACCCTACACTTCTAATGCAGTTTCAAAAAAAACGATTTGGAATACAGATCAATATGGCTACAGAAATAAAAGCGATCTTTGTAGGGATCCTAAAATTGTGATCATTGGCGATAGTATGGCTATTGGAACATCACTCACCCAATCAGAAACTTTTTCAGAACAACTCTTCAATAAAACAGGTCAATGTACCAAGTCTTTTGCTGGTGGAAAAATTGGTGATCAAGCAAATTTCATCTATAGCAATAAGCTTCATCCTAATTGGGTTATTTTAGTGATCGCTGAGCGGATGGCTAATACTATTAACGAATTAAACACTTTTGGTGCTCGTGGAAATTCTGATTTTCACTTTTACTCAAATTATCCTCTTTATATAAAATGGATTCATTTTAGAAAAAATTTTTATTGGAACTATCGATCTGCACACGGAATTTTATCCGCCATTGAACGCTCTTTTAAACTACCTGATGAAATTCAAAAATCACCCAATCCACAGTTACTTTATTTTGGAGATACAGAGAGTGTTGAAAATCTATCTGAACTAGAAATTATTCAATTAATAAAAATTTTAGATAAATTTTCAGAATCACTTGAAAAAAATGGCGCTAAACTAATGGTGACGTTTGTTCCCAACAAAGAGTCAATTTACCCAAATGAATCAAAAAACTTTGGTTCTCACTTTAGGAACTCTCTTAAATCAGGTGTAGTTGAATTTAATTATGTGGATCTTTTAAAAATCTTTAAACAGGAATATGAAAAAAACCATTCATTACTTCATCATACCGACGACACTCACTGGAATGCTTTGGGCGTAAGTGTATTGGTAAATGAAGCAGAAAAATTAATCCAGCAGTAGCTATTCTTGATTTACAACCCGAATAACGACATCGCCTTTAACTTTAGATTGGCATCCAAGACGTGAATTTTGAGTGCGATTCTCCAGAACACTTAAACGTTCCAACTCATCACTATCTGGAGCTTCAAGATTTGATAACCCTTCTACAACTTCACAATGACAGGTGGTGCACGCACAAAACCCACCGCAAGCATGTTGAATCGGAACTCCATTAGCCAAAGCGATATCAAGTATTGATTCACCTGTTTTTACTTCACATTCAAAACCACTGGGTAGAAATTTTACTTTTGCCATACTTCTTAGGTACTAAAACTTGAGCCACATCCGCAAGTTCTTTTCGCATTTGGGTTATTAAAAACAAATCCCTTACCGTTTAAACCATCTGAAAAATCAAGTTCAGTTCCAGTGAGAAATAAAAATGATTTGTTATCAATGATCAAACTTACACCGTCTTTTTCGAAGGTTTTATCTAGTTCACTTGCGTTTTCATTATCAAAACCAAGTTTGTAACTCATTCCGGAACAGCCACCGCCAATCACTTGAACACGAAGTGGCTTACCTAAAGTTGCCACATCACCTTCTTGTAATCGCTTGATCTCTTTAACTGCTTTATCTGTCAGCATGATCATATAACTTCTCCATCTCTCTTAATAATTTTACCACTGAAATCACTTCATTTGCAGCAGAGTTTATTTCTTCTCTTGTATTAAAACGACTCAATCCAAATCGTAGAGTTGCCCTGGCCATTTCACTCTCTACACCCAAAATCGTTAAAACCTGCGAATAATCCTGTACTCCACTGATGCAAGCAGAAGCGTTAGAAACGGCTATATTTTTAAATGCCCCAAACATTGCAGCTCCATCAACACCGGGAATGCTTACATTTAAATTATTACTCAGTGCATGCGCAACTGAGCCGTTACGAATGATTCCGCTAATATTAGATAGCTCACTCCAAAGATGATCTCGCAGTTCCGCAATAAGAGAGGATTCATGTTCTAAATTTTTACCCATCAATTCAGCCGCTTTTCCAAAGCCTACAATTGCAGGAGTGTTTGGGGTACCCGCTCTCATTCCGCGCTCTTGATTGCCTCCCCAAAATAGAGAATCTAATTCTACACGCGGATTTTTACGACGCACATAAAGTGCTCCAATCCCTTTTGGTCCATGAATTTTATGTGCACTCATCGTGAGTAAATCAATGCCATCTTCTTGCACATTCACTTTCACTTTTCCAATTGCTTGAACAGCATCCGTGTGAAAAATTGCACCAGATTCGTGCGTTAATTTTGAAATTGCTTTAATATCTTGTATCGTTCCAATTTCATGATTTGCATAAGCAATGGAAACTAAGGCTACATTTTCATTAAGTTTACTCTGAAGATCCAAGAGATCTAATCTTCCGTCGGAATGAGTTTTAATCCATTCAACAACAAATCCTCTCGCTTGCATTTGCTCAAGCGCACCCAATAAGGAAGCATGTTCAATTTCAGTAGAAAGAATTTTTTTTCTTTGATTGGTTTGTAAAAATGGGATGAGTCCTAATAATGCAAAATGATTGCTCTCGGTAGCCCCACTGGTAAATACGATTTCTTTCTCGTGCGCTCCAATCAGTTGAGCTAATTGAGAACGTGCATTTTCAACCGCAGATTCAGCTTCCCAATTAAATCGATGAACACCATGGGAGGCATTTCCATACTTTTCCAAAAAGTATGGTTTCATCGCTTCAAAAACAATTGGATCAACACGCGTAGTAGAATGGTTATCGAGGTAAATCATCGAATTTCCTAAGGATTTAAAATACGACAAAAAAGTATGGATTTCAAGCTAAACCTAAAGATACTTAAATTACAATAGGTTAGGGTGCTAATGACTATGAACTATTAGTTTATTTTAGAGCTACTTTTTTAACTGAAAAAGCAGTCTCAATTGTTTTCCTAGCGAGATAAGAGGATTTAACGGTCCAAAACTTCTTATTCACAGTTAGTACAGAAACAGAGATTTTTCTTCCGTGCGATTGTGCAAACCCAACAAACCAATCTACTTTAGCCTTCAAAGCCTTATCAGTGAGAGAGCCTGTTTTTCCACCAACCTGAAGCTCTTTAAACTGACCCTTAAAAAATCCATTAAAACTTTTTCTAGAGGTACCCTTTGCTACTGTTTCCTGCATGAGCGTACGTAATTCAAATGCGGTTTCTGGAGAAATCACTCTTGCTAATACTTGAGGCTCTGAACGATAGATTGTTTTTCCAGACTTCAAATATGCTGCATTCAAAAAGTATGGCTCCATCATTTGTCCATCATTGGCAATGGCTGCGCCAATCATAGCTCCATGCAGAACAGTCATCGCATTTTCTTGAGTGTATCCTGAAGCCATTTCAGCCAATTCAAAATCATTGCTTGGATTTGCTGATTTAGAATTCACAACAGGAAATTCGCTAGGAATTTTTTCGTTAAACCAAAAACGCTTAGAAAGTGATTGCATAGGCTCTTTACCAATTGAAAAAACACCAATTCTTCCAAATACAGTATTGATTGATTTTGCGAATGCCTCTTTCAAAGTTGCAGCTCGTTTCCAACCTGAAACTTTTTCTTTCATTTGAGATTTATAAAGTGTGTGATTTCTGCCCGCGTAAGCAATTTGAGAGTTAGGTTGTTTATCTTTCTCCAGAGCTGCTGCGGCTGTAATCACCTTAAAAACAGAAGCAGATGGATAGGTAATGTCTAATACAGGATTGCCGGCAATATTGGGGAATGATCTATTTTGAGAAGCCATAGCTAGAATTCTTCCAGTAGAAGCATCCATTGCTACCATCACTCCAAGATCAGGTTTGTATCGTTCTAATAATTCTTCAGAGGCAGTTTGAATTGCTGGATCAAAAGCAAAATCTAATATAACTGGCTCATTATAATCTGCAATATTGACTTCATTTTGTCTGAACGCACATACCTCTTTGAGATCACAGAGTGCTAACTTTTGTTGAAGTGCTTCCTTAGCTAAATATGGATTTAAAAACTTTGAGTACACTAATGAGTGTTTTGAATTTCCACGAATTCCAAAATACCATCCACCAACAAACACCATAAGCATGAGGGAGACGAAAACTGCCAATTTGGAAATTTTTTTGAGCTTCGGATTCATTGATTAATTATGACAAAGTATTATTCAGAGGGCAAATCTTCTTCTTCATCTGATGCATCGTTTTCTAAGGATGTGGCGCCAACCTCACTTAGTGCACTTTGATCGGTTTCAAAAACAAATGGTTTTTTCCATTCTTCATCTCTCTGCTCTGATGTCAACACATTGGCACTCACTAATTTATTTAAAATTGAATGAACTGTTTTTTTTGCATACTTCGTTAGTTCTTTTTTCCGATAGGAAATGGAGTACTTTTTAGGTGAAGGCAAAAGCATGGCCAAAAAAGCACCCTCTTTTGCTGTAAGTTGAGATGGTGACTTCTGAAAATAAAATTGAGCTGCCTGAGAGATTCCAAAAATACCCTCACCCCATTCAGCTATATTTAAGTAAATTTCTAATATTCTTTTTTTTCCTAAAACTTTTTCTATTTTTGTTGCGAGCCAAAGCTCACGAGCTTTGCGAATTAAACTTTTTTCTTGAGAAAGGTATACATTTTTTACAACCTGTTGAGTGATGGTACTTGCACCACGCTTTAACTTTCCAGATTCAATACTTTCTTCAATCGCTTCTCTGATCTGTTTTTCATCATATCCAGGATGAGAATAAAAAGCCCAATCTTCCGAAATGAGGATTGCCATCTGTGCAGGTTTTGAAATTTGGTTAATAGAGGTCCAATTTGAAAGCTGATTTTTTACAATTTCAACTTCAAAAGGTTGCTTTGGCCCATGGTAAATCACGTGCGGAAATTGGGTTTTTAGATCTTTAAATTTTGGAGCACATCCTTGCGGAGATCCAAAACACGCGCCTAAAGTTAATATTAATCCAATGCTAGTGAGTAAGGTTCTGAGATTTGCGAATCGCATCTATAATTTCCCGAACAGCTCCATCGCCACCCGATTTTTTGGTAATCCAGTTCACTTGGTTTTTTACTTCTTCCACTGCACCGGGAACGGTAATGGATATGCCAGCCGCTTTTAGTGCTGGCAAATCAAAAAGCTCATCGCCCATATAAGCAATATTTTCAAAAGGAATGGATAGTTTTTCTGAAATTGTTTTCATCGAACTTATCTTATCTTCACTTCCAAGAACAAAGTGCTCTATTCCTAAAATTTTAATTCGCTCTTGAAGATCTTTTGCCTGTCCCCCACTAATAATACCCACGGGGAAACCTGCTCTCAGTAGAAGCTTAATTCCATAACCGTCATACATATTAAAAACTCGAGTAAAACCGCTACCCTCTACATAAAAGGTGGTCGCATCGGTTAAAATTCCATCTACATCGAGTAGAAGTAGTTTAATTTTTTTAATCTTTGTTTCAAATTCTTCGGCGGTAAATAATTTTGAACTCATCGATTTGCCTCAGGTAATAATTTAGGAAAACTCTGAGCTAATCTTCTGAACTCTAAAATTTGACGAACAAATGTTCCAACATGCTCAAGATAAAAAGCATTCGGGCCATCACTCTTTGCCAACTCTGGGCGTGGATGACACTCCATAAATAGTGCATCCGCTCCTGCCGCAAAAGCAGAACGAGCGAGCACTTCTAAATATTCACGCTTGCCACCAGTTGATTTTCCACCTGCTCCGCCGCCTGGAATTTGAATAGAATGAGTTGCATCGTAAATGGTTTGCACACCAAATTTTTGCATGGTTTGAAAAGAGGTCATGTCTACCACGAGTGCATTGTAGCCAAAACTGCTTCCCCGCTCTGTAAGATAAAGATCAATTTTTTTTCCGCCGTTTTTTGAGGCATGAAGTGCTTCTACAGCTCGAACTTTATCAACAATGTTTTTTGCATCCCAAGGAGCTAAAAACTGACCTTTTTTTACATTGAGTTTACGTCCCCACTTGATTGCAGCTTCTGAAACAGCAACAATCAAATCTGTTTGACGACATAGAAACGCAGGAATTTGTAAAAAATCCGCCACCTTCGCTACTTCTTCAGCTTGATCAGGTAAATGAATATCGGTAACCACGGGTAATCCCAGTTTATCTTTTACTTTGGAAAGAATCTTTAATCCTTCCACCATGCCTGGGCCTCGAAATCCATCAATGGATGATCGATTAGCCTTATCAAAAGATGCTTTAAAAAAGAACTGCACTCCCACGCCAGCAAGTTGATGTTTTAGTTCAGTAGCAATCTCCATCACCAAACCTTCATCTTCAATTACACAAGGCCCAGCGATGAGGGTCATTGGTTTACTCACTATAGCTTGCATTACTTTATTCCCTTTAGTTTAGTTTGAGCTTTTCCAGATGAAAGAGAAGCCTTGATGAATTGAACAAATAAAGGATGTGGATCCAATGGGCGACTGAGCAACTCCGGATGAAACTGACAACCCAAAAACCAAGGATGATTAGGAAGTTCGATCATTTCTACTAACTCAATTCCTTGAGCAGCGTCGGTGTTTTTACCACTGACCAATAATCCGCTTTCTTCTAAACGAGAGCGAAATTGATTTGAAACCTCAAAACGATGGCGATGACGTTCAGAAATTTTTTCTTTCTGATAAGCAAGAAATGCATGCGTCGGTTTTCCATTGAACTTCTGAAGAACCTGACATGAATACGCACCCAATCTCATCGTGCCACCGAGATCAGTCACTCCTTTTTGCGACTCCATCAGATCAATTACATTTTGATCTCCACCCGGTTTAAATTCAGCCGAGTTTGCATGATCTAAACCAGCCACATTCCTCGCAAATTCTACCACTGCGAGTTGCATGCCCAAGCAAATTCCAAAAAAGGGAATATTTTCGGTTCTAGCATATTCAATTGCTTTTATTTTTCCTTCAATTCCACGTTCACCAAATCCACCGGGAACTAATATTCCATTTACATCTTGAATGGCAGATAAGTTCCCTTTTTCTAGTTCTTCACTGTCAATGTAAACGGGAATTACGCGTGTGCTGTTTGCAGCCCCACCATGAATTAATGATTCAGAAATTGATTTGTAAGCATCACGCCAATCCGTATACTTTCCAACGATTCCAATTTTCACCTCATGTTTTGGGTGATGGATCACATCTACCATTGCTTTCCATTTTGAAAGATCAGGTCGACCAGTCCAAATTCCAAGCTTCTCAGCAATGCGATCGTCGAGTCCCTCTTCTGAAAAGAATAGTGGGACATCATAAATACTATCAGCATCCCGAGCACTAAAAACACAATCAGCAGAAAGATTACAAAATAAACCGATTTTTTCTTTTACCTCTTTATCAATCACTCGATCAGTTCTGCAAATCAATACGTCGGGTTGAATCCCAATTTCACGCAATTCCTTCACACTATGTTGAGTGGGTTTAGTTTTTAATTCTCCAGCAGTGGCAATATATGGAACTAAAGTAAGATGCGCGAATAAAACATTTTCAGCGCCTTCTTGATGTTTCATTTGGCGAATCGCTTCAAAAAACGGAAGTCCTTCTATATCTCCTACGGTTCCACCCACTTCAATAATCGCAAGATCGGCATCTTCAACCGCTGCTCTAATATTTTCTTTAATTTGATCAGTCACATGAGGAATCACTTGAACAGTTTTACCTAGATACTCCCCTGCTCGCTCTTTTTTCAATACTGCTTCGTAAACACGACCCGCAGTAAAACTATTTTTACGTGTGAATTTTGCATGTTGAGTAAACCGCTGATAATGACCTAAATCCAAGTCGGTTTCAGTTCCATCATCCAGCACAAACACTTCACCATGCTGAAAGGGACTCATCGTGCCTGGATCCAAATTTAAATATGGATCCATTTTTACCATCGTTACCTTAA
This sequence comes from Bdellovibrionales bacterium, assembly GCA_947372355.1. GTDB lineage: Bacteria > Bdellovibrionota > UBA1018 > UBA1018 > CAIMNF01 > CAIMNF01. The sequence continues at coordinate 50,780 of CANBTI010000002.1, read as the reverse complement.
TGCCACGTTGCTCGAGCAACATTCCGAGTGAAGCAGCAGTAATTCCTTTACCGATACTGGATAAAACGCCACCCGTAACGAATATATATTTTTTTTGTTTAGCCACGATTAATCATTCTCCTTACTTTTTCTAAATCTTCTATTGTGTCTACGCCCACTGAATCAAAATTTACTTCTATAACTCCAATTTCAATTCCAGCTTTCATTGCCCGAAGTTGCTCTAAACTTTCAGCACGCTCAAGATCACTGGGTGACATCGCGTTTATTTTTAACAAGGTATCTTTTCGATAAACGTAAATTCCCACATGTTGTGAGCATATAAAAGGCGCCTTAGCTTGCTCTGGCTCAACTCTGGAGTATGGGATTGGATAACGTGAAAAATAGAGTGCTCGATTAAAATCATCTACAATCACCTTCACTACATTTTTACTTAATAAATCTTCTGTCGATTTAATCGGAACTCTGAGTGAAGTGAGATTAAATTTTTGATCAATCACCGGCTGAATTGCTGAATCAATCGAAGCGCCATCAATGAGTGGCTCGTCCCCCTGAACATTGACAAAAATATCTGCATCGATCATGCGGGCAACCACAGCCATGCGATCTGTGCCGCTTTGAATATCGGCTGAAGTTATGATCGCTTCTCCACCAAATTCACGCACAACAGATGCAACGCGTTCATCATCAGTGGCAACCACCACACGAGTACAAAGTTTAGATTGTTTTGTTTTTTCGTACACCCATTGAATCATGGGTTTGCCGCAGATGTCTGCAAGCGGCTTAGCTGGCAAACGAGTAGACCCATAACGAGCAGGAATTACGGCCACGATCATCATGTAAACTGAGTTTAGTCTAGTTCGACGAATCGAGCAAGCCACGAGCCGCGTTCATGACTCCCGAAGCTTCTTTTAATTTATGACGTAGCTGCTCTGTAGCATTACGCTCTTTGGCATACTGCTCTTGAACCAGCTCCATATTGAACTCTAGAAGATCAATCTTACGCTTTAATTCAACTATTTTCTCGTCGCGGGCCACCAGAAGGGCAGTAGAGTCTTTTTTCAATATTTCGAGTTGTCCTTCAAGCTCTTTTTCGCGAACCCGAATTCTTCGAATATCAACTCGAACTCTCTCTTTTACTTTTTCGACTTCATCAGTCGTAATTTTTAATTTTGCCTCAATGGTTCTTACTTTATCTGTTTTTTCTCGTAACTGAAGATTCAAATCTTCAACTTGCTGATGGATCACTTCAAATTCAACTTGTTTATCTCGTTCAAAATTTTGGATCTGTTGCTCTTGCTTTTGAACCATGTGCTGAAGCTCGCCACTGCGTGCTCTTTCCATTTTCAATTGCATTTCAAGCTGCTGAACTCTCTCTTGAGTGGATCTCATCTGACCAGTCAAGAGGGCTACATCTTGTTCACGAAGAGCAAGATAGTTTTTCATGGTATCTAAATCTTTATTTCCAGAAACAGGACCAGAAGAGTAACTAGGCATTGCAACAACAGGAAGCTCTATTTCTTGAGAAACCTCATCCGCATCAGAATTAAGCAATACTTCTGCCTCATCCGCTACTACTTCTTCTACATCATTTTTTTCTTCAAATTTTCCAATTTCATCACCAAATAAATCAAGTTTAATTTCTGGCTGAATATTCGGCTGAATTTCTTCATTTAAGGAAACTCTTGCATTTGAAACAGAAGTACTTTCTAGCATCATGGTTCTATCTAAATCTTGAACCGGTGACGCTTCAGCCGTACTTAAAGATGTACTTTGAATCTCAATTTTTTTCTCTGAATATTTCTCGAAAGAAATCACTACTGATTCATGATCTGAATTTGGCTTCACTTCATTCATTGAAGGCTTTGATTTGGAATAAGCTGGAGCTGATGTTGCGGAAGTTCCAGTTGCTCTTAATCCACCCTCAAGAGATTGTTTTAATAATTCTAAATTTGAATCAAACTCCAAGTACGCAACCGCGGCGCGAGGAGAAGTGTTTTGATGTTTTAAAACTTGTGCTTCTTTCCAAGTTTTGATGAAAACAATATACGGATAATTCCATTTTTCAGCCCAATCAACAAAGTTTTCAGAAACCACGATTGCACTTAAGCTATCACCATGAAATTCTAAAATTTTTTCAGCGTCTTCCGTGCTTCTAGCACGCACCACGCCCCAACCTTCGCCGCGTAATGGCTCGATCCATTTTTCTTGTAAACTTGAACCTTCATCAATAAAAAGTATCTTCACAATTAACTCTTCGGAAAGATGCAGCTAAATCTTAATCTTTGTAGTATTCTGGGCAAAATGAGCCTCGATCAAGCTTCAAACAATAACAAAACTGGCAAAGTTTTGACAGTCCAAGTCCACCATCAGAACCTAGATCCACGCACTTTCAAAGTTCCCGTGAAATGGATCTATAGAAGTTCGGTCATTGCATGGCTTTTGATCGTCATTAGTTTGACATCAATCTTTTTTGCAGTCAAAACCTACCGAATGAAGGGTGGAAATCAATCAGGCGCCATCATGGAATTAGAAAGAGAAGTTCGAGATCTAAAACACACAAACGAAACACTTTCATCCAATATTCCTGCAGCGACCGCTAATGGAACTCCAGCTCCAGCTGCAAAAAATGATGATCCAAACTCAAGAGACACCAAACCAGAAGCCGAAGCAGGACAAGCAATGGATGCCCAAGAGGGTATTTGGACAGGCCTAGCTCCTCGCATCACCTTACCTCCTACCGGTGGTACGGCTCCGGTTCAACTCAGCGATGTTAAAATTAATTGGCAGGGAAAGTTTGCACTCGTTTCAGGAGTTGTTGCATATAGAGAACAAGGTAAAGGAAGCCAGCAAGGCCACTTGGTTGTATTAGCAAGAGGTAAGGATCGTATTTTTGCGCATCCTGATAATGTTTTGAATGTACCGAGTAGTTCGTTTTTATTTAATGCCGATCATGGAGAATATTTTTCCGTGGCCCGCTTTCGTATTTTAAAAACAAAATTGGGGCCTTTTGAAACTCCAGCCCAATTATCTCAAATTCAGATTTTCTTATTCGATCTTGAAAATAAACTTATCCTTACCCAAAGCTTTCAATATGGAAAAAAATAATTTACCCGAATCTTCACTCACTGTAATTTCTCAAAAAACTAAAATAGTTGGAACACTTGAAGTTCAAGATGAAGTTCACTTTTTTGGTCATGTGATGGGTGAAATCAAAGGCGCTCCTGATAGTGAAATTTTCTTAAAAGAAGATTCCCTCGTTGAAGGAAAAGTGTTTGGCGATACAGTAATTATCGAAGGATTTGTAAAAGGTGAAGTCATCGCTCAGAAAAAAATCTGGGTCACATCCCTAGGTAAGGTATTCGGAACCATTCAAGCTCCATCAATTCAAATCGATCCGGGCGCTTACTTTGAAGCTCGCGGTTTCACAGTATAATTTATTGAAGAATAAAATCAGTGAAATAAACTTCAGTTACAATTGGCTCTTTAAGATAGGCGTTGGTTGCATCAATGATCAGCGAGCGAAAAAGATAACGTCCTTGAACTTGATTTAAATCTTCGAAGGTTTTTTTACCCAACTGCTGCAGGATTTGATCGAGCACGATGGGTTTAATCTCATCAAATTTATGAATCTCTTTTTCATCTCTAATTTCTACAGAAAGCGATATCGATACATAATGGAATTTTTGTTTTCCATCTGCTCCAGTGTAAGGATCTAAATTGGCAGTGATAGAATCCAAAGGTACAATCCCTTTTTTCTGGAGGTGCATCACTTCAGTTTTGTGCTGGGCTTTAGATAAACGCTGGCGCTCTTGAGCTTCAGTAATAGGCGGACGCTTGTAAATCATCTTTGTATAAACAAAGAGACCCAAGACTCCTGCAATCACTAGCGCATTGACCAACCCCAAGATGAGGCCGAGTTTTTTCATTCTGTAATTAGTTTAAAGCTTAACAGCCTCGAATGGCAACCCTAGATCATCAGCAACTGCTTTATAGGTTAATTTACCATTCGCAATGTTAACGCCTTTGTAAAGAGCAGCATCTTTAGTGATCGCTGCCTTCCAGCCCATATTTGCAAGCATCAGCGCGTACTTTAATGTCACATTGGTGAGTGCATAAGTAGAAGTGCGTGGCACTGCTCCTGGCATATTGGGAACTGCGTAGTGAATAATGTTATCCACTTCATAAGTTGGATGCTCATGAGAAGTAGGACGACAAGTTTCTACCGCTCCACCTTGATCCACAGCCACATCAATGATCACTCCTCCTGGAGCCATACGAGAAACCATTTGGCGAGTCACTAGTTTAGGAGCCTTAGCACCTGGAACCAAGATCGCACTAATCACTAAATCAGATTCAATAACTGAACGTTCAATTTGTTCGTTATTTGAATAAAGGGTGTGAATTGAATTTCCAAAAACATCATTCAGATACTCAAGGCGCTCCATGTTCACATCTAAAATGGTAACTTTCGCACCTAAACCTGCAGCCATTTTAGCAGCATTTACGCCCACTACTCCACCACCCAAAATAGTCACATTTGCACGAGCAACTCCGGTCACTCCACCCAGTAACATTCCTTTACCACCGTTATCTTTTTGTAGATAAGTGGCTCCAATTTGAGTTGCCATTCTTCCAGCAACTGCACTCATTGGTGCAAGAAGTGGAAGTGAACCATCAGCTGGCTGAATGGTTTCATAAGCGATACCAATAATTTTTCTTTCTAAAAGAGCTTTCGTTAAACGCTCATCGGCAGCCAAATGAAGATAAGTATAAAGAATTTGTCCTTCGCGGAGTAATTCATACTCTTCAGGAAGTGGCTCTTTTACTTTTACAATCATATCTGCTTTTGCAAATACATCTCTTGCACCTTCAATGATCTGTGCGCCTGCACCCGTGTACTCTTGATCCGTGATTCCTGCACCAATCCCTGCACCAGATTGAACCAAAACTTGGTGACCAGCATTCGTGAGTGCTCGAACTCCAGCAACAACCATTGATACACGATTTTCTTTATTTTTAATTTCCTTGGGTACGCCGACGATCATACGAGTGCTCCTGTTAGTTATTAAACCTGGTGGCTTAAATTGAAATGATCATTCCATCATACGCCAAAGCATGTCTTTTCGGGAGTTTTCTTGAAAAAGATTGATAGTCAAAGTCATGACTCATATGGGTGAATATCGTCTTTTTTGCCTGAATTTTTGCTGAATATTCCATCGCCGTATCAAAATTCATATGCGTTCCATGCTTTGACAATCTGAGACAATCCAGTATTAAAACATCTAAGCCATGAAGTTGGGAGAGTGAGTGATCTGAAATCTCGTGACAATCGGTGAGATAAGCAAAGTTGCCAATTCGGAATCCAGCAACCGATTGTGAACCGTGTTTTAACTCAATCGGAAGTACGGAAACATTTTTAATTTTAAATGCACCTTCATTGAATTTAAATTCATGGAGATCCACTTGTGAAACGCCCCCACCCTCAATCACCATATCGTTAAATATATAAGGAAAACGCGAGCGCAATTGCTCGATCGTCCATGCGTGTGCGTATGCAGGAATTCTTTCTTTTTGAATAAAATTATAGGATCGAATTTCATCGAGTCCACCCACATGATCCGCATGGGGATGGGTAAATAAAATCGCATCGATGTGATGAATTTTAGATCGGAGCGCTTGTTGTCTTAAATCGGCTGAAGTATCCACTAGCAAACTCAGCCCATCCACCTGAATCCAGATGGAAGCTCGGAGGCGTTTATTTTTAGGGTTTCGAGATTTACAAACCCTGCAATCACAGTGAATGAATGGAACCCCCGTAGATGTTCCACAACCTAAAACCTCAATGCGCATTTTTTTGAATGTCATGGTATCATTTAATTTATGAGAATTTTAGTCACAGGAGCAAGTGGATTCATTGGAAGTGGGCTAGTTGCCGCCCTCGCGGAGGCTGGGCATGAGGTGAGCGCGTTAATGCGACCAAGCGCCTCTTCAGAATTCCTAAAAGGAATCAAGTACACTCGATTGGCTGGAGATTTAAGCGATCAAGAATCCATGGTTCGAGCATGTCTCAACATGGATGCAATTTATCACGTTGCCGGATTAACTAGCGCTCGGAACAAAGAAGAGTTTTTTAAATACAATGCTGAGGCAACAAAAAATCTTGCCCATGCCGCAATCAAAAGTGGATCGATTAAAAAATTTATTTTTGTTTCTTCACTTGCAGCTGCAGGCCCAAGCATTGGACTCTCACCTCGTTCAGAATCAGAAAGCGATTTGCCAGTATCTTTATATGGAGAAAGCAAATTAAGAGCTGAACTTTATTTGGATGAATTGAAGGGTAAATTAAACTTCATTTCGATTCGCCCGCCTATGGTTTACGGACCTCGCGATAAAAATGTATTTTTATTTTTTAAAACGATTCAAAAACAATGGATGCCCATTCTTCCATCAAAAACACCTACCGGGCACAAGTACTATAGCGCGATTCATGTGGATGATTTAATTACCGCGCTTGTTGCAGCACTCGATGCGCCAGAAGAAGATTTCATCAACGGAGAAAGATTTTTTGTAACCGATGGGCAGATTTACACTTATGAAAGAATCATGAATGTGATTGCTCAGGAACTGAAAGTAAAACCATTCAAAGTAAAAATTCCAGGAGCACTGGTGAACACCATGGCCTCTCTCGGCTCAATCGCCGGTAAAGCCATGAATAAAAACTTCGCCTTAAATCGCGATAAACTCAATGAACTCACTCCAGACTACTGGATTTGTTCGTCACAAAAATCATACGATCATTTTAAATTTAAACCAAAATACACGATGGAATCTGGTGTTCCTCAAACGGTGGCTTGGTATAAGGTGAATGGTTGGCTGTAACTCAAGCTTAAATTTATTTACTTTTTTAAACACCAAATCTCAGCATGATCCCACCAAGGGTTTGCACGAATTGATTCATGAACCACGCTAAAGCCAGCATCACTAAGTTCATTGATCAATTGCTCGTAGGTGGGCATTGAGCGATATGGAATTCCATTCTTATTTTGTGTACGAGTTGATGAATTAAAAGTTAATTCTGAATCTAATTCACGAGGATCATTGATCATGTGGCTAACTAGAAAAAATCCATTTGGACTTAAAACTCTATAAATTTCTGAAAGCGCTAATTTTCGATCAGTAGAAATTAGGCAATGCAAACAAGCGCCATCGATCACTGCGGAAAACTCAAAATCAGAAAAAGGGAATGACTCAGCAATATTCCCTTGAACCACTTGGGCACTCAGTTTTTTTTGAGTGAACTTTTCTTTTGCCCATTGAACCGCAGCGGGTGAAATCTCAATTCCAGAAACAAGATAGCCCTTTTCAGCAAAGGGAATGAGAGTATCCCCTGCTCCACTACCGATCTCCAAAACTTTAGTTCCAACATTTGGAAAGAGATCACTACTAAACAAATTTTCTAGCGTCTTTTCCCAGCCCAACATTCTACGATCAAATGTTTCACCACCCCAACCCGTAAAACCATTTTTCCGTAATTGAATATATTGAGAATCATGTTGAGTGTAGTCTGGCTTTTTCATGATGAATCAACGGTGATATTTGTACTTTTACTTAGCCTAAGATTACCTAGTTTTTTGACGTCTCAAGCTGAATGTAATTGTGAAATTTTAATAAACTCATTCGAGTAAAACTGTTTTTGGTGAAGTCCGTCACCATGGATGGTGACAGACGGAAAGAACATGGATGTTCGCTGAACCAAAAACAGTTTTACTCGAATATAATGATTAGAATTTCACGAGCAAATTAAGCCCAGATCCAAATGCAGTCTTCGTCACATTTGCTGTCGCGCTATTGCTGAACTCGTAAAATTTACCAGGGAAGTAGAGGCCCATCGTTAAGCCCAACTTAAGAGATTCATCCCATTGATAATTGAGAGAGTAATCAAACTCAGAGCCCAAACCTTTATCTTGCGTGGTGCCTGCTGTTTGATTTTTATAGTGTCCATCCCATTTATTGAAATAAGTTCCACCTGCTTGATCAGCAACCTTTGAAGCAGTTGCATATAACCACTGAACTCCGTGAGTCCATTTGTTACTATTGAAATCAAATCCTAAAGTTACAAATTGTGCGTTGGTCACTGGATCATTGAATGGAGATAAGCTTCCATCAGATAAGTTACGCATGTTATAATTAAACATGAGTAGCCCTGGACGATAATCAGGGTGGAAGTAAAATGCTGATAATTTAGAAGAAGATGAACCCGCTGCAACTGATTCTTGTCCGCCGGCTAAACCACCGTTTAACTTCAATTTCCAATGATCATCTACTTGAGTATCAACTTTTAAAGCTCCAGCAACAGTGCTGTAATTTTTATTTCCAACTAATCCGGTAACAATTGGAACTTCGGCAGAAACAGTGAAAATACCCGTTTTCTTTTTAATATAAAAATCCCATACATTGTAAGCATAACCAGTTGTAGTTCCAGTAAGTGAAAATGGATCAACCACAGTTGCTTGCATTCCAGCCAAACGACGAAGGAACAATAAACCTAAATCCATTTGTTCATCATCGTTATTGTAAGTCAGTGCTAGAGAGTAATCACTAGCAGTTGAAGTTCCAGCATTGGTAGTCAACAATGATCCACCCGCTGTATAAGAAGCCGATCCGCCATAGTTAGAACCAGCGCGATATTTATACATCGCAGGAGCAACTTTGAATGCTCCTAGTTTAGTTTCTAATCTGAAACCGTCACCGGTAGAAGGCATGCGATCAAATCCATCGTTGTTGGTATTCCATACAACACCCAAACCCCATTGCAGTGGAACACGTCCTACTACCAAGGTTCCGAAATCAGTAGCAACTTCGGCATACATCGTACTTGCTGAGATCGTAGCGTTACCTGTATTGGTTTGATTCACCGTTGATGTGGTAGGTTGATTACCACCAAAAATTCCTTTATCAGGAGATCCAAACCAAAGGTTTGAATAGATAGAAACATTGTCGCTCACAATCACGCGCGGAGTGAGTCTTAAAAATAAATTTTGAAAAGATGCGGGACTATCACCATTCGAAGGAATGAAGTATCCTTGATCTGTAGTGGATAGTGGCGTGGATAAGAGATTCCCGTTAGAGTATCCATAGATCCAATTTGTTTCAGTTCTAAACTGGCCATGCCAATCAAGATCCAACGCATGTGCTTGGCTAGTAAAAATTGAAAAAATGAGGACTAATAAATGAGACATATTTGATCTCTCCTTGAAATCCGAAAATACGAGGCGCATATTGGTTTGGTCAAGCAATAAAAGAAGGAAACTCATGAAAAAACATAAACTAAGGTGGATTTTACTCATCACAATTATTTCCAGCTTAGTAATTTATTTTCTCTACCTTCTCCATCAAGTTGAGATCGCTTTTGATGCTCCCGCTGAATTTATTCCCACTCGCATTTATTCTAACGTAACTCGCGTTGCACCTGGGCAGGCGCGTCAGCCAATCGAGAAAAAACTGAAATCTTTGGGCTATTCGGCAACGGAAAAGGGAGGCGAGCTTTCCTTCACCTTACACTCGCCCCAGTATCCTGAGCATCTGCTTCCCGATAATCACATCACTCTTCAGCTAAAAGATAAAAAAATCCGCCTTCACTTTGATGGAACCCAACCTGAATCATTGTTAGAAAACATCGAATCAGAAACGGGTTCAATAAATGATTTTTATTTGGAACCAGAATTTGTTGCAACTCTATCCGCGACAAAATCGCAAATTAGAGAAGTGTTAAAATTTGATGAATTTCCAAAATCAATTCCAGACGCAATTGTCTCCGCTGAGGATCAGCACTTTTATGAACACTTTGGTATTGATCCGCGCGGATTTGCTCGTGCGATTTTTGTAGATCTAAAAACACTTTCTCTTTCTCAAGGCGGAAGTACCATTACTCAGCAATTAGTGAAAAATCTCATGGAAAGAAAAAATAGAAATCTTTTCATGAAGGTGAACGAGCTTTTTTTAGCTCCGGTTTTAGAATTGAAATACACAAAAAAACAAATTTTCGAACGCTATTTGAATGAAGTGTTCCTAGGTCAAGTTGGTTCTTTTGAAATTCGTGGCTTTTCTGAAGGAGCAAAATTTTTCTTCGGCAAACAAGTTCGTGATCTCAACATGGGTGAAATTGCGCTCATGGTTGGTTTAATTAAAGGGCCTGCGTTTTATTCTCCTTACCGCCATTTTGATCGAGCAAAAACTCGCCAGAGATATGTTTTAGAGAGAATGTTTGAAACAAAAAAAATCAGTGAAAACGAGCTAAAAATAGCCCTTCAATTGCCCATTAGACTTTCTCCACCTCCTTCTGCCGGCAATCGAGCTCCCTATTATGTTGATTTTGTGAAAGCAGAAATCAACCGCTTATTAAATGATCACTTTCAAGAAAACGAAATTCCTGAATTAGGATTTCAAGTTTACACCTCTCTTGATCTCAGCATGAATCAAATTGCCCAAGAAACACTGCAATCTGCTATTCCTGCCAATCCTGCAAAAAATGCAGCACTCCAAGGTGCGGTAGCCATCATTGACCAATCTACAAGTGAAATTAGAGCATTGATTGGTGGTAAAAATTACGCCGATAGTACATTCAATCGAATTTTGAATATGAAACGCCAAGCAGGCTCTACATTTAAACCCATTGTTTATGCAACAGCGTTTAGAGTGATGGAAGATTCTGAAGGCAACTCATTTACCCCAGCTTATCCATTATTAGATGAAAAATGGGGCTGGAAATACGATGCAAAACAACCGATTTGGAAGCCTGCAAATTATGAAAAAGAATCTCTAGGCTGGATTCCGATGAAAACCGCTTTAGCAAAATCCATTAATACTTCTGCTGCACGGCTAGCTCAAAAAGTAGGACTCACTGAAATTATAGATACGGCTCACACTCTTGGAATTGAAACTAAAATACCAGCAATCCCCTCGATTAGCTTAGGCAGTGTGGAACTCAGTCCAATTGAAATTATTTCTGCCTATGCCACGTTGGCCAATCACGGAAAATCAGGCGATTTAACGGTAATTAAATCAATTTTAAATCCTGACGGCTCCGAGTTTTATGCAAGCGAACCTAGAGTGAAAGAAAAAATTGATCCGGGAATAGCCGACATGATGACCGAAATGTTGCAGAATGTTTTTGTTGAAGGAACAGCTGCGAATGCTGGGAACCTTTTTTCTTTTCATCGGCCAGCGGCCGGCAAAACTGGAACCACTAATGATTATCGTGATGCTTGGTTTGTGGGCTATACCCCTCAACTCACCGCCATTGTTTGGATGGGTTTTGATCAAGGAACTCAAAAATCAAAACTCACTGGAGCAAACACCGCCTTGCCAGTATGGGCCAAGATGATGAATAAAATTCTTCAATATGAACCCGCGTTGCCTTTTCCAGAGAGCGATCATTTAATTGACATGCGATTAGATAAACTAACGGGTCAAAAAGCGGAATCAAGCTGTAACGAATCTCAAGTAGTGCAAGAAAAGGTAATTGTAGGCCGGGAGCCAAAAAAATCAACTTGTGCGAAAGAATATCCAAAAGATCTAATAAATAACGTAAAATAGAATCATGGTCTTTTTAATTTCGTTACTGTTTTCGCTCACTGCCAGTGCAAAAACACTTCACATGAAGGTAGCAGCAACCCCCATCACTCTGGACTGGACTGGGCAAGTAACCGTGGCTGAAGCGCCAATCATCGTAAACTTATGTGAAGGTTTATTTATTTACGAATACCCTTCAGAAAAACTTACGCCTCGGATTTCAAGCTCACTGAAAAAATCAAAAGATCTAACTGAATACACTTTCAAAATTAGTGATGATGCAAAATGGTCAGATGGTAGAGCTGTCTATGCCAAAGATTTCGTTGATGGATGGCAAAGACTCATCTCCCCTCAATCCACCTCCATTTATTATTACTATTTATTCGATATTAAAAATGCACGAGAATACCATGCAAACAAAGTCACTTCATTTGATGATGTGGGTATCCATGCCATTGATGATAAAACTTTAGTGGTAAAGTTCAACAAGCCACAAAAAAACTGGGAAGTGAATACTACCTTTTGGCCACTTTTTCCAGTGAGGAAAGATTTGATTGAAAAGTTTGGGAATAATTGGTGGCGTGCAGGGACATTGGTTTCCTCTGGTCCGTTTGTAATTACAGAATACGAACCTGGTAAAAAAGCAGTTTTGAAAAAAAATTCATTCTATAAAAAAACCAACTCTAACATTGATGATATTGAAATTAGTTTTATTTCAGATCAAGCTGAAGCAATCAAAAAATATGAAGAAAACTACTTCCCATTTATTAGTGGAGTAAAAACAGAAAAATACATCAAAAGCGCTGATTACCACACCATGAATCTACTTCGTCATTTTGTGATTGCTATGAACTCAGAACGGTTCCCTTTTAATAACAAATTTTTTAGATTAGCACTTTTTTCATCCATTGATCGCTCAAAACTTCTTCCTGATGGAATTCCACTTTTCACGCTTGCAAATAATCTTGTTCCACATTCTCTGCTAAAAAATTCCGAGGATTTATCAGTACCCTATGATCCTAAAAAAGCTAAAGAATACTTAGAAAAATCAGGCGTTCAGATGGGCAAAGGCTTTAAAATATCATTTCTCACTGGTTTATCAGAACCTTATTATGGAGCTTCAAAAAAAATGGCCTCTCAAATTGAATCAGCATTAAAGATTCCAGTTGATTTGTTGGCTTACGAAAGTCAGGAATTTGAAACTTTTAGTAATTTGGGAGAATACAATATGCTGATGTCCAGTTGGACAGCAAAAGTAAGAACTCCTCAGGACTTCTTGTTCCCTTATAGCAGTAGCTACTCCAATCGAAACAGAACCCATTACATCAATGAGGACTATGATCGGGCGATTGAATCTGGAGATTTTAAAAAAGCTCAGCTGATTATTTCTAAAGAAAACGGAGTACTCCACCCTTTATTTTTTCAAAATGGAAGTTATCTAGCACACAAGAATATTAAAAATATTTATTTTGATTACCTTGGATTACCGATTCTAAAGTATGTAATCCTAAAGTAATTAATTTGGTTTAATTCCTAAATACTTTGAACAGGAAACGCTGAGCTGAACATCCCAACGAACTGCTTGTCTGCAGGCTTGCAAAACAGACTGCTGATCGAATGATTGGAAATTAAAGTCTGAGTATCTAGTATTACCCGTGCGCATTAAATCCGTACCGTATACTTGTGCTGGCCATTGGTAATACATTGGTACTTTACGGATATAACAAATTCCTTCTGTTGATGGATACTGGCGAGCATAACCTGTTTTAGCATCAAGAGGTGTGTTTGAATCACTACCAACATTGTTCATTTCTAACTTTAAGTGTGCTGGGTTATGAAGTGGATCAAGAACTACACATTTTTTACTTTTTCCAAAATAGTTGGTCCAATCTGCCATCTTTACTGGAGCATTATTAAAAACTGCAAAAGCTGGATCCAACACTACCTCTTCTCCATTTACAATTACATAAGGTGCAACATGGAAAGCCCAGTCTTTATTTTCATTTGCTTCACCTTCTGCTGTAAAATGAATGAACACTTTACCTGTTTGCACATTTTTAAATTTAGCTAGTTCGTATGCCCAGTAATGAGCACGATTTGCACAAATAGAAGTGTTTCTGGTTTCTTTGGTGAGAAAATTCTCAAGAATCTGCGCATCCCTCATGCTCGATACCTGTTGCACTTGGTAATTGAAATCCTTCAAATACCCAGCGTCTTGAGCATGTGCAGTTGAAATCATTGTAAAAATCGCTAGTAAGATGTGCATAATTGTTCCTTTATCTTTTCCGTTTTTGGAATGTAGCATTATTTTTTGATTATTTAAATAAAATTAATGTATAAAAAGCTCAGTTTAAATTAAACTATTTTAGTTTCATATAGTTACGGCAATAAATTCCATTAACCGACCTTTTCGCTTTACACTATGGAGCCAAAATGATACTATGCGTAAGAATTGTTAGAATGAAAAAATTTAAACTTTCGACCAGCATTCAAGAAACCCTTCTTCACTTACTACTCGCAGCAGTGGTAACTGCTTCCGTTGTTTCTCTTCCTTTAGATTTTTTAGAAGCACCTCTTTATGATTTAAGAAGCAGACTTTCTCACAAACCTAGTGCCGATGAACGAATCGTACTCATCACCATTGATGATCAAACGCTAAATCAAATCAACGATCTCAATCCATTACCTCTTTCTTATCATTTAAAAGCGGTAGAAAAACTTGAAGAACAACAAGTGAAAGCGGTTGGATATTTGATGGACTTCAATAAAGTTCAACGAATTGATAAAAATGGTTTTGAAAAAGATACCGCGCAAGAACTCTATCGCTCAACCGTTAGAATGAATGCTCAAGGGATCCCTTTTCTTTTAGGAATCCCATTTGATGTAAACGGTGAAATCACTGCACCATTTCCGCTTTCACAAGTACCACAAGCAATTGCAATTGTTCATCGAGATGGAACAACTTTTGGTAAAGACAAAGTCACCAGAAGAGGGCTTATTTCTCTTAATGATCGTCTTGCTTTTGAAATGGCACTTGCAAATAAAATCTACCCTAATGATGGCATTGTGAATCCACCAGGCACTTATTCTTCAAATGAAGCAGATGCTCAATATTTTTTAATGCAATATCATCAAAACAATAATCAAGTTTACGATTCGAACTATGAATCATTTTCTTACCCTCGGTATTCATTTGTTGATTTAATTGAAGGCAAGATTCCAGCAGGTGAATTAAAAGATAAAATCGTACTTGTTGGAACATTTCAACGTGATAATCCAAATGATTTCACAATCATCAATAGCACTCAAGATTCTCAATTAGTTCCAAAAATCTTGATCCACGCAAATATTCTTGATTCTATTTTGAACAAACAAGGCATTAAGCAGGTTCAATTTCCATACTTAGCTATACTTTCATTTTTACTTTCCATGGCCATTATTGTTGCTTCATTTCGAATTCGTCCAAGCAGATTGATTCAACTTACTTTTTACTTACTCATTGGCACTTTTGCTATTTCTCTGATCATTCTTCAACCGATTCCACATTTTGGTTCTTTTTGGCTACCTCTAGGAGCCCCACTCATCTCCCTTACCTTCAGCTTTTATCTCATGATTCCTCTTCGTTTATATTCTGAGCACAGAAAGCGTTTTGCACTTGAAGAAGAAAATAAAGCTTTAATTGAGGTTGAGGAAATGAAAACAAATTTCTTACAATTGGTAACTCATGATCTCAAAACTCCAATCGCTAAAATTCAAGGTCTCACAGAATCTTTAAAAAGATCTCTTGCAGATCGTCTTTCCAGTAAAGATCTGGAACTCATGAACCATATTTTTTATGCAAATGAAGAATTAAATCAGTTCGTGAATTCAATATTAGAACTTAGTCGTTTGGATAATCAGGGTGTAAGAGTTCAGCTACACTCAAAAGATATCAATCAACTTTTAGAACAAGTTATTTTGAAGCTTCGTTTTGTTGCTCAATCTAAAAAAATTCAAATTATTACTGATTTTGAACCATTATTTGCAATAAAAATCGATACCGATCTTATTTCAAAAGTACTCAGTAACTTGATCGATAACGCAATTAAGTACTCAAACGAAGGAACTACTGTTCACGTAGAGACTCGCGAAGTTGGGGAATTTGTTCAAATTAGTGTTCGAGATCAAGGTTTTGGAATGTCTGAAAATGATTTAAATCATTTATTTGGACGTTTTTATCGAGTTAAAAATGAAGCAACCCAAAAGATCAAAGGGTCTGGATTGGGATTGTATCTTTCAAAATACTTCATTGAAGCACACCGTGGACATATTTCCGTGAGTAGTGAGCTCGGAATCGGAACTGAATTTAAAATATTATTACCACTTTCACTGACTGATACAAATTTACCAAAAATTGATTTAGTAAAACCTAAATTTTATATGAATAAGGAGAATAACCATGCGTAAAATTCTAGTAGTAGATGATGATGCAGAATTAAGAATGACAGTAGCTTCTGCCCTCACCGAAGGACAATATGTTGTAGAGCAAGCCTGCGATGGCGAAGAAGCGGTTAACCGCATCAAAGCAAATGCGTTTGACTTGGTTTTAATGGATGTGAATATGCCTCGTTTATCAGGGATTGAAGCATTGAAAGAAATCAAAGCTCACGATCCTTCGATCATGGTGATCATCCTTACGGCGTTTTCAAATATTCGTGATGCGATTGAAGCTACTCGTCTTGGAGCCTACAACTACTTAGAGAAACCTGTAAAATCAGACAACTTGGTTTACATGATCGATCTCGCTTTCAAGAGCCAAAACATGGTGAAGAGCTTATCTTATTCAGCGCCAGTATTTAATTTACCAAGTGGTAATGAATTCGTAGGTCAAAGTAATGAGATGAAAAAGATTTTCAGTATCATTGATCGCCTTGCACGTGTGGATACTGCCGTACTCATTCGAGGAGAAAGCGGTACCGGTAAAGAATTGGTAGCCCAATCTCTACATTATAATGGTCCAAGAAAAGACAATCGTTTCGTTGCCATTAACTGTTCTGCAATTCCTGAATCACTGATGGAAAGCGAATTTTTCGGACATGAAAAAGGTGCCTTTACAGGTGCAGATTCAAGAAAAATTGGTAAGTTTCAATACGCAGAAGGCGGAACTCTTTTTCTAGATGAAATCGGTGAAATTCCTGCATCCATGCAAGTGAAGTTACTTCGAGTTCTTCAAGAAAAGAAGTTTACACCCGTTGGTTCTAATCGTGAGATTGAAATGAACGTAAGAATTGTTGCAGCAACCAATAGAAATCTTGAATCCATGATTAAGGATGGTTCTTTCAGAGAAGATTTATTCTATCGTTTAAACGTTTTACCTATTCAACTTCCACCACTGCGTGAACGTAAAAATGATATCGAATCACTCTCTCAGTACTTCACTGAGAAATTCAACCAACGTTACCACAAGCAAATCAGAGGCATTAAAGAAGATGCTATGTCGCTTCTTAAATCTCATCGTTGGCCAGGAAACATTCGTGAACTTGAAAACGTGATGGAGCATGCATTCGTTTTAGAAGCTGAAGATATGATTTCAGTAGATTCATTACCTGAAAAGATTAGAAATTCAGCTCCAGCCGTTCAACATATCGATAAAATGGCTGCTGGTAGTCTTTCTTTTGAAGAAGGCGATATCCCAATGGAAGGAAGTGCGATGAGCTTTCGACTTTCTGTTCAGAAGTTCGATTTTCAAGCGAGCAAAGAAGAGTTTGAAAAACAATTTCTCATGGAAGCTCTCAAAGTATTCAAAGGTAAAATCAATCAAACAGCCATCCATGCAAACATTCCTAAGAAAACTCTCTTGCGCAAGTTAGAGAAATACGGAATTACCGCAAAGGATTATAACGATTAGAATTTTATCTAAAATTTTAACGCAAAAAAGCCCGGAAGAAATTCTTCCGGGCTTTTTAATTTTTAACGCACCTAACATCAATACGGTGTCAGACACCTATTATTGTTTAATTTTAGCTTTTAACTTTAGCGCTGCAACATATCCTTGAAGAGTTTCACGCTGAAGATCAGTTCTTACTTTTTGCTCTACTTCAGCAAATTCAGGGTTTTTTCCAACTTTACGATCAACAATTTTGATCACGTGGTAACCAAATGCAGATTTAACTGGTCCAACAATTTCTCCTACCTTGGTAGTGAATGATGCTTCTACAAATGCTGGATCAAACATATCGCGAGAAAAATAACCGATATCACCACGATTGTTTTTTGCTGATGGATCTTTAGATTTAGTTTCAGCTACTTTTTGGAAATCTGTTCCTGCTTTTTTTACTTCTGCTAGCACTTCTTGAGCTTCTTTTTCAGAAGAAAGGAGAATGTGTTGAGCATGTACCTGATCAGTCGAATACTTTATTTTATTTTTTGAATAATATGTCTTAACAGCTTCTTCTGTAATTTTTGGAGCCAATTGCTTTTGAACCAAAATATTCACTAACGCCTGTTTTTTAAACGCATTCAGAGCAGAAATGTATTCTTTTGAATTTTCCACTTTTTTTGCTGTTGCATCTTGGTACATTAATTCTTGATCAATTAAATTTTCTACCAATTGCTTACGAGTAGCTGAATCTTTTAATAAGTTACCCTTTTGAACTTCAGGAAGGTTTGCAACCAATGCTTGCAGATCTTCATCGGTAATTACTTTTCCATTTACAGTAGCAACAGTTCCAGCTTGTGCCACAGAGTAAAATGTAAGTACCAAAGCCGATAGTGCGATTAAATTGAGAGTCATTTTTTTCATAGAGATGTGCGTTCCTTTATATAATAAAATTATCGCACAAATTCAGAGACTTGCAGAAATAAAAAACGCGATCCAAGGATTCCCTGGATCGCGTTTTGAACTTTTCTGTCAATCTTGTGACAGTTTGAACCATTCGGTTCGTAAACAGATTAACGTTTAGAGAATTGGTATCTCTTACGAGCACCAGCCAAGCCGTATTTTTTACGCTCAACTTTACGAGAATCGCGAGTAAGGAATCCAGCTTTTTTCAAAACTGGACGCAATGCTAAGTCTAACTCGTTTAATGCTTTAGCAACACCGTGACGGATAGCTGAAGCTTGTGCAGAAATTCCTCCACCTGCAACGTTAACGTAAATATCAAATTGTCCGTTAGTGCTGGTGAGATCTAAAGATTGCATAGCAATTTTTTGAAGTGCTGGACGTGGGAAGTAAGCTTCCAAAGAACGACCATTCACATTGATCATGCCCATCTCACCCTTACGGGGGCGAAGGTAAACACGAGCAATTGCTGTTTTACGTTTTCCTACATTACTGATTTCTTTTTCGATAGTTTGAGCCATTGATAATCCCTAATTAAGCTTTTTTGAATTCTGCTTTTTTCTCAAATACTGAACGGTATTTAGCTGCAGCAGAAACTTCGGTTGGTTGTTGAGATGCGTGTGGATGCTCTGTACCTGCATACACTTTTAATTTTTTCACTTGGTGACGAGCGAGAGTAGACTTGTTGGTCATTCCCCAAACAGCACGAGTAATAATTTCTTCTGGTTTAGTAGCAAGCATTTGGCGAGCAGTACGCTCTTTCAAACCACTTACATATCCAGAATAATCACGATAAATTTTATCATCGAGTTTATTACGAGTGAAAACTACTTTATCTGCGTTGATTACAATTACGAAATCACCGGTATCCACATGTGGAGTATAAGTAGTTTTGTGTTTACCAATAATGATTTTTGCAATCATTGAAGCAAGACGGCCTACTACCTGATCTTTTGCATCGATGATGTACCATTTTGGGGCATTCGGGCCTTTAATTTCGAAGAAATGAGCGCCAACTTGTTTAGCTAAATAAGATTTTTGTTGAAACATAGCCTGAAAGAAATACCTGAGGCTTGCTGATGAGTCAATTTTTAAATTCAGTTTACACCCAGCGAAAAATAAAAAACATTCGTCTCAGCCCCCGGTTTAGGGAAAAGCTTGAATCCCCAGTCGAAATTAACCGGTCCTACGGGCGTCATATAACGCAGTCCTACCCCTGTTCCGTACTGGAGTGCCCCTAGAGAAAGTTGGTTTACATTGAGGTTTCCGGCATCCATAAATGGCCCCAAGCTGAGGTTCTGGGAGGCGTAAAAGTCGAATTGTGTTCGATAGTTAACGTAGGTCATGAAGTTTTGAACCCTCCGCTCCTTATCGTCAGCTTGAACGTTAATTTCCTGCTCTAAGTACCCGCGCATAGAGCTCACACCACCCAATGCAAATTGCTTAATCAAAGGAATGGAAAAGTTACTAGCCGTTCCATAAGTATGAGCAAAATTCTTTAACCAGCCCCCTCGTAAACTCGTGTACCAAACGACATGAGGAATAAAATCGAAGTAAATATCGCCCCTCGTTTGAAATCGGCCATAATTTACTGGTAAAGGATTGCCCTGGGAGCCCAATAGAGAGTTCGCATACTCAAAAGAAGTCGAGGCAAAAAAGCCACTTTTTGGAGTTAATGGGTGGTCCCGTAAATCTAATTTCAACTGGGGCGTAATAGATCCAATTCGAATTTGCTGATTCTGAGTTGTATCTACAGCGTTAAATTGGCTGATTTGCTCAATGGTATAAGTGAGCGATCCCGAAAGTTTTGGAGATTTCAGTAACATTCTTTCAAAGGTCATGGAAAATGCATAAGTTTCAGCATCAAACTCTCTATATTGACGTCTTTCAGCTGAAAGATTGGGACGAAAAGTAGTTTCTCCCAAAGTGAACCAAGGCCAAATGTATCCAGTTTGTGCACTAAATTCTAAAAATCGATAATCACTTAAACGACGATTCACACTCGTGTTGAAAACCCATGCATGATTAAGACCCCACAAGTTTGCGTAGGTGACTTCACCAAATACCCGAACACCTAGATCGTTTCGAAATCCCATTCCGAGACCCATGTTTCCTGGTACAGCCTCAGAAACAGAGACTTTCAAATCCTTGTACTTACCACCTTGATCGCTTGGTGTGAGTTCAATGGTCACCTGACTAAATATTCCCAATCTACGCAGGCGATCTTCCGTATCCAATAATTTTTTTTCTGAAATGGGTTCATTCACCTGAAGCACAATTTCACGTTCAATCACAATATTTTGAGTCTTCTCGGTCCCGAAAATTTTCAATTGGGAGTAAAACCACTGCGTCCCTTCATCAATCTCAATATTTAAAAATGCAAACTGATTTCTTTCTGAATAGGTGGTTAGATTTCCAGAATTTTCATTTGAAATTTTCACGTCTAAATAACCAAGATTTCTATATTCTTTTCTGATTCTTTCTAGACCCTCTTCTAACTTTAACAAACCCAAAGGTTGCTCTTCTTTTAAACCAAGAAATTGCTTGAGTGCTTCGGCAGTAAATACATGATTGCCTGAAAAATCGATTGATTGAATGGTGGTTTGAACACCTTCGTTGATGAAAATACGAATGTTAACATTATTTTTTTGAGCTTCTTCGCTTTTAATGGCTATCAATTTGGCAGATAAAAAGCCCCTCTTTTTTAACTCCTCTACGGCTCGCTGAGCAGCGGCCTCCACCATCTTTTCGTTATATATTTTGGCCTGAATTCGATCGCTAGCATTTTCATAAAATATCTTCTCCAATTCTTTGGTTGAAAACATTTCCTGACCATCAAAGATCACCTGGTGAATACGAACCCTTGGTCCCTCCTTAATTTCAAAAATCACCTTTCTTGGTTCTTTATCATTGGATTCAAAGGTATAAGGTAAAATTTCTACAGAACGAAAACCAAATTCTACGTAATGCTCTGATAATCTATTCATTAAAACGGAAATATAATCTCTTCCCAAACCCACTTGCCGTTGCTCATCGATAATTGAAGCTAGTTCATTTCTAGAAAAATACTCATTTCCAATCATGGAGAATGAAACCCTTTGCCCAAGATCAATAGTGAATATTACCTTAAAAGAATTGTTACCTAGTGGCTCTGTTCGAATATCGGAAACTTTAGAATCAATAAAATTTTGGGCAAGAAGTGAAACCTCAATGGAACGCTTCATATCTTTAATTCGATCGCGATCCAAAAGTTCATTGGGCTTTAACTCTACTGTTTGTAATAGTTTTTGAGAAATTTCACCTGTTAAACCTTCCGTTTTTGGTGAAATTTCGATCTTAATTAACTTTAATGGCTCGCCCAGCTTTAAGTGATAATTAAGAACAAATTTTGAACTTTTATTTTTTTCAAATGAATCATTAACCTGTACATTGACGTAACCTTTAGCTTGAAAGAACTCCTGAAATTTTTCAATATTTCTTAGGTTTTTTGGCTTTTCAAATTCATCTCCTGGTAAAAAACCAGATAAGGATTTTAGAGTTTGAATTTGATCATAGCTAACGCCATCTCCTTCAATGTGAATTTCATCAATGGGCACTGCCCAAGATGACGTAGAAATGAGAAGTAGCGCTAGTAGAAACTTTTTCACTTAAACCTTCGATTCAGTTTTAAATCTAAACCAAAAGAGGTTCGAGTTTCACGAGTATTTGCTTCTTCAATATTATTCCAAACACCTAATACCGATACAGAATTACTCAATTTATATTCTGCATTCACTTCTCGCTGAACTTGGTTGCCCACACCTACCGTACTTCCAAATGCGAGACCAATCTTGCGTCCCACCTGCCGCTTAATTACCAATTTAGGAGCAGCGACATTATCAGCACTACTTTGTGGTCTAAAAATACTGTTTGCCGATTGCATATCGACTGCTTCTTCTACATCAAATTGAAAACCAGTTTTACTTTGAACATCTTTACCAAAATCCATAGAATGCAATACCAGTGATGCGGCTTCACCTTGATTTACATAACTTCGATCTCGCGTTCGAAAGCGGCCATTTTCGGTTGTTGTTAAACCTGAAGCAAGCAAAGAAAAGATTTCACCCTCTGATAAGTAAGGGGTGCTGTTGAATTCAGCTTTCCATGAACTAGATCTTCCAAATGCCAAAACTCGTATTTTATACTGATTAATTTCTGAAATTGCTGAAGCATTGAACTTAGGATTAATCACGTATGGATCATCAAAATTAATTTTAACACTTTCTAAAATAAATGGTCGATCCCTAAACAACACCTTACCTTGAACCAATTGTCCCTCACCCAACATTTTTGGATTATCAGGAGGTCCAATTAATTTTACCCGTCCTTTAAATTCCCCATCCATCACTTCGTTTCTCACATAAAAGCCCTGAGGTGCATTAATCATGAGATCTAGATTAAATAAATTATTTGAAGTTTGTTTTTCTACGTTTGAAGGAGCAAATCGATTCGCACTCGTAGTAGCCCCAGAGGACTGACTAAAACTTTTTGTCCAAAGAGCCTGTGATACATCTAGTGTCCCACTAATCAAATAAGGAGGATGATCTCCTTTAATGTTGGCAACACCTTTAACTTGAGCCAATTCTAATGGCTGCATTTTAACCTTATTATCATCAAATTGAGCGCGGAGATCTAAAGCTGGAAATTTTTGAGCAAAGGTTTCAATTTTTCCATTCAAAGAAAAAACATCATCTCCCAAATAGGAATCAATTCCTTCAATATAAATTATGTTTTGTCTCAGTTTAATAGATCCATCCATTTCTTCAAATGGAGTTTGTAACCATCTCATTAAAACGTAGGCATTGGAAAAATCAATATCACCATTAAATCTGAGATTCTTTAAAGGACCCGATATGCCAACATCTACATCCGCTTTTCCATTAATTTTCTGAATGGAAGAACTAAATATTTCAGCAAATGCTAAATCAATTTTACCCTTTAAATTTAAATCAATATCTCCCCTTTTACCTTCACCGGAAAGAACTAATTGATCATCGTTAAACTTAAAAATTGTGGGGCTGATACTGAAATACCCGAGTTGAATGGCCGATTGTAATGGTTTTTCTAAAGTGAGTGAAAAACCTGTTTTCTTCAAAATATACTTTCTAAGCTGTATTTCTCCCCTGGCGAGTTCAGATTGAGTGCTGAGGAAATCAAATTGAAACCGTCCATCCACTAATGCCTGTAAATTAGGATCATCCAATAGTTTTGGATTTAAAATCAATAAAGCTGGTGAAAAATCAAAGTTATTAAACTCTAGATTTAAACTGGAGGGCTGTTTTGGAATCAGTGCATATTTTAAAGTTGAATGAAATCTTTTACCAAATACATCTAGGTTGGCTCGCAAAGTACTTTCACTGACTTCCAGATTAAATGATGTGGGATCTAGAACATCTCCCTTAATTTGAGTTTGATAAAATCTCCCACTGGTATTTGAAATTAAATGATTAATATTCCCCGTACCAGTACTCTTAACCTCAATTTTAGATCTTGCTGGAATTTCGAGTCTTTCAAAAAAATCAATGTCATTGAGAGAGAATGAATCGGTAGAAAAACTCCAATCTAAGTTCTCGTTTTTCGAGTTAAAATCTATAAACCCATTAATCGTTCCAGCGGTTTTAGAAAGAACAACATTTCTTGCGAAATAGGTGCCTTGATCATATCCAACATTCATTTTAATTTTACGGGCGCGCTCTCCCATAAAACTCCAATCAACGCCCTCTAAACTGGAATCAATAATCATTTTATCAAAATCAGTTTTCCCATGTAAATCAACCAAGCCATGAACTTCCCCTTTTAACTCAACAGGGAACCAAGAAATTTTTTTAACCATTGATCCTAAAATTTGAATTAAATCTTCAATTCTGCCCGAGTGGATGACAATAGGAAGCTTTAATTCCGAGGCATCACTCAAATCAATGAGTCCATCCTCCAACGAATAAAATGTTTTTTGATTTTTAGCATGGATCTTACTAAATCGAAGCTCATCTGCCTGCTCGTCGTAAGTAATTCTACCCTTCACCTCTCCAAGCTTCAAGCTGATGTATTCTGCATCTTTTAATTCAGTATCAAAATTAATGATCACACCTTCACTATCTCCACTCACTAATGCACTTAATGGACCAGAGCCTCTGATAGGAATTTCAGAGATCTCATTGAAATCTAAAAGATCCAAGAATCCCTTAGCGTGCAAATCAAATCCATCTTTGGAATCAATGGATCCCAACACTTCTAGTTTTGTGTTTTTGAGATTGACGGCTACTTGTTGGAAGTTCAATTTGCCATTTTGATGGGTGATCAATCCGTTCAAATGAACCGTTTCCTTTGGCTTTAATACAAAATGCAAAGGTCTTGGTGTTTTATATTTTTGATTGGTGAGAGCAAAATTTTTAACTTCAAGATCTGGTTTAATTTCAATTTTTTTATTTGAGGATGTGATTTGTGCAGAACCATTAATACTACCCTCTAATGGAAAAACATTTCTCAAAACTGCCCCACCAGCCCAATGCATGGGTGCGTTGGTAAAATTTATTCTGGCTTTAATACCATCTAAAGAAGATTGTAGTGGAATAATTCCATCAGAGATCTTAATGATCCCACCTTGATCTTGATTGGCTTTTTCATACAAGCTAATATTTTTAATTTCAATTTTTTTCCCAGCTAAGTCAATATCACCTTCTCCCACTAGAGATTCTGCAAAAGCATCTCTCCACTTTAATCCATTACCGGCAATTTGATATTGACCTTTTAATGTTTTTTCAAAATTCTTAATATCGCCCTGCACGTTAAGACTCGCAGATACATCACCCTTCACTTCATGACTAATCTCATTATCTGAGAAAAACTCTTCAAGATCTGACTTCAGCTTTGCTTGAATATCAAAAATATTTCCTCTTACTTTTCCCTGAGTAGAAAGTTCCATGCCGTAAAGCTGAACTCGAAGCAATGACAACAACACTTCCTCATCAGAAAATACCAAGTTCCATTCTAATTCAGATGCTTCATGAATCGGTATATCTGCAATTTCTTTTGGAATATCCAACTTCACTGCGTTCACCAAAGCTGAAGTTTTAAGGACAGCATGATTTTCAAATTTTTCTTTATGTGCCAGCAGTTGCTTCACTACAAACTCTGTTTTAATAATTTTTTCTACATTATTTGGAGTTTCTATTTCAACAGATAAATATGTGTTTTCAAATTCAACGCCATTAATCTGAAGTTCTAATAATTGATCAAAACTAAACGGACTGCCTTTTTTCTTTGCAGCTTTTGGCTTAAAGGCATCCGCTCCTACTTTCGCGATTACTGAACCTTCTTTTACTACCATTTTAGAAACTTCCAAGGTGCCTGAAAGCATTTGGATGGGCTCAAAGTGGAGTCTGAGTTCATTTGCTTCAATGGAAGCCTCAATGGGAAGTTTTGAAACATTATTTTTTTGAATTTGTACTTTAGGATTTGCTAATCCAATTCCAGGCGGAAAAAAATACAACTTAACATTGTTAAAATCACCGACGATTCCTAGTGATTTTGGAGCACGCTCAGAAATTGCTTTTTTAACGATATTTGCAAAATATTGACTCTCTAAGAACAGAATACCCGCAAGCAGACTAATGCCTACAATTCCAAAAAAGAAAGCAAAAGCAAGTTTAAGCTTTTTTTTCTTCATGTTTGTTTTGAGAGATTTCTAATTCTTTGTTGCACGTCTTTAAATTCAGGATCAAATTCAGCTACTTTTAAAAACCAGCCTTTTGCCGAGTCCTTTTCTTGTAGATCTTGTGTTGCAAGACCCATGCTATAATATAGAATAATTTTTTGCTCATGGCGCAAATCGTCTTCAAGTAAAATTGGCTCTAAATAAATTTTTGCATTAAAAGAACTACCCATCTTGATCAAAGCTTGTGCTTTTAGCGCCACAACCGAAACCCCGAGTTCTCCTAGAAATGAATCCTCAATTCTAATTTTCTTTTCTGCCCTTTTTAATTCTCTTAACGCATCTGCAAAGCATTCCATCTCATAAAATGCTACGGCCAAATCAAAAAGAACTTGAGTTGAATGCTGCGGTTCGCTCACGCTCCACTTCTCAATCTCTAAATCTTTTGAATCTTCTTCAAATGAGTTCAGTTGTAAATTTTTCTCTAGTTGCAATATGAGTGAATCTGAATCTTCAACGAACTCTTCTTTTTTGTGCTTCACTGAAGAGTTCATGAATTGATTTAATTCAATTTTTTCAATTTTTTTCAGAAGCTCATTTGCAACTCGATAGGAGTGAGATTGTGAATCTTTAATATGCGTAAGCAGACGAAACAAAACATGTTTCGCCTCTTCAAAAAGATTCTCTTGAATGAGAATCTTTGCTGATTCAATCTCGTCGTTATTACTCTCCGACATAGCTTTAAGAATACGTTAAAATAGCTTATTTTTGTGGGGAATTTTGAGATTTTTCAGCGAAAAATTCTTCAATAAAACGTGTTGTATAATTAGATTCGACAAAGCTTTGACTCGTAAATATTTCTTTGAAAAGCGGGATAGTCGACTTCACCCCATGGATCACAAATTCGTCCAGTGCTTGACGCATTTTTGCAATTGCATCTTCACGAGTTTTGCCATGAACAATTAGTTTCGCCAACAAACTATCGTAGAAGGGAACTACCTTATACTGATCATAGATAAATGAATCCACCCTCACGCCAAAACCACCGGGCACATGGAGTGCTGTGATTTTTCCTGGGGATGGGTGAAACGTTACTGGATCTTCTGCATTGATACGAACTTCAAACGCATGCCCAGTGATCTTAATATCATTTTGAGTGAAACTTAATTTTTCTCCAGCTGCAATTTGAATTTGTTCTTTAATCAAATCAATTCCGGTAACCATTTCCGTTACCGTGTGCTCTACTTGAATACGAGTATTCATTTCCATGAAGTAAAACTTTTTATCTTCATCCACCAAGAACTCAACCGTTCCTACACTTTCGTAGTTAACATGTTTACAAAGCGCTATTGCCGCCTCACCCATTTTTTTACGAATGTCTGAAGTTAAAATTGCTGATGGGGCCTCTTCTACTAATTTTTGGTGGCGTCTTTGAACCGAACAATCTCTTTCACCCAAATACACTCGATTCCCAAAACGATCGCATGCCACTTGAATCTCTACATGCCTCGGGCGTTCACAAAATTTCTCAACATAAAGTGAACCATCACCAAATGCTGCTCTCGCTTCTTCACTGCAACGCTGAAATGAATCAGATAAATCAGTTTCAGATCTAATGATAAAAATTCCGCGTCCACCGCCGCCGGCTGATGCCTTTAAAATAACCGGATATCCAATGTCATTTGCAGCTTTCACAGCTGATTCGACACCATCTACAGCAGATAAAGTTCCTGGTAACATGGGTACGCCAGCTTCTCGCGCCTTGGCCCGAGCTCTGGTTTTTTCTCCCATTGCTTCAATGTTTTCTGGAGTAGGACCAATAAAAGTAAATTTGCATTCACGTGCTAATCTTGCAAAATCTGCGTTTTCCGAAAGGAATCCATAACCAGGGTGAATTGCATCCGCACCAGTCACTTCAGCTGCGGATAAAATACTCATCATATTCAGATAACTTAATTTTGGGGCAGGTGGCCCAATGCAAATAGCCTCATCTGCTAGTTTTACATGCAATGAACTTTCGTCAGCCGTTGAATAGACTGCAACAGTTTTAATGTTTAACTCTCTACAAGCACGGATAATCCTAAGGGCGATTTCTCCACGATTTGCAATGAGGATTTTTTTAAACGGTTGTTTCATTTTAAATTTTCTTTAACGTGAAGTATCGATTACAAAAAGCGGTTCACCAAATTCAACCGCTTGTCCGTTTTCTACCAACACTTGTACGATCGTACCTGCAAAATCCGCCTCAATTTCATTCATCAGCTTCATCGCTTCAATAATACAAAGTGAATCGCCCGGGGTAACTCTCTTACCAATTTCAACGTAAGAGGGTGAAGTGGGAGATGGAGATCGATAGAAAGTTCCTACAAATGGTGAAAGAACTTTTTTGTAACTAGCAGGTTCAACATTGGTAACACTCACTGTTTCAGTAACCTTAGAGGTTCCACCAGCTGAAGGAGTGGGAGGAGTAATCATGGTAGAAATCATTCCAGAAGAACTCACCGTTTTAATAGAGATCAACTGATCTCCTTTTGCCCATTCAAATTCAGCAATGCCCTTTGATTTTAGAAAATCAAAAAGATCACCAAAATCTTCCGGCTCAAATGGAAGGGGTGATTTCTTTTTAGGTGCTGAAACTACTATTTTTTTAGTGGTTTTAGACGGTTTTTTATTTGTTAACTTTTTCGACATAAGCAGAATCCCGTGTGTCGACTTTAATTTTGTCGCCTTCAGATATATGAAAAGGAACATTCACTACTGCACCAGTCTCTAATGTTGCTGGTTTCGTTCCGCCTGTTACTGTGTCCCCTTTGAAAGCTGGTGCACATTGAGTCACTACTAATTCAACGAATGTAGGAAGATCCACGTTGATCGGTTTATCGTTATAATGAAGCACTTGAACAGACATGTTATCTTGCATAAACAACGCTAAATCACCAATTTGTTCAGCACTAATTACAATTTGTTCGTAGTTTTCAGAATTCATGAAATTAAATCCGTTTCCGTCTTTAAACAGGAAGGTCATTTCTTTCATTTCAACATTTGCAGCTGGAATGCGATCACCCGATTTAAATGTTCTTTCAATCACGTTTCCGTTCAGTAAGTTTTTTAATTTGGTGCGAGTGAATGCACTGCCCTTTCCAGGACTCACATGTTGAAAATCAACAATAGAGAAAGGGATGTTATCGATCTCGAGTTTAACGTTTTTCTTGAATTCGTTTGTAGGGTATACTGATGCCATAGAAGTATTAATTACCTCTGATTAGGCCCTATGGGCAAGTTTAAAGCGTTGCACCCGGAGCAGCATAGTCTGTAGACCTTCGATTTTCTTCATCCATTCCTGTTTCTTCACCATTGGATCGTCAGAAATCGCACTTAACGCACCCTTTACAGAATAAGACTTAAGCTGGATTGGATCATTTTGAAGCACCAAGGCTCCATCTTCATAAGCCTTTGTTTCAATCTCAACTACCAATTGAGCAAGTTCCACGTCTTTTGGAGAAAAATAGAGGAGCACTTTATAAGCAGTCAATGCCTGAGCAATTCTTCCAAGAATTAAATAACTATCAGCAAGCAATCGCTGAGCAACCAGATTATCTGGGGCGTCCATCACCACTGGCTCTAATTCCTTCACCACATCATCGTAAAATCTTTTATCAAAAAATGCGCGAGCCAAAGCCACTCTCCCACCAATAAAATGAGGATGAACGCGGAGTCCATCGCGGCAAATATCAATGGCCTCATCTAAAAGACCAGCTTTTCTATAAGCCTCTGCAAGAGGGGCAAATACTCGAGAAGAAGGATCTTCTTGATAGCTTTTTAAATAATGGTAAATCTGGGGTGTTCCCTTTAATCGATCTCTTCTCATTTTATACCCTAGAGTTTTTTCATCTCTTCATCTGAAAGAGCAGTTTTCTTTTGATTTAAGATTCTTGGTGTGATGAAAAACATTAATTCACTTTTTGTATTTGCCGTTTTTTCACTTCCAAATAAAGCCCCTAAAATAGGAATTTTACGTAAGAAAGGCATTCCCGTCTCTGTACTATTCTCATCTAAATTGAGAACGCCACCGATCACGAGTGTATTTCCACTTTCTACAATCACTTCCGTGTTCATTTGTCTTGGCTCAGTTGCAGGAGTATCTCCGTCCAAATGAAGAACATCTCGAGAGAGATCCAATTTCATAAACACAGAACCATCGTTCGTTACTCTAGGAGTCACATTGAGTTTTGTATTTGCAGTCACTTGAACAATTTGTTGTGTAGAAGGTGAAGTTGAAGTTCCTGGTGTGACTAATTTTACAGCAGTGGTTTTTGATTGAGTGATCGAAGCCGATTTCCCACTTAACACTACCGTTCTTGGTGAAGAAACAACTTTTACCTTACTATCGGATTCAGCCATACGAAGAGTTGAATTCAAACCAATTAATCTGCCACCCATATTCATTACTGTAGCACCAGCCACTGCTCCTGCACCTGCTGTTGCAGGCAAAGAAATTGCAGAACCAATGAGTGCTTGTTGTCCGTTAAATCCAAAACCAAGTTGAGCGCCACCCAATCCAAGTGATCCATCTATATTTCTAGAAAACTCTTCGGTAGCTTCTACCACTTTAGCTTCAATCAACACCTGAGGTGTTTGAACATCAAGCAATTGAATCATTTTTTTAATTTTATCCACACTCTCAGAAGTATCGCGAACGATTAAACTTTGAGTGTTATTATCGATGATAATGGTAGCGGGTGGAACTTGCGTTCCACTACTAGAAGATCCACCGGTTGCGTTTTGAGAATTTGCAAAATTTTGAAGAATTTGTGAAAGCTGAGAAAGATCCGCATAACTAATTGGAAAAACACGGGTGATTCGAGGCGCAGTTGCGAGCGACAATCTTTTTGAATCCAGATCTTGTTGTTTTTCAGCGAATAATAAATCACGTGGAAGAACACGAAGAACACTTTCATTTCTTTCTGCACCCAGCTTTAGGGTGGTGAGAACAACATCAAGCGCTTGATCCCAAGGCACTTGCTCTAATGAAACAGTAATTTTTCCCTGAACCATGGGATGAATCACAATATTAAAACCACTAGTTTCACCGATGAGTCTTAACACCTCATGAACATCTGCATCTTTCAGTTTAAGAGTAATTGGCGAACCAGTAAATTTTCCTTCTTTACTGGCAACCGCTGTACCCGCCGCTATTTCAAGTGGAGATTGTGCATGAGCACTCAAACCGAGAAGCGAAATCATCCATAATGTATTCATTTTTCGGAACATCATAGTTCCTCCTTCTTCGTTAACGAAACAATGTCACCAGAAATGAGGAGTTGAAAAATTTCAGGAATTTTTTTCCCATTTTCATCTCGATCATATTCAATAATTTTAATCGAATCTCCAGCTATGGATAATACGTGGCCATCTCTCAAGCCCACTCGATCACCTATAGATAAGAAAAAACTTTTTGAGTTGGGTAGGGTCACCATTGCTTTAGCTTTCTTTGAGCCAGTAATCACACCATTCAATTTATATTCCTTAATGGCAAATAACTCTAAATCGGATTTTGGCTTCTCTTTAGCCAGAATCGCAATGCTCGGTGCATGAAATGGATCACGAAGTGCATGAATTGCATCTTCAGTTAAAATAGATTCCATAGGAGAATCTGCATGTGCAAGAGAGATGCTCATTAAAAATAAAATAACTATTTTCATTTGTAAGCCCCCGCAATCGTATCTTCCTTACTCGCTGTATATTGATAAGCTCTAATCGAGAGTTGTCCATCGAGTAGGCTTGAATTTGTTTTTGCAATTGCTGCAGCAGATGGCTTTAATGTGAATGCTTCGATTCTAAGAATTCTTTGAAGTTGAGATATTCTTTGAGCAAGTAACACCATTTGTGCATAAGTGCCTTTTACATCTAATCTGAATTCTTGTTCGATATAATATTCTTTAGGTGTTCTACGACCTGGTTCAATGCGATCCACTTTTAATTGAATTCTTTTAGTTTCAGTGATCAATACTTTAAGAAGTGAAGCCACATCTAAACCCTCTGAAAGAACCCCTTGATAATCAGAAAGTTTTTTCACTTGGGCTCTTAATTCTGCTTTCTTTAGTTCTAAACCTTTTAAAAATTTTTGACCTTCAGTTAATTTCTTCTTAAGCGTTTCCACTTCATCTTTACTTTGCTTCACTTTAATCTGATGCATTTCAAATTGCCCATCAGGTGCATATTGAAATTGGTAATACTGACTTCCCAAATAAGCCGCGTAAATTAAAAAAATCAAAATAAAAGGAAATGATTTTAATTTTGCTATCATTCGCGCCTCGCACTCAGTTCGAACGATGCCTGTCTACCCGAAGGATCAGCCGTACTGCCCTTTAAAGTAACATCCTTAAAATACACACTGTTTCCAAGTTTGGTCATCACATCACTTACCAAACCCATGTCGATCGTGTTTCCACGTATATTAAAGGCCTTTTCTGATACAGTTACTTCTGTTACCCAAACATCTTTCGGCAATGCTTGCGAAAGTGCAATCATCGATTTCACCGTATGATCTTTACCTTGAATTAATTGCTCAATAGTGGTGATTTTCACATTGATCACTTGTTGCGTCTTTTCAAGTTCGATCTTCTGTTTTTCAAATCCACCTATTTTTTTTAACTCATCTTGAATTTTGGTTTTTTCATTCTCAATATTGGTCGCCTCAACTTGTAGCTCATCTGTTTTAAGCTGAATAAAATAACTGAAAGCGAAATAAGAAATGATACACAAAACCACGGGTAATAAAATTTTCGAAACGATGCCAATAAAATCACTTGAATCCGCGGAAGCGCCAAAAGCCTTTATTGAAGAGAGAACTCCACCCGTTGATTCTCCTTCGCTTCCCGAATAGGTCACTTGCTTTTTCTTAGCGAGATTAATTTTGATCATTTTTCAGACCCCGCTCGAATCGCTAAGCCCATTGGTATCACTACCTCTTGCGAAATATCTCCACCTAAATCTTTTAACTCTGATCCTACCTCTTGAAATGGATTTAAATATTCACAAGGAATGGAGGTGTACTCTTTAACAATTCTAGTAAGCCCATCAATGCGTGATCCACCACCCGATAAAAAAACTTTTGTCACTGGAGGCCCCAGCGAAGATGCGGAATAGAAATCAATTGCTTTTTTAATTTCTCCTGCAAGATTTTGTCCTGTTCGAGTGAGAACATCTCTCACTTCTTGCGGTAAATTTACTGAAACTTTTAAGCTCTCCGCATCTTGCATTCGGGGAAGATTCAGTTCTCTTTGAATTTCGCTGGTCACCGCGATTCCGCCAAAAGGGGCATCTTTGGTAAAGTAAGGTATGCCATTTCCACAAATCACAATTTTAGTGCTGATCGCTCCCACATCCGCTAGAAGCGCTGACTCAGTAGATGAAACTTCGTAATTTGCTTCAAAGGTGTTTTGAAGAGCGAAGAATTCAGTATCCATAATTTTTGGATTTAATTTTGATTGCTCAATCACCGACATGTATTGTTCTAAAAAATCCTTTTTTACTGCAACTAAAATCACTTCTACTTGATCACCCTTAGGCTCACCCACCACCTGAAAATCAATCACCACTTCTGAGATTTCGTAGGGGATATATTGTTCTGCTTCCCAAAAAACCTGATCCTGAAGTTCTTTCATGTTTGCAACAGTGACCATTAAATTTTTAATAATTAATCCACTACCTGCAATCGCGGAACAAACATTCTTTGAACTAATTCCTGCCTGCTTCATTACGGCTTGAATTGTATTGATCGTTAACGTTGGATTAGAAATTTCGCGATGATCACCAGGAATGTCAGTGAGTGAAATCGCTGAGTACTTTATTAGGTGCCACTTCTTTTTTTTCTTTTTTAATTCAGAAACTTTTATTGATGAAGCACCTATCGATAAACCAATAGCAGATTGACCGCCGCTGAATGAAAAATTCATTCCGGACTTTAATCGATCAAGCAGACTGCTTCCTGCCCTTCCTTGAGCTGTTGACATTCATCTATTATGCTACTGAGTGTGTTGATGCGTGTCGATATAAAAATCAAAACCTTGACTCTAATTTATGGATATTCTTGCGAAAGATGATTCGACCTCTACATAAGAAGCTCGATCGAGTCTTGATTCCGCCAAATCTTTGACAGGAACAATTACAAATACCTTTTTAAATTTTGGAGAATTCACTCCAGTCACAGGATCAAAACAAATTTGATGAACGGATAAATTAAATTTTAATTTTTTAGCATCTGTTTCACCTAAAAGAGTGATGGCTTCATTGGTATTGATCCAGTTTTTTTCGTAAAGCTGTTCTTCAGCAATTGGCGTTTGTCCTGGGGCAATATTACAACTACTCACACGCTCAACTTTAATCATTCCATTTTCCAAAACAGAAAGTAGAAGTGGTTTTTTTAAATTGAGAGATTCAGTTTTAATTCGTTGAATTTCAACCGCAATATTTCTTGCTGCTTTTAAACTTTCCCACTTTGGAAAACGCTCATTATACACAGGAATTGCGCATAAAAATAAAAAAATCATGGATGCTAAAGAAATTAAAATAGCTTTTCTACGACGCTCGCGCACCACTATCTTTTCATAGAGTTCTACTTCTAAATATTGTCGTTCTAGATGTTCATCCATTTTGAAACCTCAAAAAATAACTCCACAAAAGCACCCAATACCAAAAAAGGACCATAAGGAATTGAGGTTTTTAAAATATTTTCATTTTTTTGGATTTTTCCGATCGCCACTCCTACAACCGCACCAACGATCGAACTAATCACTAAGCTAGACCAAATCCCGCCAAAACCAAGAAATGCACCAATCATCCCCATGAATTTGATGTCACCTCCGCCCAAACCTACTCTTCCGGTAATTTTCTCATAGATCATGGCGAAAGCAAAAAAGAATCCAAAACCACCAAGGGAAGCAAGAATCAAATGGCCAAAACCATTTCTATAATCCCAATAAGCAGTGAGTAATCCGATGGCCCAGCCACCCAAGCTCAGTTCATCAGGAATAATTCGATGATCAAGATCAATAAACGCAATGGCGATACCACTCGCAATAAAAAACCAGATTCGAAATTGAGCGATGTCTAAAGAATGTTTAAATCCAAAATAGAATAAAATCGCTGTTAAAAACTCAACCAGTGGGTAACGCCAGTGGATTTTTACACCACATTCAGCGCATTTTCCTCTCAACATTAAATAACCCAATAAGGGAATATTGTAATACCAGCGAACAGGATTTGAACACGCCGGGCAATGACTACCTGGCTTTACGATCGAAAGATCCAGTGGCAAACGATAGATCAAAACATTTAAGAAACTACCAATCACCAAACCAAATAAAATCACAATCGTGGATATAAAAAATGGTGGAAGTAGTGTCATAAGTTCTTTCTTGAGAATACTGCATTTCCAATCAGAAGAAAAAACAAAAGCCAAAATACTCCATAAATCGCACCGCCAAAGAACTGCTGAGAGCTCAGTGCCTGTTCATAATACACTCGGTCGCTCATGAGAAGAACGCTCAGGTTTGGGGTTAATTTGTTTAAAATCGAGATGCTAGATTGCAGTGAATCAATGAGTTGATGATTGTGGCCTAAAAACACGATCGTTAACATCACCATGGATACCAGTGCTGGTCTTAACCAAAAACTAAACATCAAACTTCCAGCCACTAAAATCAAAGCTTCTAAAAAGGTTAAAAAAGAAGACTGAAAGAACGCTAGCGATATTTTCCCCTGCATCAAGATCACTGAGCCCCAAAGCACCAAAACCAAAAATAGAAAGTTTACAAACAAGAACATTGCCATTCCTAAAAATCGCCCAAGATAATAATTAGTTCTTGAAATGGGGCGAGTGAGAAATAAATAGATAGTTTTACTCTCAATGTCTTGTCTGAAAAAACGAGAACCAATTGCAAGGGAAACAGAAATAATGGAAAGCGCATTCATCATTAAACCAAGATCAAGCATCACTCGATCTTGGTGACCATAAACAAGTTGAGATGCTAAATAGCCAAAAAACAGTAATAAAATGGTGATTCCAAAAACATTGAAGATAATTTTTTCGCGAATCAGAACTTTAAATGTGTGAAGAACAATGTGAATCATAGTGCTCTCCACTCCTGGGCTGTACCAAAGAACTTTTGTTTCCCATGATCTAAAACTAATACATAATCAGAAAGCTGCTCCACATCTTCCATCATGTGCGAAGTGAAGATAAGGGTGACTCCTCCATTTTTAAGTGAAAGTAAATCGGCCATCAGTTCTTTTCTAGAGTTTGGATCTAATCCGCTCATCGGTTCATCTAAAAACATGAGTTTCGGTGAACCCAGTAATGCTTGGGCTAGTAATGATTTTTGAAGCATTCCTTTAGAAAAGTGTTTGAATTTTTTTTGTAATTCGCCTGATAATCCAACAATATCGGCAACTCGATTGATTTCTTCACTGATCTTGTTTTTGGGGAAATGAATGAGATTTAAATGTAATTTCAGAAACTCATCAAATCTGGATTCCATCTCAAGATACGGGCGTTCCGGAACATATCCAAAACTTTTCTCTGATAATTTAAAACTGCCGTTCATGCTAAATTTCAAACCAAGAAGAACATGAAAAAGAGTGGTTTTTCCAGCTCCATTGTGGCCAATCACCGCGAGTGATTTACCGTGGGGTACATTAAACGAAATTGAATCCAAAATAGCATTAAAAGAAAGCTGGGATGCTTCATTCATAAGCTTTTAATCTTTCCATATATTGAGATTTTAGTAGCTCATCGCTTGCCTGCGAAGCCAAAAGCTTCAAAACCTTTTGAGCGAGTTTTTTTTCAGAGCCGGGCTCCACCAACCAAATTTTCATATTTTGTAAGTAGGCGGGAGATCCAGGAACATTTGCTGCCTTGAGATAATACTCCCTAGCCTTTTCCCAATTATTTTTTTCATAAGAATATAGATAAGCAGTGAGTAGATGCAGAGTGTAGAGGTGGGTCCATCTAGCTGGCGCATTGTTGACCCCCTTTTCTAGAAAATGGATCGAAAGATCGGGGTTTTTAAATAAGAGCGAAAATAATACACCCGCTTGTTCATACAATTCATAAAATGAGGGGTCGAGATCGGTTGCTAATTCATAGAAATTAGCAGCAAAAGGCACTAAATCCGTAGAGTACTTTTTATCGCCGATTATTTGTAGGGTTTCGATCCAAAGGTAATCTACAGCCGCTGGCCAATAGCCAATAGTGATCATTTTAAAGAATGGGGCTGATAACTCTTTTGGTTTTAGGTTCTTCACTCCCTCAGGAAGAACCATATAAGACTGCATTAAGAATAAAGTAATGGCGACAAGGATTTGACTAAACTGATTTCGTTTAAAAAAACTACTTATACTCATTTTCAATTATGGTATACTAATCATATGAAAAAACTAACCATGAAAAATTTAGAAGCAGGTTTTACTCTCGTTGAGCTCATGATTGTTGTGGCGATCATTGGTATTCTCGCTACCATCGCTGTTCCTCAATATAGTAAATTCCAAGCTAAGGCACGCCAAGCAGAAGTGAAAATTTCTCTAGGAGCTGCGCAAAGTATTGAATCAACTTTTGCGGTTGAGAATAATAGCTATACTGG
Organism: Bdellovibrionales bacterium; assembly: GCA_947372355.1. Classification (GTDB taxonomy): domain Bacteria; phylum Bdellovibrionota; class UBA1018; order UBA1018; family CAIMNF01; genus CAIMNF01. The sequence continues at coordinate 13,057 of CANBTI010000002.1, read as the reverse complement.
TTGTTTAGGTAATATCGGTTTCTCTCGAGAAGGCACAAAATTTTATTATACACTTGGATTCGGAACAAACGTATCCGGTGGATCAAACTGTGGCCCCGCAGCACCTGCAAGTGCAACACTCTGCACTTATTATCAATGGCAAACCGATGCCGCGGGAGCTGTAACTCCTGCAGGCACTGCCTGCGACCCAGCACTACCAAATGTTGATGTTTTTTTAGCGAATACCGGAGACGGTGGCAATGCCGCCTCAACTCAAACTGATCTTGGCAATACATCAGTTTCAAACTCTGCCTTTAAAATACAAGCTGCTGGTGCAATTCTAAAAGGTGCAGCGAACAAGGATACTTGGTCTATCGACAATAACAAACAAATGATCAATGATAAATCTGGTTTAAACTAATTCTATATTTTCTCAAAGCCGGCGCAGAAATGTGTCGGCTTTTTTTATTGGGTAATCCTACAGTCCCAGTAACTTCTTCGCAGCCTCTTCATCATTCTTGGTATAAAGCATCGCCTCACGTTTATAAAAATCACGCACTTCCTGAAGTACTTTTTCAAGATCCATCGGCCCCATAATAAAATTAGAACGAAGAGTGAATTCGCGGGAAATTCCAGCAGCCTTACGGGCTGCCACTACCATCTCAGGCGGTAAAGTATTCACTTGAATTTGGTTTGATGATTCAAGCGTTACTACTCGCTCCATTACGTTTTCCAATTCACGAATGTTTCCCGGCCAACGATGATGAAGCATCACCTCCATTGCAGATGGAGTAAATCCAGTGATAGAACGTTTTTGTTTATCATTGAATTTTTTTAAGAATATCTCCGTGAGTAATTCCATATCCCCCACCCGATCTCGAAGAGGTGGAGTTTCGAGTAAAATCACATTTAAGCGATAATATAAATCTTCTCTGAATGTGCCTTTTTTTGAAGCTTCTTCTAAATTTTTATTCGTTGCCGCTACAATACGAACATCAATTTTAATGGTATCGTTTGCGCCAACTCTTCTGATCGCACGATCCTGAAGCGCACGCAATAACTTCACCTGCATTGAAAGTGGCAACTCTCCGATTTCATCTAAGAAAAGAGTTCCACCATCTGCAGCCTCAAACAATCCCGGCTTATCTACATGAGCTCCTGTAAAACTTCCTTTTTTGTGACCAAACAATTCACTCTCGATCAAAGTTTCAGGAATCGCGCCACAGTTCACTGCAATGAACGGACCACTCGCCACCGGACTCATCTCATGAAGCGCCCTCGCCACTAACTCTTTACCCGTTCCACTTTCACCAATAATTAAGATATTCGTTTTTGAAGCCGCCACCCTTGTGATCATTTTCTTCAAAGCCTCAACAGATTGAGATTTACCTAAAATTGGTCTTTTAATTTCGTCGATACTTACCATTACGATTGATTCCCTGCCATTTGAAAAATTGGAAGATACATGGCAATCATGAGTCCACCAACTACCCCACCTAAAAAAACCAACATGAATGGTTCGATGAGTTTCATCATATTTTGTACTGTGTTTTGAACTTCTTCTTCGTAAAAATCAGCAACTCTTTCTAACATCTTATCCATGTTCCCGGTATTTTCACCTACCGAAACCATTTGAGTTGCCATTTTTGGAAATACTTTTTGTCTGTGCATCGCGGTTGAAACTGTTGATCCTAATTCAATTTCTTTTTTCATTTCACCCAAAGCATCTTCAAAAGCGATGTGCTCTGATGCCGATTTACAGATCTCCAGTGAATCCACCATCGGTACCCCAGAAGATAACAAGGTAGACATCGTTCTTGAAAATTTTGCCACCCCATTTTTTTGAATCAAATCACCAAATAAAGGAATTTTAATCATGATTCTTTGAAGCACGATTTTACCTTCACTACTTTTTGCATACATCCTAAACAAATAACTGCTAATGGCTGTAATGATGGCAATGAGTAAAAAATTTGAACTAAACCAGTGCGACATTGCGATCACTACTTTTGTCGGTAATGGTAACTCACCCCCATTACTCACAATCATTTCTTCAAACTTTGGAATCACGAGTAACAACATCATTGAAACCACACCGATTGCAATGATCACGACTGCGATAGGATAGGTCATCGAGCTTTTTACTAATTTTTTTAATCGATAGGAGTTTTCAAGATATTTTCCACAGCGTTCGAGCATCACATCTAAACTTCCTGAACTTTCGCCTGCGCGAATCAGCGATACGAACACTCTTTCAAATACAAGTGGATAGGCTGAAAAAGTTTCCCAAAGATATGTTCCGGATTTAATTTTTTCTTTCGAGGTAGCCAAGATTTTTTTCATCATGGGATGAGTTTCTTGCTCGTGAAAGAGTTCCAAAGCCTGAATGAGCGGAACACCCGAAGTGATCATCACATGTAATTGTTTAATGAAGTTCATCAAACGATCGGGTGGAACCGAACCGCCCGTTCCCAAAAGATCGGCGATATAAGATCCAAGATCCACTTGAGTGATTGAAGTTCTAGAAATTTTAACCGGTCTTAATCCCTGGCCGCGCAGAGACATCCGAAGCTCACCCTCATTGGAAGCTTCCATTTTTCCCTGGATCTTTTTCCCCGTTCGATCTGCAGCGGTGTAATTAAATTCAGGCATATTTTAATACTAAACCATTTTTTGTAATTCATCAGGTATTAAACTGAATCCCATCGCATCTTGCTTAGTGAGATTACCTTTTCTCACATTTTCAGCTAAACTTTGATTCATAGTGATCATTCCGGTACCACCTTGTCCCGCCTGCATGGCTCCATAAACCTGATGAATCTTATCTTCCCTAATCAAATTTCTAACCGCCATGTTTGGAATCATGAGCTCTAATGCCAAACAGCGACCTGATTTTCCAGAATTGGGAACCAATTGTTGGGTCATCACGCACTGAAGAGTGGTGGCAAGGAGCTGTCTAATTTGAGGCTGCTGATGCGGAGGAAATACATTCAAAATACGAGCAATCGATTGAACCGCACTATTCGTATGAAGCGTAGCAAATACCAAGTGTCCTGTTTCGGCGGCTGTAAGTGCCATTTCAATCGTTTCTAAATCTCGAAGCTCCCCTACCAATATGTAATCTGGATCTTGTCTGAGAGAATGCTTCAAGGCCTCATGGAAACTTTTACTATCTGAACCCACTTCACGCTGATTCACGATGCAGTTTTTATGATTATGAACATACTCAATCGGATCTTCGATAGTAAGAATATGGCCATTCTCTTCTCGATTTAAAAAATCAATCATGGAAGCGAGAGAAGTTGATTTTCCTGAACCCGTAGGCCCAGTAATCAACACTAGCCCATTGGGTTGTCTCATTACTTTCTTTAAAACATCGGGTAATCCCAAATCATCAATATTGGGAACAATCATAGCGATCTTACGAAATACAGCTCCAACACTTCCTCGCTGGAAAAATAAATTTCCACGAAAACGAGCCACATCTTTTACGCCGAAAGAAAAATCTAATTCCTGTTTTTCTAAAAACACTTGTTTTTGCTCTTCGGTGAGGATTTCAAAAACTAATTCTTGAATTTGATCAGGTGTAAAATTATCCGATTTTGCTTTAAACAGTTTTCCATGAATACGAAACTGCGGGGGAGTTCCACACGCAATATGCAAATCGGAAGCATCTTGATCTACCATCGCCCGCAATAATGTTGTTAACGTAAGTTTAGACATTTATACTCCTTCACTAATCATCTGAAGTCATGGAGATTGCCTCTTCTAATGAAGTGACACCTTCCATGGCTTTTCTCAGTGCTGATACTCTTAACGTTTGAAGACTAAATTTTGTGATTGCTTCGCGCTTAATTTCAATTGCAGTTTTGCTTTTTAGAATCATTTCTTTTAAAGCAGAATTGAGTTCTAAAACTTCATAAATTGCCACTCGTCCCTTGTAGCCGGTTTTGTTACAAACACTGCAACCTTTGGATTGATAAAACATTGCTCCTGATGCCATCTCTTTTATTCCTAAGGTATAAAGTTGATGCTCTGGAACTTCCATTGCAACTTTGCAACTCGTGCAAAGTGTTCGTAATAATCGTTGTGCAACGATGGTATTTACAGATGCAGTTACTAGAAATGGTTCGCAACCCATGTTTACTAATCGCGTAATCGTCGCAACAGTATCGTTAGTATGAAGCGTGGATAAAACCAAGTGTCCGGTGAGTGCTGCTTGCACGGCAACTTCGGCAGTTTCTAAATCTCGAATCTCTCCCACTAAAACCGTATCTGGATCTTGTCGTAATAACGCCCTTAATACAGCAGCAAATGATAACCCAACATCCTTGTTCACTTGAACTTGATTCACTCCATCCAAGTTGTACTCGACTGGATCTTCTACGGTTGAAAGGTTATCAGAAACTTGATTGAGCTCCATCAATGCAGAATAAAGGGTGGTTGTTTTTCCTGATCCCGTTGGCCCGGTCACTAACACCATTCCACTTGGCTGCTGAATTCCTTTTCTAAAAATATCGAGCTGTTTTTCTTCAAATCCTAATTTTCGGAGATCTAGTTGAAGATTACCCTTACTCAAAATACGTAAAACTACTTTCTCACCAAATAAAGTGGGTAAAGTATTTACACGAAAATCCACTTCTCTACCGTTAATTTTAATCTTGATGCGTCCGTCTTGAGGGATGCGTGATTCGGCGATATCCATTCTCGACATAATTTTAAATCTTGCCACCACAGCGCGCTTCATCTCTGTAGGGATATGAGTAATGTCAATCAAGGTTCCATCGATACGCAATCGCACGCGGAAATCTTTTTCATAGGGTTCAATATGAATATCACTTGCGCCACGCTTGATTGCTTCTGAAAGGATTCCATTCACCACAGCAATCACGGGAGCATCATCAGTGCCTCCACCCATGTTCACTTCATGAATTTGAAATTGATCTAGCTGTTGAATTTCATCGCCTTGTCTCATTGCTGAGATGGAATCTTTTTTGAACTGATCCATGGCTTTACCCAAACCTTGGGTTCCGCCATAATACTTCGTGAGCGCCTGATCAAAAGAACTAAAGGTAGTGAGAACTGCCTCTACACTGAGCTTAGTGGCAAAACGAATATCATCCAGTAAATTTAATTGTGTTGGATCCGGAACAGCTACCACCAATATTCCTTTTCCCATTTGAATCGGAATTGCTTGGGTTTTACGCACCAATTCAGGAGATAAACTTGAAATCACTTCTGGCTTAATTTCAAATTTGGAAAGATTTAAACTTTGGAGTGAAAATTTTTGACTTAAGAAATAAACTAATTTTGATTCAGTTAATATTTTTCGATCGATAAATTGTCGAACGGGATCATTACCTGATCGAATGAGCTGATCGGCTTCCTGTAGTTGGGCATCGTTGAGAAGACGTTCTTTGTGTAGGAGCTCGACCAGTTTGCGAGACATTATCCTTAGATTTTAATATTTTAAGCTACGAGTAGCAACTTCTATTGCAAAAGCTTTTTCGCCAAATTTACATCGCTTTGAATTTGGGCCTTGAGCTCATCGATGGATGCGAATTTTCTTTCATCACGAATGCGGTGATGAAAGCTCACTTCCAAAATCTCACCATAAAGATCGAAGTTTTGATCTAGAATATGAGTTTCGATTTTTAAGGGAATCATGCTCAGTTCAGTTGAACCCTGAAAGGTTGGACGCTTTCCGATATTCGTTACACTTTGATAAGTTTTACCCTGCCAATTAACTGACGTAGCGTAAACACCTGGAAGGAGCGGAAACTTTTCTTCACACTTCATGTTCGCGGTGGGAAATCCAATCGTTCTTCCGCGTTTATCACCATGAACAATTTCGCCACGATAAAAAAACGGTTTACCCAATAATTTTTGCGCTTCTTCCAGATGCCCCTCGGAGAGCGCTTCTCGAACGAGTGAACTTGAAACCACTTTCCCTTCAAGAAGAACGGGGCTAGCCAACTCCAAAATGATTCCCGCTTCCCGACAATTTTCTTCTAATAATCCAATATTTCCTTCGCGCATTCTTCCGAAGGCGAAGTCATTCCCTACAATCAAAACTTTTGCATGTAAGCGGTTTTGCAAAATTTCGTGGATGAAATCATGTGCTGAGGTGGCTGCAAACTCCGCATTGAACGGCTCCTCCACACAAAAATCGATGTCTAACTTTTCCAATTGAAGGCGTTTTTCCTGATAAGTCATGAGCAACTTCATCGGAGATTGTGGTCTGAGCTCTAAAGTAGGATGCGGCTTAAAGGTATACACAACTACTGGTAAATTAAGTTTTTTTCCATAATCACGCGCCCGGGCAAGAATGGATTGATGCCCAAGGTGGACCCCATCAAAATTACCAATTGCCACCACCGTTTCCCGTGGGTAGCCATTTGCTGGGTTTTGAGTATCTTTAGAACTAAAAAAGGTGCGCATATGAGGATTGCTTGTTTTTACACTGGATTTTAACAATTCAACAGTTTAAAGTGAATCTTCATTCATGCGCGTATGGTGGAATGGCAGACACGCTGGTCTTAGGAACCAGTGACGCAAGTCGTGGGGGTTCAAGTCCCTCTACGCGCACCAATTTTTACTCTTTTATATTATCATTTACTCAAATTGAATCACTGCTTAAGCTTTTTGCATGAGAATCAGTTCATTCATTTTTGTTGCGGCAATGAATATTTATTTCACCTCACTCGGACAAGCTCAAACAGTAGAGCCAACTCTGAAAGAGGGAATTTTAGACTGCAGCTCAGCTGATCAATTAAATTTTAAAGCCGGTGAAGCGGTAACCAGTTTACACATTACCACCAAACCATTTCAATTACAGTTCATGGGATTTAAAATTACCGACGGAAGCGATTGTGGTGATTTTTGTAAGTATTTGAAAGTGAACAAAATGCCCTACTCCGTTCCACTTCAATTTGCAGCTGAAACGGAATCAAAAACGAGTGTGATTCATTTATTCCAAACAAAAAAACACGTCAACAGTACCCGCATTTTTGCAACCCTCACCAAACAAGACGATGGAAGTTATTACTCATGGATTGGTTATGGGGATTATCCGAAGGGTTGGTACCTCCCCTTCAATTGCCAATACCGTTAATTTATTTTACTGATTACTTTTCTAAACTAACCAGAGCTTCAAGGGTTTGTCGTTTTCGAATTAACTTCACTTTACCTTGATCCACTAAAACTTCCGCTAATTGTGGGCGTGTGTTGTAAGTGCTACTCATCGAAAATCCGTAGGCACCTGCAGATAAAATTGCAATTCTCTCGCCTGGTAACCCTTCAATTGGTAAGGGTCTCCCTCTAGCAAAATAATCTGTCGTTTCGCAAATTCCACCCACCACATCCCATTTTTTAATTTTCAAATCGTCTTCATCTCTTAAGGATACGATTTCGTGAAATGATTCATAAAGGGCTGGTCTCATCAAATCATTCATTCCTGAATCTAAAATAAGCGTTTTATGCGTTCCACGCTCTTTTGAATAAACGACCTCAGAAACCAGAACGCCAGCGTTTGCAATTAAGCTACGACCTGGTTCAATCAGAATTTTTTTCATCTTACGGTTTTTAGAGTGAAAATATTTTTTTACTAGCGCCGCATATTCCTTCAGCGAAATAGTTTTTTCACCCAAATGATAAGGCACGCCGATTCCACCACCCAAATCCACATACTCTAAAGATCTTCCAAGGTGATCTTCTACTTCATCACAAAGATCACTTAATACTCCAAATGCCTTTTCATACGGAGATGTTTTAGTGATTTGACTCCCAATATGAATACTAATTCCTGCAATGTTTACGAACTCATCTTGAGCAAAATTTACACATAAATCTAAAATTTCTTCTCTAGTGAGTCCAAATTTATCCTTTTTTCTACCAGTTGAAATTTTATCATGAGTTTTAGCATCTACATTTGGATTGTACCTAAAGGCAACTGTTACTTTTTGTTGGCGATAATGTGCAAGTAGTTGAATTAATTCGAACTCCATTACTGATTCTACGTGAATCGAACCCACTGCTGCATTTGGGAATTGCAACAAACAATCAAATTCTTCAGCTGTTTTTGCGACCCCCGAAAGGACTCTTAAATTTCTTGGCATGCCCGCGAGTTCTGCTCGAAACCACTCACCATAGGAAACCAAATCACACCCTGCTCCTAACTTTTTAAATAACTCTAAGATGGTTAGATTTGAATTGGCCTTCATTGCATAACAAATCTGAATCGGCATACCAGTTAATGCATTTTTAAGACGTGAAAAAGATTCACGAATAGCAGTTCCAGAGTACACATAAAGTGGGGATCCATATCGATCCGCTAATTTGTTTAATGGAATGCCATCCACACAAAATTCTTTTTTAATGTAGTTAAAAGAGTGGTCGGGTTGTATCAAACGATCTTTCATAATTTTCATTCTTAGATTAGATTAGCATTATGGATGCACTCTTTACGATAGAAAATCTCACAGCGCTCATTACCCTAACCGTGATGGAGATTGTGCTTGGTATCGATAATATCATTTTCATCGCCATTTTAGTGTCACGCTTAGAGAAGCATCTTCAGAAAAAAGCACGAACCATTGGTCTTGTTCTAGCACTTTTTTTTAGAATTGGTTTACTTCTTTCCCTAAAGTGGATCATGGGTTTAACTTCTGCTTTATTCACTCTTATGGAGCACGATGTTTCAGGGCGTGATCTTATTTTATTACTCGGTGGGCTCTTTCTCGTAGCAAAATCCACGATCGAAATTAATCAAAAAATCGAAGAAGCTTCTCATCATGCAGATTCAGCCGAGGATGCATTAAAAAAGAAAAAACCAAACAACTTCACTGCAGCAGTAATTCAAATCATGATTGTAGACATTGTTTTTTCTTTAGATTCAGTGATTACCGCAGTGGGAATGGCACAATCCATTGTGATCATGATTTTAGCTGTAATTATATCTATGCTTTTCATGCTCAGACTATCTGGTCCGATTGGAGATTTTGTAGAGCGAAATCCAACGATTAAGATTCTTGCTCTCTCCTTTTTGATTTTAATTGGTGTGATGCTCATTGTTGAAGGAACAGGTGAGCATGTATCAAAGGGCTATATTTACTTTGCGATGGCATTTTCACTCGTGGTGGAATTACTCAACCTTAAATATCGAAAAAAAGCCGGCAAAAGTAACTAAACTCTTTTAATCAGATGGCGCATTTTTTCTACATCGGAGTAGATTGATTCTGCATTGAGTGTTTGATGAACACCCTTTTCTAGTAAGATCTTACCATCACAAATCACCGTATCCACCTCAAGACCTTGATATGCATAAACAAGCTGACTCAATACAGAGTAAAGTGGCTTCACATGGGGGTAATCCATTCGTACTGAAATCAGATCTGCGCATTTACCCACTTCAAGTGAGCCGATTTTATTTCCTAAACCAAGAGCCCTTGCACCCTCATAAGTAGCTAAATTGAGCGCATCCAGTGCAACCATTGCAGTATTGTTGTGATTAGAAACTTTTTGAAGTTTTGTGCCTAAATCCATTGCCCCAAACATGGATAAATCATTATTTGAAGCAGCACCATCCGTGCCTAAAGCCACTAAAATATTTTCTCTACGATATTCAGCGATGGGTGCTATTCCAGAACTCAATTTTAAATTTGAATCTGGATTGTAAATGACTTTAGAACCAGCCTTTGAAAATAGCTTTGCCTCTTCCGCATCTACATGAACCATGTGAGCTGCAAAAAAATTTTCTCTTAATATTCCAAGGTCGTGCAATCGTTTAACCGGGCGTTTTCCGTATTTTTTAATCGATTCCTCAACTTCGCCCTTAGTTTCACTCACATGCATATGAATCGGAACACCGTATTCATCGGATAACTCTACAATTTGTTTTAAGAGTTCATCGCTACAAGTATAAGGAGCATGCGGACCAAGTGCCGGTTGAATTCTTGAATGATTTTTATATTTTTCGTAAAAGTTTTTAAATCTTTCAGCTCTACCCGGTATGGGATTTACACCAAGATGTTTTTCATCTGGCATGACAAAATCAATAAATGGCTTAGCAACAATTGCTCTCATTCCTGCCTGATCTAAAACCTCAGCTGTGGCTTCAGGAAAAAAATACATGTCATTCACTGTAGTGGTACCAAAACGAATACACTCTAAAGCGGATAACCTAGTTCCAACCTTAACAAAGTTTGCATCCACCAGTTCTGCTTCCAGAGGAAAAATGCGATCAAAAAGCCATTCTTGAAATGGAAGATCATCTTCAAAACCACGAAACAAACTCATCGCCAAATGAGTGTGAGCATTCACTAACCCTGGCAAAACTATTTGATCTTTTAAATCTAAAAATTTTTCACATGCTGAAATGTGATTTTCACGAAAAGGTGCGATTTCAGCAATATAATGATCTTTTATGCCAATAAAAAATTGATTTCGCACCTCTCCCTTACCATGTTTCATGGGAAGGAGTAAGCCAGCGCGAATACCAAGATCAAAGCGAACTAGAGATGATTGCATGCGGTTAACAATATCCCCTTTAAAATTCCCACAGATGAACTCTTGCAAGCATCCATGATGGCGAAATGATCTAACTCAATCGCAGTTCCATCACTTGCTCTTTCAATGCCTGCACCCAAATTACTAATCAAAGAAAGTGCATTCACTTGTGCGCCACTATGTTTTAGAGCAACGGTTTCCCAAACTGTAGACATTCCTACCGACTGAGCTCCTGCTTTAATATAAAATGCAATCTCTGCAGGTGTTTCAAACACGGGTCCTAAAACACCAACATACACACCTTCATGCACAGTTAACTTTTCAGCTTGAAATGCTTTTTTTAAAATTTGATTTTTTTCACGGTTAAACAAACAAGTCACGTCGGGAAAACGAGGTCCCCATTCTTCACCGTTTGGTTTTTTTGGATTTTCACCCACGAGCGGATTTTTTCCGGTGAGATTGATTTGATCATTGATGATCATTACATCACCGGGCTTTTGTCCTTTTGCAATTCCACCAGCCGCATTGGTGATAAAATATTGATCAGCACCCAATTCACGAGTGTACATCACGGTTCGAACCACTTCTCGGGGATCAAGTCCTTCGTATCCATGCAAACGACCTACTTGAATCACTCCAGTTTTTTTACTCGCGGTGTGTTCAACAATTATATATTTTCCATCATGCCCTGGAGCTGTAGAAGGAAACAAACCTGGAACATCAGTGAATAAAATTTCACCCTTGATTGAGAATTGGGAAGGAATTCCTGTTTTCACTGATTCCTTAAATCCTGAACCTAGAACTGCATGAAAAAACGGACGAGCAGCACCAAACGATTTTAGCTTTTCATCGATTTTTGCTGCACCACTACTGAGAACTTCTTTACTCACTGACATAGATCATCATCCTACAATTTTAGAGCCAACATTCAATTAAAAAAGCCCCCCATCTAGAAGACGGGGGGCTGATTTCGTTTAAAATTTCCTAACAATTACGCGTTATCTGTATTTTCATTATTACGACGCATGAATGCAGGAACATCAATGTCTGCATTTTCATTGTCGTTAATCATGCCAAGACGACGTGCAATTTCACGAGCACGGGCCAATTCTGGATTTACTGATGCCGCAGGCGCTGCTGCTGCAACTGCCGCAGTTGCAGTCGCTGAAGCCACGCTGTTATTGTTATTATTTACGCTAGTTGCTCCAGCAGGATTACTGTTTGTAGCAGATCCATTGTTATTTGCTGTGTTTGTGTTGCTAGCAGTATTTGAATTATTGGTACTATTTGCATTGTTTGCACTCAAAACAGGAACACTGTTTCCTGCACTGGTTGCTCCCAATCCATTATTCATTGATTGAGCTGCAGCATTGGATGCAAGTGAAGAGTTGTTAGTAGCAACATTTGGTGCAAGTAGAAGATTTGCATCACATCCTAGTCCAGTTGCAACTACTGTTACTTTTACTCTCGCGTTCATTGATTCATCTAAAACAGTTCCGAAAATGATTTGTGCATCTTCATCTGCTGCTTCTTGAATAATAGAAGTTGCTTCATTTACTTCATGAAGAGTTAAGGTTGATGCGCCGGTAATATTGATAATGATTCCGGTTGCTCCGTTAATTGAAATGTCTTCAAGCAATGGAGAAGAGATCGCAGCAGTTGCTGCTTCAATTGCACGGTGTTCACCTTCGCCGTAACCAATACCCATGAGAGCAAGACCTTTATTTTGCATGATCGTGCGAACATCGGCGAAATCACTGTTGATGTAACCAGTGTGGTTAATCAAATCAGAAATACCTTGAACAGCGTTCAATAAAACTTCATCTGCTTTTTTGAAAGCTTCCATCATTGAAAGTGAATTACTAGAAATGTTTAATAGGCGGTTGTTTGGAATGATGATGAGTGAATCTACACATTCACGGAGTTGATTCATTCCTTCAATTGCTTGTCTCATTCTTTTTTTGCCTTCGAACAAGAATGGTTTAGTCACTACACCAACAGTAAGAGCACCAATTTCTTTTGCAATTTTAGCAAAAATTGGAGCAGCACCCGTTCCAGTTCCGCCACCCATACCTGCAGTGATAAAAACCATATCAGCTCCTGCAAGAACTTCGGCAATCTGTGCATAATCTTCTAATGCAGCTTTACGTCCGATTTCAGGATTCGCGCCGGCGCCCAACCCACGAGTGAGTTCTTGTCCGATCGCAATTTTAGTTCCAGCTAGGGAGCTTTCTAATACTTGTTTGTCTGTGTTTGCAGTGATGAAATCAACACCAGTTAATCCAGCACGAATCATGCTGTTTACCGCATTACAACCACCACCACCTACACCGATGACTTTAATTTTCGCGCCTAAAGTTTTTTCTGTTTGAATCTCGAACATATGTACTCCTTTTCCTATCGTTGTTAATTACTTAAATTATTTTTAAAACAAATCTTTCATGAAGGACTTCATTGAAGTTCCCATTTTTCCGATCACACCATCTAAACTGTGCAAACTTTCTCCAAACAAAGAGTTATGTTGAGTTTGTCCGCCCAAACGTTCAGCTCCGTATTTTAATAAGCCCACTGC
>CANBTI010000001.1 GCA_947372355.1 Bdellovibrionales bacterium | reverse complement strand
AATTGATTTGCCGGCACATTGATCGGACCAAAAGTATCTTTTTCAACTCTGAATTCAGTGTTTTTTGAATTGTTTTCCATAAGAAATTTTTCTCATAAAAAACGAATCCATGCAAACACAATGGCCCCACTCCCGTAAGGAATGAGGCCATGATATAAATTTATAACTGTACTATTTATGCTGCGTATTGATCTTCTTCGCAGTCAGCTTGCCATATTTGATACATGGTTTCACCTTTGCTGTTTTTAAACCAATAGGATGCATGGTTAGGTGGTTCTTGTCCTAAGCATGTTTGTGCAAAAGCATGCACAGTGGTTGTTCCCGCAGCTGTTTTAATTTTATATTCGTTATTAGGTTGTTTTTGAACCGTGAATTGTTTTGTTGGATCACTGACGAAACTAAAAGTTTCTCCGTCCTTGATAAAGCCATCGTGTACCAGTTTTGTTAGATCGAATTTGCCTTTTTTCTTACTCATTGAAGGTCTCCTTATGTATTAACCTTTCGGTATATTAAACATTATAGTTTAAAAAATAAGGAGTTCCCATGGATGAATTTAGCGTCAGGATTGTGGCTATTTTTAATAGGTTCTTTGAAGAACTGCTGCCCAATTCGTTTCCAATACACCTAGGCTCTCTTCTTCAATAATAGCCTCTTCAATCGTTACCACTTCGAAGTTATCTGGATTAGAAAAAATTGCATGAATGAGCTCTGAGTGCATTTCATGACCGGCTTTAACCAACGTCACATCACCCATCACTTGAACTGGAGAAAGTGCAAAATCTCCGATTGCATCGAGAACTTTGTGGCGAACAAATTCATCTGCGTAACGAAGTCCTTCTAAATTTAAAACTTTTTCTTCGTCCATCACCACAGCATTATCAAATGATCCACCCAAAGCGAGACCCATTTTCTTAAGTGCCTCAACATCTTTCATAAAACCAAAGGTGCGTGCACTTGCAACTTCTTGATAATCAGTTTCACCCACAGTGTACTCAAATGATTGAGTGCCAATTGCAGGATGATTCCATTCGATTCTAGCGTTAATATGAAAACGAGTAGATGGTTCGATTAGTGCAATTTTATCACCCTTACGAACTTCAATTCTTTTACGTAAAATAGCTACTTTTCTAAGTGCTGATACTTCTTCGCGCACCCCAGCCAATGCAATCGCTTTGCAGAATGGAGCGGCGGAACCATCCATGATTGGAACTTCAGGGCCAGAAACTTCAATCATAGCGTTATCAATTTGCATGAGTTTCAGAGCACAAAGAAGATGTTCAACAGTAGAAATTTTTGCTTGGTCGCGACCAATGGTGGTTGCCAATTTAGTTTGAGTTACAAACTCATAAGAAGCAGGGATGGTGACTGGCTTTTCAAGATCTGTGCGTACGAAAATTATTCCAGCATTAGGAAGAGCTGGTTTGATCACTAACTTTGCAGGCTTTCCAGAATGTAAGCCAACACCTTCAATGGTGACATCCTTACGCACTGTTTTTTGATAGATAGAGTTATCTTCCATAATTTAGTCCCTCGACTCATCATGAATACAGCAATGCTTGTGCCATAACGCAATATTGAATAAATTAAAATTATCTTTTAATTTCAAGTGTTTATGCTGATTTTTTTGCCATTGATTTGACTGTTTTTTTGAATCCGAATAACTGTAACTAAGTGTGCACAACAACTGTGCACGTTTGTATACACTTAGACGATTGGCTTTGGTGGGAATCCCAAATGTGAAAAGGCTAGTGCGGTAGCCACTCTTCCGCGAGGTGTGCGTTGAATAAATCCCTCTTGAACCAAAAAGGGCTCATAAACCTCTTCAATGGTATCTCGCTCTTCTGAGAGCATACTTGAAAGAGTTTCAATGCCCACAGGACCACCATCAAATTTTTCAATCATTGAGGTCAGCAGTTTTCGATCCATTGAATCTAAACCACGCTCATCCACCTCAAACAAACGAAGAGCTTGATCAACGGTAACTTTATCAATATCAAAACCAGTAACAGACTTGAACTTTACTTGCGCAAAATCTCTCACTCTTCTAATTAATCGATTTGCAATTCTTGGAGTTCCTCTTGATCGTTTTGCAATTTCAATTGCACCCGCATTTTCAATGTTAATATTTAACAGGCGAGCTGATCTCATCACAATTTTAGCAAGATCTTCGTGCGAATAAAAATCAAGTCGCATCTCCACACCAAAACGTCCACGAAGTGGGCTCGATAGTAATCCTGTGCGAGTGGTGGCGCCCACAAGTGTGAATCGAGGAAGATCAATTCTAATGGTTCGAGCCGAAGGGCCCTGACCAATAATGAGATCTAATTTAAAATCTTCCATGGCCCCATAAAGAACTTCTTCAATCGCCATGTGCAACCGATGAATCTCATCAATAAATAAAACATCTCCGGGCTGAAGATTGGTAAGCACCGCTGCAAGATCACCCTTTTTTTCAACGGTCGGTCCAGTAATGATGTGAATTTGTGAGCCCATTTCACGCGCAATAATTTGAGCAAGAGTGGTTTTACCCAAACCCGGAGGACCCGCAAGCAATACATGATCTAGCGCATCTCCGCGCTGTTTTGCTGCTTTTATGAATAAAGAAATTTTTTCACGTACCGATTCTTGCCCGATGTATTCTTCAAGCTGTTGAGGACGAAGGGTTTGCTCCACCTGAATTTCGCTTCGTTCATTAGTAATTTCTTCACCAGAAATCAATCTATCTTCCATGCTTACCTCTTAGTTCGCCTGAAGCGCGTGTTTAATAATGTCTTCTACTTTTGTGCTTGGTGCATTCAGAGATGCGTTTTTTCTAATTGCTTGTTCGACCATTTGTTTTGCTTGAAATTCTTTAAACCCAAGTCCCTGTAATGCCAAGTAAGCTTCCATAAACAAAGTGCTCGATGCTGATAATCCAGAATGAGCAGCGGTCGTTTTTCCAGAGTTTAGTTTTCCAAAAAATCCCTGTTCTTGTTTCTTTTGAATTGTATCTTTAAGTTCTAACACCATTCGCTCTGCTGTTTTTTTTCCTACTCCAGAAATATTTGTGAGAGCCGCTTTGTCTTCACTTAAAATCATGTTGATCAACGTTGGTGCGTCTGTGTGAGAAAGTAGTCCTAATCCTAATTTTGGACCAACTCCTGAAACAGAAAGTAGGGTAGTGAAAAGATTTTTTTCACCCGCATTGATAAAACCATATAGATCAAATGCGTCTTCTCTAATGTGTGAATAAATATAAACTTCTGCTTTTTCATTCGGAAGGAGTGGTTCATAGCGAGGATGATCTGGAGTTCGAACTTGATAACCGACCCAGCCTGTATTTTCGCTGCCAACAGCAAGAATCATTTCACCATTTTGACGTTCTTTAATTACTCCAGATAAATACGAAAGCATAGAGTGATGCTCTCGCAAGTTTGGTCACATTTCAACGCTTTAAACTTTCAGCTAAGCTTTTTAAAGATCGCGTTTTTTTAGCCGGTATTTTTGACTTTTTTTCATTACCGGGACGAAGCATCAGCGCATGAGCAAGAGCTATGGATAAAGCATCGGAGGAATCTAGAGTATCAAACTCTTGTTGTCCTAAGATCATTTGAAGAGTTTTAGCCACTTGTGCTTTATCGGAGCGACCATACCCCGTAACTAATCCTTTAACCTCTGTAGCCGCATATTCATGGATCTCTAAATCATGAAGAGCACCGGTAAGCAAAACAACTCCGCGGGCCTGGCCTAGCTTTAACGCTGAAACCGCATTTTTTGCAAAGAACACTTTTTCAACCGCCATAATCGTTGGCTTATATTTGATAATAATTTCAGAAAGCTTTTCATGGATTTCCTTCAATCGAGAAGGAGTGGTTTCATCTACAGGAATGTTTTTATACTCTTTATGAAAAAGATGTACCGTTCCGTGACATATCACTCGAAATTGATTTCCATTTTTTTCAATGCAACCATATCCGAGAAATCTTGATCCTGGATCAACACCCAAAATAATCATGCGTTGAAATTACGCAATGGAATGAGCACCGAAATTTTCAGTTGCTAGTTTATTTAAACGCTCAGTGTTTTCTGGATTTCCAAGAACGCCAAATTTTTTACCCACTTTTTCAAGATGCTCAAGAGCATAGTTTAAATCATCCATGGTGTGAGAAGCCATGTAACTAGTTCTAAGTAGTGAGCAACCCTCTGGAACTGCTGGGCGAACTACTGGGGTCATGAACACACCCTCTTCAAACAATTGTTGCGTGATCGCAAATGCAGCCGCATCATCACCAATCAAAAGAGGAATAATTGGAGTTTGGCTATTCAGCGTATTGTAACCCATCGCCTTTAAGTTTTTGCTCATATATGCGGCGTTTTTACGCAAGTTTTCGATATGATGAGTTTCTGTTTCCATAATATCCAAACAACGAAGCGCAGTTGCAGTTGCAGCTGGACTCATTGCTGCAGAGAAAATAAACGGGCGCGCCTTATGCTTAATATAATGAATCACATCAGCAGTACCTGCGATAAATCCACCGTTAGTAGCAAATGATTTAGAGAAAGTTCCCATCACTAAATCAATATCATTATGCATTCCGAAATGTTGGCCAGTCCCTTGTCCGTGACTTCCCAAAACACCCAATGCGTGGGCATCATCTACATAAAGTTTACAGTTATATTTTTTAGCCAATTCAATTACTGGAGGTAAATTTAAAATATCCCCAGACATAGAGAATACGCCATCAGCAACAATCATTGCACCATCGTATTTTTCGCGAGAATTTTTAAGAACACGCTCTAAATCAGCAATGTCATTATGTTTAAATCTAATCGTATCACCAAGGGCAACTTGAGTACCCTCAACGATGGATGCATGATTTTCGCGATCGCTATAAATTACGTCACTACGACCAATCAGTGCGCCCAATGTTCCTTGATTAACAAAAAATCCAGTAGAAAAACAAATCGCCGCTTCTTTACCTACGAATTTAGCAAGGCGAGCTTCTAGCTCTTCATGAATATCTAAATTTCCATTTAAAAAACGAGATCCAGTACAGCCCGTTCCGTATTTATCAACAGCAGCCTTTGCAGCTTCCATCACTCTTGGATCATGAGAGAGTCCTAAGTAATTGTTTGATCCAATCATCACTTGGCGTTTGCCATTTGAGCTTACATTGTTACCAGTAGAACCAGTGATTTGGCGAAAGTAAGGATATAGGCCCATTGCCTGAAGCTTCTTTGCATCTTCAAAACGGTAACACTTGGAAAATAAATCATTCTTATTGCTCATAGAAAAATTCCTCTTAATACAACAGGTTATACCTTATTTGGGGTATTGTCGGCAAGATAATAATGGGGCGTTGCATTATTTGAGTTATTTGGTATACTATTATAGAGGTAAACTCTTGATTAATAAGGTAAACGCTCCGCCAAAACTAAGCCTTGTGAGGGCTTCAAAAAGCATGGAAAACGATCCCGGCGCAAGCTCAGGGAGCGGAATGGCCTATGAGCGACCCCCGGAACACCCAAAAGACGAGAATCCGAGTGACGAAAGCAATCAAAAAAAACCTAAATTATCTGTGGTTTCAGAGTTAGAAAAATCAGGAATGACAGAAGTTGTGGTTGGTTTTTATGAACACAAAAACCCAGAAACCGCCCCAACCTCACCGGGCCTTTCATCTCGCTATCACACAGACCACTCTCCCGCTAAAGGGTTACTTCTAAATAAAAAGGCAGAATAAATTTACCGATACTTTTCAAACTCTTCTCGATCTGGAGCATCTGGAGCAAGATCAAGATAGTTTCTAAATGACTGTGCCGCTCTTTGCGAATCTCCGCTATCTCGATACGCCATTCCCATTTTTTTATGAATATCAGGATTTCCTTTATCTAAAGCTAGTGCTGCTGAAAAGAGTGCTAATGCAGAAGGAAATTGTCTTTTTAAAAAATTAATATAACCAGCGCCAATTTTAGCTGGCGCTCCCTGAGGATTGATTTCCATGGATTTAACAAAACATTTCATTGCATCATCCAGCTGATTCATTCGCAAAAGTAAATTACCCTTTTCATCCAATGCCTTCACTAACCTTGGATTAATTTTCAGTTCCTCATCTAATTCTGAAAGAGCATCCTTATTTTTACCCATTTTGGAAAATAGCAGGGCTCTCCTAAAATGTAGTTCTTGATAACGTGGAGAAACCTCAAAAATCCTATTTAACTCTTCAAGCGCTTGATCAAAACTTGAGTCTTTTAGAAAAATTTCAAATCGACTAACATAACCAATTGGATCAGAAGGTTTTCTATCTGAATATGCTTTAAATGATTCAAGTGCCTTTTTCTTAGCGTCTTTTTGCGAAAGCATTTTATGAGTAAAAATTAAACCTTTAATCCTGTAACTATCAGGATAATTGGAATCAATATCAATCGCTTGATCTGCAAACTGGAGTGCGCGATCTTCATCGTTAGCAAGCAAATATATTTCAGCAACTCCTGCCGTTAAATCTGCCCTTGCTTTAGGCAATCTCACCAATTCATCTTGAATTCGAGATACAGCAAGCTGAACATTGTCTGTGCTCAATAAACATTTAGCAGATCCAAGAATTGCATCCATATTAAAAGGATCAAATTTTTGAGCAACAGAATAAAAAAACTGTGCATCTTTACATTGATCTAAACTTCTTAAAATATTGGCATAAGCGGTATAAACATCGGTATCAATTGAATCTCGCGCCATTGCCTTACGATAAAATACAACCGCCTGCTGTATATTGCCTTGTTTTGAAGCCAAATCTCCCGCAAGACGATCAATTGAACTCTTAAGAGCAGGAACGCCGCGGAACTTTGCTAAATATTTTTGTGCCTCGTCCCAGTCGTTATTTTTAATGCATGAGTCAATTAATTTTACAGATAAGTGAACCGCCTTAGGATTAAGTGATATGGCTACTTTATAATTACTTGCCGCCTTATTAAACTCACCGCTTTGATAAAACAAATCACCCATTTTCTCAATTGGGATTTCTGAACCTGGAAATGTATCCTTCGCTTGAATGAAAAGGGTAATTGCCTCATGCGTTTTTCCTTCGTGTGAAAATCGCTCTCCCTCTAAAACCAAAGAATACATTTGAGCTAAATTTTTATATTTTTTATCTTTCACCGATTGAGATAACAAAGTGTAATACTCGAGTCTTAACTCTTCATTTTTCGAATCCAATTCTAACGCCTGACTCAATGAAGAAACTGCTAAATCAGTTCTTTTATATAACAATGCTATTTTTGATCTATATAATAATGTCCTAATATATTCCTTCGGTGATTGCAGGGATGGATTGCCGGTTAAAAACTCGATGAATTTGAGCATCGATTTTAACTCACCCTTTTTTTCTGCAATTCTAACTAAACCAAGAATGGAGTGGGCGTGCTTTGGATTGTACTGTAGTGCGCGCTTGAATTCTGAAATGGCCTCATCAAACTCTTGATTATCTTCGTGTAAAACTCCGCGCAGATAATAAAGTTTAGGCATGGGCAATGCACTTGCAGGAATTAAATTTAGATATTTTAATGCATTAGAGTTTTCGTGCTTTAGATAATATAGCCAACCAATATAATAGTATAAAGACGGGTCTATTTTCCCAGCCACCTTTGAATATTCAACTAGCTTTTGAATGGCGGCATCATACCTTCTTGAATTAGCTAAAAATTCAACCTCAGCGATCAAAATTTCTACCGATGTTGCCTGTTTAACTTTTGATAGATCAATAAGTTTATTAATAACTGAATATGTATTTTCATCTTGATTGGATGAATCAATTAAATTTAAATATGTAGAAGCTAGCATAGCCAATGCCGTTACATTTTGACCATCATACTTTAACGCCAACTGAAATGTATCGGCCGCTTTTCTATAACCACTAACAGTGTCTTCAAAGTAAGGCTTTAATCCCTTAATATAGATTTTTTCACTGCTAGCGGGGTCTGGCAAGCTCCCCGTAGAAACCGGCAATTGTGGGCGAACTGGAACCATCACCACTGATTGTTTTTGTTTGGCATCGTCGTCATCATCTTCGAACATGATTTCATAACTAACAATTGCAAGTAGCATTAGAATTAAAAAAGACTTTTTTGGAACCTTAACAGATTTTTTAATTCCGCTTTTCCCAACCAACTCTTTTGGTCTTTCAAAAATTGTGGTTTTTTGATTTTTAAAACTTTCGTGAATGTCAGGTGATTCTAAAAAATCAGATGAAACTAAATCTTTTGATTCAAAAATCCTGGTTTTTTCATCTTGTATTTGAATCTCTTTTTTATCTGAACTAAATATTGAGGTTTTTTCGTTGTCATTGCCGAAAAAAAGCTCAAATTCAGGGTAACTATTTGCTGAAAGTGAAAATTGGTTTGGATGAATGGATATTTCATCCTCCTCCCTAACCTCATGCCTTAAGATCAGCTCTTTCACTTCTAATTCTGAAAGGGGCTGACTTTCTTTTCGTCCTTTAAATCGAATGACATAAAGTTTGGCCATATTTGTTTTAAGGTATCAGCTCAAGACCTTTCGTAAGTTGTATTAGCGCCTGTGGAAAAATACCCAAAATAATACATAAAGCAGCAAGAATAATGATCATTGCCTGATTAAACTTCGTTCCAACAAATGATGCTGAACTAGGATCCGGATCTCGCATCACCATTAAGGCAATCGGACGAAGATATCCATATGCTCCTATCACCGCACAAATTGCAGCAATAACAACAAATCCAACTTCACCAGCTGAAATAGAAGACATAAAAACCGTATATTTTGTAAAAAAACCTACAGTAAATGGCATCCCAACCATGGACAGGAAAAAGATGGATAAAACAGTGGCAAAGTATGGATTTTTTTTCATTAATCCAGTGAGATCAACCAGCTCTAAACCTTGATCATTGGTTGTGGTTGATTGACTCAACATTAAAAATAATCCACAAGTGATGATTGAATAACCAGCTAAATAAAACCAAATTGAATAAATTTGATCTGGCTTACTCAGAGTTCCAAGTAGACCCAAGAGTAAGTATCCGGTGTGATTTATGGATGAGTAGGCTAGCATTCTCTTAAGGTTTTTTTGTAAAATCAGTACTGTACTACCTCCAACCAGGCTCATCACCGCAACAACTCGTATGAGTTGTTTCAGCGATTCAAGGTATGGAGCGAATGTAGTTGATTGAAAATCTACCAAATGAAACAACCTAACTAACACCACAAAAGCAGCAGTGGTGATTACTGTTGCCATTAATCCCGTTACAGAAACAGGTGCTCCCTCGTAAACATCCGGTTTCCAAAAATGAAACGGAGCAGCTGCAACTTTAAATAAAAATGCAAATAATACTAATAAATGTCCAACAACAAAAAGGAGAAGGTCTCCATTGTATCCTTTTGACCATTCAAAAATTTGAGCTAGTTGAGTAGAACCGCTTGCTCCAAAAATAAATGATGTTCCCATTAAAAAGATGGCGCCTAGTGCTCCACCTAAAATGAAATATTTAATTGCTGCCTCATTTGATCTTGAATCATTCCTTCTAAAACCAACAAGTGCGTATGCGGGTAAAGACATCACCTCAAGCGCAATAAACATCACAAAAAGATCTTTTGCACTTACTAAAATTGAAGCGCCAAAAACCATCAATAAAAGTAAATTATAGTAATCAGAGATATGAATTTTTTCTTTATTTAAGTAACCGCCTGATCCAACAACAAACATTAAACTAATGCCAGACATGAAAAACAAGGTCATACAACTTAACTTTGAAATTTCAATGTATCCATTTAGTACTGTTTTAGTTCCTTCAGAAAATAATCCTATGGAGGTAATCATCACTAAAACCAATGTGATAATCGTAACTATTTTTGCAGGTAATCTTGTTTCTATTCTGATTGAACTCACTAACATCGTAGCCATGATGCCTAAGCTTAAAACTAACCATGGCCCCAGTAAGGCTAGATTTGCTAAATCAAACATTATCAACTCCTCCGAGGAAAATTGAGGGCTGAAACCCAAAATATATAATTATCGCTAAAATAACCATTACCACAATCAAATCAAATCCATGGATATCAGCAGTTGAAGTCATTTCTTCAGATTTACCAAAACCAATTCTTTGATAGAATTTCAACATGTATACTGAACCTAAAATCACGCCAATTCCAGATAAGATTGTGCAAAGTGCACTCACCGGATAGGCGTGTAACATTACTAAAAACTCACCCACAAAGTTAAATGTTCCTGGTAAAGAAAGTGATGCTAAAACTCCAATAAACAAACATACAAATAGGATTGGGTACTGCCTTGCCATCCCAGAGTAACGATCCATAGAAATGCCTTCTTTTCTAACTTCTATCAAATCATACAAGTAGAATAAAACAGCACTCGTTAATCCATGACTGACGCTCAGTACGATTGCGGAAGTTCTTCCCGCATCACTTAAAGAAAATACCCCAAGCATGACAAAACCTAAATGACTGATGGAAGAATATGCCAATAATGATTTTGGATTTTTTTCCTGAATTGCCAAAAATGCAGCATATATTACAGAAAAAGCCGCCAATGCAAGCAAAACACCTTGATACTCTACAAACGTTGGCATGAACAATGGCCCGATAAAACGAATAAAACCAAACACTCCAAGTTTAGAAAGTAGTGAGGACATCCAAATCGTTGCAGGGGTGGGTGCATTTACATAAACTTCTTTTAACCATCCATGAAATGGAAACAAGGGTACTTTGATTGCAAATGCCAATAAAAAGCCAACAAAACACAATGATAGTGAAATGTTTGAATCGGCTGATAGTTTCATCAGATCATCAAGATTGGTTGAAAGATTTCCAGTTTTTAAAAAACTTAAATAAGATAAGTAAAATATTGAAACCAACATTAATATTGAACCAAAAAAGCTCATCAAAAAGAATCGGAACACTGAGGTGGCTTTAGCGTTTGTGCCCCAAATTCCAACCATTAAAATCATGGGTATAAAAACTGCCTCATAGGCAAGATAGAACACAATTAAGTTTGTACTTAAAAATGCAGTATTCATTGCAAATATTAGAAAGAAAGATAGAGAAGTAAAAAGCCTAGCTTGTTTACGATACCAAGATCCCTTCAACCCAAGAACAACAAATGATACAAATCCACTCAATAACACAAACCAAACTGAAGTAGAATCGAGTCTTAATTGCAATTGAATGCCAAGATCACTTAGCCAAGGAAGTGTTTGCTCAAGTCCACCGCCTTTAGTGAAGTTTGCATGACTTGCGATATATATACCGGTAGCCAATTGCAGAAATGACACTAAGAGTGCATACAGCCTTTGACTTGCTTTTGGTATAAACCATGACAACAAACTTCCAAGTAAAGGAAGTATCAATAATGCCGTTAACTCTTGATTATTTTCCATAAATTAACACCCCATGCATCACTCCCTGTAAAACCCAAATCATGAGTGATAAACCTAACAAAACCATCATCATTAGATAAACCTGAACTGAACCTACCTGAAACGACTTAAGCACATTTCCAGAAAACTCTACGGCCCAAGTACAAAACTTTAGTCCATTTTGAATAATTCCTGCTTCAATCCAGCGAAACAACCCCTTTGAAACAATGGTCACTCCTTTTCCAAAAAAGTTGTTATAAAAATTATTAATTCCCAAACCATTCTCAATAAAGTTATTTGTTTGCTCTTCACTGTCGAATTTACGATATCGATAAAAAGAAAATCCTGCCGAAAGAATCGCTACCGCAACACTGGTAATCATGATCATTTGTGAGTTTTCGTGCGCTCCCTCAGAGTGGTGCCAAAATCCACCAATTAAGGATAAAACAGCCAAAACAATTAGTGGGAATGTCATCACCAGCGGTGATTCGTGAACATGCTCTTCAACATCCTTGTCCATTCTTGATGGACTAAAAAAAACTAAAACTAATAGTCTGGTCATATAAAATGCTGTGAGTAAGGCGGTTAATAGTGCCATAGCAAACAACACTTGATTTCCATAGGGTGAGTTTAGTGATTCAATAATAATTTCATCTTTTGAAAAGAAACCACTAAAAGGAGGAATTCCCAAAATTGCGGCCCATCCCACTACAAATGTGATCGTAGTGATGGGTAGTTTTTTACTTAATCCGCCCATTTTAAAAATATTTTGTTCTTCATGTAGAGCATGAATCACACTTCCAGCACCTAAGAACATCAGTGCTTTAAAAAATGCATGGGTCATCACATGGAAAACTCCGGCATCAAATGCGCCAACACCACAGGCTAAAAACATAAATCCAAGCTGTGAAATGGTAGAGTAGGCCAGAATTTTTTTAATATCTTTTTGAGCACAAGCGATAATGGCTGCAATGAATGCTGTGGTAACACCAACGATAGCAATAACCGATAAAACTTGTGGGGCTTGAATCAATAATGGAGAAATTCTATTTAAAAGATAAACGCCACTTGTAACCATTGTTGCCGCATGGATGAGCGCAGAAACAGGAGTTGGACCTGCCATCGCATCGGGAAGCCATGTGAAAAGTGGAATTTGCGCAGACTTTCCAGTACAAGCAAAAAACACTAATCCAGTAAAAACAGTAACCACAAATGGACTCATTGTGGATTTCTGGATTTCAATTAAATCAAGGGAACCTACATATTTGTAAGCAACAAACATGGCGATTAGAAAACCAAGATCACCAATGCGATTCATGACAAACGCCTTTTGACCGGCCATTACTTTTTCAACATCAAGATTCCAATATCCGATCAACAGATAACTAGCCAATCCAACGCCTTCCCAGCCCAAAAATACATGTGGCATGGATGAACCTAAGACTAGATTTAGCATCATGAAGCAAAATAAATTTAAATATGAAAAGTATTTTGCAGGCGAAGCATCTTCTTTCATATATCCAATCGAATAAAGGTGAATCAAAGATCCAACACCAGTAATAATTAATGAAAAAAGTAAACTCAATGGATCAAGCCTTAATGCAAAATCCAAATGAAATGCACCTATTTTTATCCAAGAAAATAAATTTTGATCGATTAATTTAACTTCATTTGATTGGCCATTAAATTGAAAATAATAATAAACCGATACTAAAAAAGATAAAACCATTGCAAAAGTAGCAATCATTCCAGATTGTTGACTTGATATTTTTGTCCCTTTTTTAGTGCTGATTATATATCTGATCCCGTTAATTAAAAAACCAATTAATGGGAATAAAACGATCAATAATATACTCATATTAATCTCTCAGCATCTGGATTTGATCGGAATCCGCCGTTTTAAGCGTTCTAAACATTGCAATCACCAATCCGAGTCCTACCGCTGATTCTGCAGCAGCAACGGTCATCACAAATAACGCATTTATTTGACCATCAAGCACATGGTGAATTTTTGAAAAAGCCACAAATGAAAGATTAACTGCATTCAACATTAGTTCAATGGACATCAAAACAACCAATAGATTTTTTCTAAAAATAACGCCAATTAATCCAATAACGAAAACGGTGCAGGAAACGATTAACATTAACCATGGATCATTCATGACACTCCTCCTGAAAGAGAGTTTTTTCTCTTGGCCAAAGCCACTGTTGCTACAATTGCTCCTAAGATTAGAAATGAAACTAATTCAAAGTGAAAAACGTAATCTTTGAAGAGCACTTCCGAAATGCTCTTTAAGTTTCCACCCATTTCATTAATTTTTTCTTCGGTATACACACCCTTACCAACAATATCTTTAGAACTAAGTGCTGCTTGCAGTAAAACATTCAACAAACCAATTGCACCAAGCAGGGTAATTCCCTTAAACAGCAGTGAAGAATCTTTAAGATCGGAAGTAGGTTGATCCTGACCAAGAAGCATAATTACAAATACAAACAAAACCATAATTGCTCCCGTATAAACCAAAATTTGAAGGGCTGCAATAAAGTGAGCTCCTAATAGAGCGTACAAACCTGAAAATGAGAAAAAAACCAAAACCAATGAGAATGCTGATGAAACGGGGGTTTTTTGTAAAACAACCATTAGAGATCCTAAAATCGCTATTGTTGAGAAAACAATAAATGCTACAAAGATCCAATCCATTATTTATTCCCTCTTTGTTCTAATAAAAACTCTTTTTCATATACAGTTCTGTTTTGTTGGCTCATTTCATAAATATTACTCAATTTGATTGCGTCTTTTGGACAAGCCTCTTCGCACATTCCACAAAAACAGCAACGCAAAGAATCGATTTCAAATTTAATCGGATATTTTTCTTTATCTTCTCTTTCGCCTGCAACAATATGAATACATTCAGCGGGGCAAACAGTAGGACACAACATACAAGCCGTACAATTCTCTACTCCATTCACTGACTTTATATAATGTTGTCCGCGAAATTTTTCAGAATAATCTCTTCTTTCTTCTGGAAATTGAATGGTTGCTCTTTTTGCAAAAAGCATATTACGCATGGTGATCATTAAGCCCTTAATGATCTCCACTAAGTAAAATTTGTTAAAAAAACCTGTTTTTCTTTGTGCTAACATAATTATAGTACCCCTAAGTAAATCAGAAGCCCTGTTACAAATACATTTAGAAGGGCAAGTGGTAACAATACTTTCCATCCAAAATTCATCAACTGATCAAATCTAAAGCGTGGCAATGTCCATCTAACCCAAACAAAAAACCACATAAATGAAGCTATTTTTATTACAAATGAAATCCCATGCAATAAAGTACTCACTAAATAGGTAACAGCAATATTTCCGTCTGAAAAAAGATGAGCAATCCAGCTAAATCCTGGTAAATACTGCCAACCACCAAAAAACAATGTTGAAAGAAGCGCAGAAGCAACAGTCATGCTTACAAACTCAGCAAGCATGAAAAGAGCGAAGCGCATCGATCCATACTCAAGATGATATCCTGCGATTAGCTCAGCTTCACCCTCTGGTAAATCAAATGGCAAACGGTTGGTTTCTGCAAAAGATGAAACTAAAAAGAGAATAAATCCTACTGGCTGAAGGAAAATCCCCCATTTAGGCACATCAATTCCGCCAATTGAAAACAGTGTTTCACCTTGTGCTGATACCATGTCTCCAAGCTTTACACTTTGGAAAATCATGATTAATCCAACAATTGAAAGTCCTAGCGTTAATTCATAACTAATCATTTGCGCTGAACTTCTAAGGCTTCCCAAAAGTGAGTACTTATTATTAGAAGCCCACCCAGCCATAATAATTCCATACACACCTAAAG
The DNA here is from genome assembly GCA_947372355.1 of Bdellovibrionales bacterium. Classification (GTDB taxonomy): domain Bacteria; phylum Bdellovibrionota; class UBA1018; order UBA1018; family CAIMNF01; genus CAIMNF01. Next base: position 108,006 of record CANBTI010000001.1, on the reverse strand, counting down.
AAGCGATCGAAAAACAGTACAAAATCCCAACATCTAGATTTGCAATAATAAAATCATTTCCCGCAAATGGGATTACCGCAAATGTCATGAGCGCAGGAACGACGACGACTAATGGCGCTAAAGAAAAATAAAACTTGTTTACATGACCTGGAGCTCTATCTTCTTTAAAAATAAACTTTAAAACATCAAGCACTGACTGCAACAATCCTTGAGGGCCAAAACGATTTGGTCCTAATCGATTTTGTAAAAGCGCAGAGCCTCTTCTTTCAACAAAAAGCATGATTGGTGTTACTGATAATAATCCAACCAACACTATTCCTATTTTCAAAAACATAAAAAGAACGTCTTGATTATTCAATTGGCACCAACTTTTACTTTTTTATTTGCAGTGAGCATTAAAATTTCTGAAATTGCTTTAATTGTGTTTTTAGGCTGTATCGCTCTTTTAAGTTTCTGTTCTATTCCTTGGTGGTTAAAAATAGTTCCATCTTTTTCTGTAAATGAAAGACTAGGTAGAACCATCGAAAAAGATTCAGCTTCATTCAATGAATAAACACCAATACCTATTAGTTTCTTTCCTTCTAGTTTTTTGGTTACAGATTGTACATTTGCGCGCCCACCGGCAAAAACAAGCACCACGTCTGAAGCAGACTTCATCTCTTGAACGGATTTAATGCCTAATTTCTCTGCTCCGTTTAAGTTTGAAGTTTTACTTTTCATTTTAAGAATTTTATCTACTGGAAGATCTTGAGCGCTCGTAAACACACCCTCTGTACCAAAGTGATATACTGACGATCCTTTATGATAGTTTTTAGTATATTCTAAAATATTTTCTAATTCTTGCTGAGTTAGATCACTACCCACTAATACCGTTAACGGTTTTTCATTAATCTGATCTTTTAAGGTTTGAATTGCATCTTCCCAACCAATAAATGTTGCTCCACTGCGTGGATTTAAAATACGCTTTTCGTCTTGTGTATAATGATAATTCATACGACCCTCATCACACATCCAGTACTTATTAATTTCTAGATTTTCACGTGGAACACAACGATAGATGACATTACCTTCATGCTGAATTTCCATATTACAACCTTTAGAGCAGCCCTCACATATGGTTGAAGTTTTCTTTAACATCCACGCTCTTTTGCGAAATCTAAAGTCACGAAGAGTTAGCGACCCTGTTGGACAAATATCTGCATAATTTCCAGCGTATTCTGTTTGTAAAGGATTTCCATCAATCGTGGTGATATCAATATTATTTCCCCGTTGAATCGCAACCATTTCATGAATACCTGCAACCTCTTCTCCAAAACGGATGCATCTCGTGCAATGAATACAACGATTCATGTTTTTTTCAATCACTGGGCCCATATCAACGTCTACATAGGTGCGTCTCTCTTCAGTGTGGCGCATGTTTGCGCTTCCGTGACCGAATGAATTATCTTGAAGATCACACTCTCCAGCTTTGTCACAAATCGGACAATCAAGTGGATGGTTCAACAATAAAAACTCCATTGTTCCAGCTCTACCTTTAACAACTGGATCACTTTGTGTTTTAACCACCATTCCTTCAGCAGCATTTGTTGAGCATGCCGTTTGTAATTTTGGCATTTTTTCAATCTCTACATAACACATCCGACATTGAGCAACCACACTAAGGCCCGGATGATAACAAAACACAGGAATTTCAACTCCTGCACGTTTGGCTACCGTGATTAGATTTTCACCTGGTTTAAACTCTACTTCTTTTCCGTCGATCGTACACTTAGGCATATCTTTTTTGTCCCTTGATGTAAGACTCAAATTCTGGTCTAAATTTTTTAACAAAACTAATCACAGGCCCCGCAGCCGCATCACCCAACGCACAGAGGGTTTTTCCACCTATGTTTTGTGCAACATCCACTAATAAATCGAGATCTGTCGGCTTTGCTTCTCCATGTAAAATCTTATGTAATATTGATTCCATCCAATGACAACCTTCACGGCAAGGGGTGCATTGTCCGCATGATTCGTGAGCATAAAATTTCGTTATTCTCAGTAATAATTTTACCAAGTCTGTATCTTCGTGAATCACCATGATTGCAGCTGATCCCATCATGGTTCCAACTTTCATGAGTGGCTCAACATCATAAACGACATCAATTTCATCAGCCGTTAAAATAGGGGAGGAAGATCCGCCTGGAATAACCGCCTTTAATTTTTTATCGTTAATAATACCACCACCGATATCTTCAATGATTTGCCTTAAAGTTACCGATCCTGCTTGAATTTCATAAACTCCTGGTTTTTTTACATGTCCAGATAACGAAATTAGTCTTGTTCCGCCTGATTTATCAATTTTACCTAATTGAGCAAAAGCATCTCCACCCATTCGAATTAAATGTGGAACATTGGCAATTGATTCAACATTATTCACTGCCGTAGGACATCCAAATGCACCAGAAACAGCTGGAAAAGGAGGTTTTACTCTTGGTTCACCACGTTTACCCTCTAAGGAGTTCAGCAGTCCGGTTTCTTCTCCGCAAATGTATGCACCCGCTCCACGGTGTACGGTAATATCAAGATCAAAACCTGAACCTAAAATATTTTTTCCTAAATATCCTTTTTCATATGCTTCTTCAATAGCAGCATTTAGGAGTTTAGCTTCATTCACATACTCACCACGAATATAGATATAAGAATGCTTACAGCCAATTGCAAATGATCCGATGATTAATCCTTCAATTAATAAGTGGGGGGTGTAACGCATGATCTGTCTGTCTTTACAGGTTCCTGGCTCAGATTCGTCGGCATTACAAACAAGATATTTTGGCTTTTCTGAGGCTTTAGGAATAAATCCCCACTTCATTCCCATTGGAAATCCAGCGCCACCACGTCCCCGTAAGTTTCCTTTTTTTACTTCTTCAATGACTTGATCAGGATTCATTTCTTTCAGCACTTTTTGTGCGGCCTGATAACCATTCATGTTTTGAAGGTAGTAATCTAAAGATCGATTAGAATCTTTCCAAAAATGCTGCTCAAACAATGTGTTTTGTCTCATATTTTCAACACCTTCATTTTTTCAATGAAATGATTCAATTTATTTACATCGAGCTCTTCAATGTATTCGTCGTTAGCCATCATTGCCGGAGCGGTGGTGCAAGCACCAAGGCACTCTTCTTCAGACAATGAAAACATTCCATCGGATGTTGTTTCTCCGCATTTAATACCGAGTTTTTTTTCAGCAAAATTCATTAATTCATCAGCACCACGCAAACAGCAGGCAACATTCGTACAAATTTTTAAATGATTTTTACCAACAGGTTTCAAATTGTACATCGTGTAGAAACTTGCCACTTCGCGAATTTGCGCCGGATGTACACCTATGTAGGTTCCAATTTCCTCTAAAACTTCTTTAGGGAGCCAACCGTATTCTTCTTGTGCCTGATGCAGGGCTGGTAGAATCAATGCTTTTTTATTTGGATAGCGTGGTTCCAATTTTTTCATCGCTAGATAAAACTTTTCTGATAAATGTTTTTCCATATTATCGATCCAACTCTCCTGCAATTACGTTTATGCTTCCAAGTGCGGCAACCAGATCACCGATATACTCGCCCTTAATCATTGGATCTAATCCTTGATAATGCCAAAATGAAGGTGAGCGAATTCTCATTCGATGAGCCATTGGGCCACCTTTGCTCACAATATAAAATCCTAACTCACCATTTGCAGCCTCAAACGCGGTGTAAGCCTCACCTTTTGGAACATTAAATCCGTTCATGAAGAATTTGAAATGGTGAATTAAACCTTCCATTGTATTGTAAACAACATCTTTATCTGGAATGCGCGTTCTTTTGTCTTCAGACCAAATTGGTCCCGGCTTCATTCGATCAGCACATTGAGTGATGATATTAAGCGATTGTTTGATTTCTTCTAATCGAACATAGTAACGATCAAAAACATCTCCAACTTGTGCAACTGGAACTTCAAAATCAACTTTGTCATAGAACATACAAGGCTGATCCCGACGTAAATCTATATTAATACCAGCCGCTCGCGCATTAGGACCCGTAAAACCATATTGAAGACATTGTTCTTTATTAAAAACTGCCACATCTTTTGTTCTGTTTAGCCAAATACGATTTTCCGTTAAAAGTTTATCCATTTCAGCTAGAACCGCGCGTGTTTCTTTTACCCAGTCCTTAACTTCTTTTTCCCAACCCTCTGGAGCATCCGACATCAATCCACCAATTCTTGTATAAGAAGTGGTGAGACGTGCTCCACAAAGTTTTTCAATTAACGTGTATGCTCTTTCTCTTTGTTGGTAACCGTAGGTGAAATATGAAAAGGCTCCCAAATCAACGGCATTAATGCCTACACAAATTAGATGGTCAATCACTCGAGAAATTTCTGCACAAATCATACGAATCCAAATCGTACGCTCCGGAACCTCAATTCCCATCATTCTCTCTACGGACATTGCATAAGTAACGTTATTGATTAAGGCAGAACAATAATTTAGTCGATCCGTATAAACCACGAACTGATGATAGGTTCTGTTTTCGCCTAACTTTTCTTTTGCGCGATGAGTGTAACCAAATTCGCAGTATGACTTTTCAATCACTTCGCCATTTAGTTTTGCCATACAACGAAAAGCGCCATGCATCGCAGGATGGGTCGGACCAATATTCACAAGCATTTTAGAATCTTCAAATAGATCGTCTGTATCTTTTTTAATCGTAACATCTAATCGAGAAGGCATGCCCCATCTTGCAATATCAAGAGGTACATCGTTTTGAAATTTAGAGTCGCTCATTTTAATAGCTCCGGATCAAGTGGTTCTGGTGTTAAAAATATTTGATATCCGCGTAATGGATAATCTTTACGGAGAGGATGGCCTTCCCATCTCATGTCCATTAAAATCCGTCTCAAGTCAGGGTGCCCTTCAAATTGAATTCCAAACATATCAAAAATTTCACGTTCAGCCCAATTTGCACCAATCCATAGATCAATAAAAGTTGCTATAGATTCATTTTCACTGAGTTTAACTTTAACTCTAATGCGTGCTTTAGTTTCAGTATTAAAAAGATGAAATACCAACTGAAAGCGATGATTGGTTTTCTCAAATTCTTCGTCATCCTTTTCATCTGTTGCTGTAAAATCAGTAAGAAAAGAATATTGATAATTATTTTTTAAATCAGAAAGAAATTCATGAATTTTTTCCTTTTTAACCGTGAGTGTTGGCATGTCTATGTTTGATTCCATAGGCATCACCACTAATTCAATTGCCTCACCATACGATTCCCTTAATTTTAGAATTTGTTCATTCCATGTCGGGGAAAATTTATCTTGAAAATAACCGTAGATCGTAGCAACAGGTTTTCTAATATCCATTATTTTGCGTCTCCTGAATGAGCGTGCTTTAAAGCTCTTTCTCTGCGGAGAGAGTGTGTGTCTCCCTTTGAAATTCTATCTTCCAAACGTAAAAGAGCATTCAATAAACCTTCGGGAGCTGGAGGACAGCCAGGAACATAAACATCAACAGGAATGACCGTATCAATCCCCTGAGTAACACTATAAACATTAAATATTCCACCCGATGATGCGCAGGCGCCCATAGAAATAACCCATTTTGGATCAGCCATTTGATCGTAAATATTTCTCAAAACTGGTGCCATTTTTAAATTAACTATACCTGCAACAATCAATAAATCACTTTGACGTGGAGAAAACCGGACAACCTCTGCTCCAAACCGAGCCATATCATATCCCGATGCTAGGGTAGACATTAATTCAATTCCGCAACAACTTGTTCCAAATGGAAGTGGGAAAAGTGAGTTTTTTCTCGCAAAATTAATGACATCTTCAAATCTTGTTGTAAAAAAGTCCAGTTCGCCGTCTTTTGCCATAAACTATTCCCAATCTAAAGCGCCTTTTCTAAGCACATAAATATAACCAACTAATAAAATGCCAATGAAACAAAGCATTTCAAACATGATGAAATTACCCGTTGATAAACTTTTTTTGTAAATCACCGCCCAAGGGTAGAAAAAAACTGTTTCAACATCAAATAACAAAAATAAAATAGCTACTAAGTAAAATCGAACCGATACACGATTCCCTTTTGACGATTTAGCGGGGGGTACACCACACTCAATTGCGGAATCTTTTGTTTTATTTGGAACTTTTGGTCCTAAAAGTGAAGTTAAAATTAACACGGCTCCGCCAATAAAAATTCCTGCTGCCATCATGATCAGTACTGGAAGATATTCCATCTAATAGAGCCCTTTCTTTTTCCAAATTACTTTTGTTTACAGTATCATAAATTATTCGAAAGGTAGAACAGAGAGCTACAAAAGAGTTCCAATTAAAAGAGTGCAATCCTGATGAATCAAAAAATTGACGCTACTTCAACAATTACAAATGATGATCATCTCTTTATCCAATCTGATCTAATTATGGAGCAATGCTTAAAAGCATTAAAATTGGTAACGGAAGAAAATAAAACGGTAATTATTTTCTCAAATTCTTCAGAACAAGTAGATCAGCTTCACGTGGCCCTTCGATCACTTAAAAACGATGACATCTCGCTTCATGTCTGGGCAGGATGGGAACACTCCCCATTTTCAACTGTAACTTCATCTATTTTACAAAAAATAGATCGCCTCGGAACTCTGAACTCCCTCATCCATTCTAAAAAACCTAGCATTATCTTTTGCACACCCGACTCTTGGATTCAACCCACAGCGCCAATAGAAGAGTGGAACCACCACTCACTTTCAATTGAGATCAATAAAGATCTAGGCTCACATGAATTCGTAAGAGAAAAACTTTCATCTCTAGGTTATGTAAAAAGCACTTTAGTGGAAGAGCCTGGGCAGTTTTCTATTCGTGGTGAGATCATCGATGTATTTATACCCACCGAGCAGCTTCCAATCAGAATCGAACTATTTGATACTGTGGTTGAAAATTTACGCTTTTTTCATCCAGAAACCCAAAGAACAATTCAAGATGAAAACAACAAAATTAAACTTGATTCATCCATCCTCATTACTCCAGCGGAAGAGGTGATTTTTCCATGGAACGAGGCATCGCGCGTTTTAGAAAAAATTAAATCAACTTGTGATGCAAAATCTATTTCTAGAAAAATTCGCGATCCAATATTTGAAAATGTAAGATCAGGGTATCTACCAGAAAACTTTCGCACTTGGATTCCATTTGTATATGAAAAATCGGGGTTTTTAATCGATTATTTAGAAAAAACCTCTCACTCCATTTCCTCAATATATTTAAATTCTGATTTATTTAACTTACAAGTGAAACAAGAGCTTCAATTAAAGAAAAGCGAAGAAGAAAAAAACAAGAGTTCATTTAGACTTGTTCCTGAATTTGATCAATTATATTCGATCTCTCATGATTCGTTTAATCGATTCTTTGAAGTTAATCCTTCTTCTAAAGTAGATTTAGCATTTGAAAGAATTAAAATTAAACACGCCAGCTCTTCCGATCTTGAGGATTGGATTAATGGCGGTTTTGAAATTCTCATTGGTGCTTCTGGAATCAGTTCTAGAGAACATTTAAAATACACTCTCAAAGAACAAGGAATGATTAAGGTTCCTATTTTTTCTGATTTCGACCCAGATTGTTCTTATTTAATTTATAATCTAAATCAGAAAAAAATAGCTTTTTTATCCTCTTCTATAATTTTAGGAACACATCACAAACCTCAAAAAAATAAACCTAGTCGAGGTTCACAAAAACCAAAGTTTAGTGAAAATAGTGAACCACTTTCAGCATTACAAGATCTTTCCGCTGGAGATTTAATCGTTCACACACTCCACGGTATTGGAAAATTTATCGGACTTGAGACCATTAAAATGGGTGAAAACTCTACGGGTGAATATCTATTAATCGAATACTCGGGGCAGGATCGGCTTTATCTTCCCGTATATAGACTAAACGCCATTCAAAAATTTGTAGGGGCTGGCGCTAATCCAACCTTAGATAAGTTGGGCACAGGACAATTTGAAAAAGCGAAACAAAAAGCGAGAGAATCAGCTAAAAAACTGGCAATTAACCTAGTTGAACTTTATGCAAAACGTTCCATATTAAAGGGGCCAAAATTTGTTCAAGCTGGTGATGAATATTTCGAATTTTGCGAAGAATTTCAATTTGAAGAAACAGAAGGACAATTAAAGGCCATTCAAGAAACTTTTCAGGATCTAGAATCAGGAAAACTGCTAGACAGATTGGTCTGTGGGGATGTTGGATTCGGAAAAACAGAAGTTGCAATTCGTGCTGCGTTTCAAGCCGTCCAAAGCGGATATCAGGTTGCAGTTTTAGTTCCCACTACATTATTAGCATTTCAACATGAACAATCTTTTAAAAAACGGATGGAAAACTTTCCAATCAGAGTCGAATCTATCTCCAGATTTAAAAGTAAAAAAACTCAAACGGAAATTTTAAATGAATTAAAAGCCGGAAAAGTTGACATTATAATCGGTACTCACCGTTTACTTTCTAAAGATATTGCCTTTAATAAGCTTGGATTATTAGTCGTGGATGAAGAACACCGATTTGGTGTTGAGCATAAAGAAAAAATTAAAGACATTCAGGCTGATACTCATACCCTAACACTTACAGCAACTCCGATTCCTCGAACCTTAAACATGGCTCTCGCTGGTCTTAAAGAAATGAGTTTAATTCGAACTCCTCCAAACAATCGACAAGCAATAAAAACCTTTGTTTCAGAACACTCTCCAGAATTAATTAAAAATGCGATTGAAAACGAATTGGCTCGTGGCGGGCAAGTCTTTTTCCTCTCCAATCGAGTTCAAGGAATAGAGCATCAAGTTCGAGAAATCCAAGAGTTAGTACCACATGCAAAAGTAAGCTTCGCTCATGGACAAATGAATGAAACCGAAATTGAAAAAAGAATGCTCGAGTTTTACCAGGGTTATACACAGGTTTTGGTGTGCACAACAATTATTGAATCTGGAATTGATGTTCCAAATGCAGGAACCATTTTAATTGATCGCGCTGATAAATTGGGTTTGGCCCAACTTTACCAAATTCGAGGCCGCGTGGGACGAAGCCATAGAAAAGCCTTTGCTTATCTTTTAGTGAATGAGGAAAGGGTCTTAACTCCAGAAGCAAAAATGAGACTCGATGTTCTTCAACGGTTTGTTGAACTTGGCAGCGGCTTTCATATTGCATCTCAAGATCTAGAGATTAGAGGTGGAGGAAATTTATTAGGCGCAGAACAATCTGGAAATATAGCTAGTATTGGGCTTGATTTATTTATAGAGCTTCTTGATGAAGCCGTTCAAGCATTAAAAGGTAAAATTATTGATGTAGAGGACCGCCACTTTGAGCCTGAAATTCAAGTTCCTGTAAAATGTGAGATTAGTAATAAATATATCGTAGATTCAAAATTAAGACTCTCACTTTATAGAAAAATTTCTTACTGTAAAAACGAACAACAACTGGAATCTGTGTATCAAGAAATGATAGATCGATTTGGTGCACCACCCGAGGAGTCTCAAAATTTATTTTGGGTAATTCGATTAAGAAATTTATTAAAACAAATTGGAATCGAATCGCTCAACGTTCAGGGAAACAAGACCGTCCTTACCGTCAAAAAACAGTCACTCATTAACCTTGATGAAGTAATGAAGCTCTATGTAGGGCCCAAATCTGTTAGAGATCCTCGATTATCCCTCACTCCAGATTCAAAAATTCTCTTAAAGCTGGATTTTGTCTCCCTTCAAACCTTACTTTTTGAACTTCAAGCACTTTTCCGTAAGATTGCTCCTAATATAGTTTGAAAAGCCTGAAATCATTGATTAAACTGATTTTATGAACAAAATCAATCTTTGGATACTTTCACTTTCGATTTTAACTATTACTTCTGCGCATGCTGTTACTGAAGCTGCAAAAGTGAATGATAAGGTTATTACTTTAGAACAAGTAAATGCCCGTATCGCGGAGCAGGCACGATCTGGTTCTCCAATTTCACTTAGTAAAAAAGCTGCAATAGATGAACTGGTTAAACGCGAAGCCGCAATTCAAGAAGCAAAAAAACTAAAGCTAGATCAAGATCCAATCATTGCCGAAAGAATTAATAATGTTTTGTATTTTGCAGTATTAGAAAAAAAATTAGGAAGTGATTTTGAAAAAATTACTCTTTCGGATGCGGAAGCAAAAAATTGGTACGAAAAGAATCCTGAAGTTCGTACAAGCCACATATTCGTTGCTCTTCCTCAAGAAGCAAGCGCTGAAGATGAGAAAAAAGGCACGTCTAAGCTTAATTCAATTCTAGCAGATGTTCGCTCTGGTAAAATTTCATTTGCTGAAGCAGCACAGAAAAACTCTGAAGACCCAAGTGCCGCAATGGGTGGAGATCTAGATTACAGAATGAAAGATCGTTTAGACTCTAGCTATTATCGCGCAGCTTTAAAACTTGGAAAATCTGGAGATATTTCTGGGATTGTACGTACTCCTTTCGGCCTTCACCTTATTAGACTAACTGGAAAACACAATTGGACAGAAGTGGATCGCCAACACGTAAAACGCGTGATTCTAGATGATAAAAGACAAGAAATTGTATCTCATTATTTAGATGGTTTGCGTCAAAAAGCAAAAGTAAGTATTAACTCTGGCGTGATCAAAGAGTAGTAAAAACCAATTCAATCTTGGCATTTAATGTCTGGTGTGAGAAACCTTGAGTGTGATGAATACTCAAGGTTTTTTGCTTTTTTTATGCGTATTATTTAACTTTTTTACTCTCTCTGTAAATGCGGAAGAAGCGTCTACTCCTAAGGTTCCTCAGGGCAGCTTAGTTGATCGTGTTGAGGCGATTGTAAACAAGAAAGCAATTTATTTTTCTGACATTAAAAAATTTAGATCGCTTGTTTCACTTCGTGTAAAAGTTGACCCACTATTTGCCAATGATCAATTATCAAAAAAAAACCCCATCTGATTTAGAAATCATCGATTTCTTAATAGCAGAAACATTAATCTTAGATAAATTTCCAGTAACAGATGCGGATTTAGAACAAGAAATAAACAGCATTCAAAACAATCTCCATATCAACAGAGACGGTTTGCGTGCCGCAATTAGCAGAGAAGGGTTTCAGTTTGATGATTATCAACAACTGATGCGCGCCTCAATATCAAAACGCCAGCTCATTGATCGTGACATCAGAAATAAGGCTGCTGTATCAGATGACGAATTAAAAACAGAATACAATAGAAACAAATCTGGCTCCAAAACCTTTCATGGTTCTATTAATTTATCTTTAATTAAAATCACTAAAAAGAATTATAAAAACATTAAGTTTGCTAAAGACATCTACGATCAAGCAATCAAGGGTCTAAGCGAAGGTCAAGCCTTTGAAGATGTGGCAAAAAAATCAAGCGATGATCCAAGTGCAAATAACGGCGGTAATTTAGGATTTCTTTCTTACCAAGATATGGCTCCAAAACTTCAAAAAGAAGTTCAAAAATTATTAAGTTCTAAATCTGAAGATAAGAATCAAGTGGGAAAGTTTGAAGATCCTACAAGTTTTACTATTATTAAAATCACAGAAATTGGTAAGGACGTAGACGTTGGCTTTGATAAAGAAAAAGAATCTCTTCGCGGAAAACTTTTGGAAGTCGAGTTTCAACATCAAATTAAGTTATGGATCGATAGACAAAGGTCACTAAACTATATTCATATTAATTCTAAAACTGCATGAATGAGATCACTCTTGTTATCACTCCTGGCGACTCACAGGGTATCGGTCCTGAAGTGACTCAAAAAGCACTGGCCAAACTTTGGAAGGAACTTAAATCTTACAAAGTTTTAATCATTGCAAAGAAATTTAAAGTTACTAAAAAAGTTAACGTTGAGTTTATTGAACCACCTAAAAACTCAACTTCTGGATTTGCAGCTGCTTGGGCAATTGAAAAAGCTGCTAAGATTACTTTATTAAAAAATCATGCAATGATTACTGGTCCGATTAGCAAAGAGAGTCTTCAGGCGTCTGGATTTAACTTTAAAGGACACACTGATTTCTTAGCAAAACTAACACATTCATCGAATGTAACCATGGTTTTGGCCAACGATTGGTTTAGAGTGGCTCTAGTCACCAATCACTGCTCGATCAAGGATATTTCAAAAAATATAACCGTCGATAAAATAGTGACTACCATTGAGCAAGCTGCACATTTTTGTAGAGTACACCTTAAGAAGAAAAAACCAAAAATTGCGGTTTTAGGGCTAAATCCTCATGCTGGCGAAAGTGGAATCTTAGGGGATGAAGAAAATAAAATTATTATTCCAGCAATTAAAAAAGCATTGTCGTTAACAAAAAGAAATAACTTACAAATTGAAATTACTGGACCACATCCTGCTGATTCATTTTTTGCTTTAGAAAAAGAAAGAGTTAAAAAGAAAAAAGGGTGCGACTTTATTATTTCCCAGTACCATGATCAAGGACTGATTCCTGTAAAACTTTCAGATTTCAGCAATGCTTTAAACCTAACGCTTGGCCTTCCTTTTGTTAGGACTTCAGTAGATCATGGCACCGCATTTGATATAGCGGGTAAGAACAAGGCGGATCCAGGTAGTATGATTTATGCAATCAGAAAGGCAATTGAGTATTTATGATTAATGAAACTATTTTTAGAGAATATGATATTCGTGGAATTACTGGTAAAGAGCTAAATGCTGATTTTGCTTACCAACTCGGATTAACTTATGCTGAGTATGTTTTTAATAAACTTGCACTTTCTAATCTTACGATTGCCGTGGGTAGGGATTGTCGTTTAACTAGTGATGAATACTCTGCGGCACTCATTCGTGGATTAACGGATGCAGGTGTAAACGTTATTGATATTGGAACTTGCCCAACGCCACTAACATATTTTTCTGTTTTTCATTACGAAACCAACGGTGCAATTATGGTCACCGGCTCCCATAATCCTGCCGAATATAATGGTTTCAAATTAGGAATTGGTAGAGACACTTTACATGGGAATCAAATTCAAGAACTAAAACACCTGATGATCGCTGGTAAGTTTACTAGTAGAACTAAGGGAGTGGTTGTTTTAAAAGAAATTATAAATCCTTATCTTGATTACGTTGCAAATCAAATTAAACCAAAAAGAAAACTTAAAGTTGTATTAGATGCTGGAAACGGTACAGCAGCAACTGTTGCTCCTATTTTATTTCAAAAAATGGGTGCGGAAGTTATTCCTTTATATTGTGAACTAGACGGCAGATTCCCAAACCACCATCCTGATCCTACCGTTCCTAAAAATTTAGCCGCACTGGTGGAATCCGTTAAAGCAAACAAAGCTGATTTTGGTGTTGGATACGATGGTGACTCAGATCGAATTGGTGCTGTTGATGAAAATGGAAAAATAATCTTTGGTGATGAATTAATGATTATTTTTTCTAGAGCTGTTTTAAAAACAAATCCTGGTGCAACCATTATTTCGGAAGTTAAATCTAGTAATCGCCTCTATAACGATATCACTAAAAATGGTGGAAACGCCCTGATGTGGAAAACCGGTCACTCTCTCATTAAATCTAAAATGAAAGAAACAAAGGCGGCGCTTGCAGGAGAAATGTCTGGTCATATTTTCTTTGCGGATCGTTGGTTTGGCTTTGATGATGCAATTTATTCATCTGCAAGATTATATGAAATTTTAAGCGATTATTTATTAAATTCAGAAGGAACTATTTCTTCAATATTAAAAGATTTAAAACCTGTGATGAACACCCCAGAAATCAGAATTGACTGTGAAGAAGTGAAGAAATTTAAACTTATCGAAGTTGCTTCAAACATTCTTCAGTCAAAAGCAGGAAGTGATGCAAAAATTACAACTATTGATGGCTTAAGAGTCGATTATTCAAGCGGATGGGGATTGATTCGTGCATCTAACACCCAGCCGGTCATTGTTATGAGATTTGAGGCTGAAACAAAAGCAACATTGGATTCAATTCAAGGAAATTTTGAGTCGGCACTTACTGAAGCCGCTCTGAAAATAGGACATGAAAAAATCAACTTCAACTCCTCGCACTAATGATGCCGAAATTCACATTAAAGGTGCGCGGGTTCATAATTTAAAAAACGTTACCGTTAAAATTCCTCACCGAACCTTAACCGTGATCACCGGTCCTTCAGGATCTGGAAAATCATCGCTCGCTTTCGATACCATTCACGCCGAAGGTCAACGAAGATATATTGAAACTTTTTCAACTTATGCAAGGCAGTTTTTGGAACAAGTTGAAAAGCCAGATGTAGACGAGTTAGTGGGTTTATCTCCAACGATTGCAATTCTTCAAAAAACAACGTCCTATAATCCACGCTCAACAGTGGGTACAGTAACCGAAGTTTACGATCATTTGAGGGTTTTATTTTCTAGGATTTCTCATGCGTTTTGTCCTAATTGTGGAGATGCGATTACCAGTTTATCGACACAACAAATTGTGGATTCAATTTTATCTTATCCCGAAGGAAGTAAATTAAGTCTATTATCGCCTATTGCTAGAGAAAAAAAGGGCGAATTTCAAAAGGAACTTTTATCTCTGAGACAAAAAGGATTCTCAAAAGTTAGAATCAATGGAGAAACGAAAGATTTATCTGATCCGATTAAATTAGAAAAAACTTATAAACATACAATAGAAGTAGTGATTGATCGAGTTGTAGTAAAAAAGAAAGATACTTCCCAACAATCAAGACTTTTTGAAAGTACTGATCTTGGATTAAAGCTTTCAAAGGGATTATTGACCCTAGTTGAACACTTACCCAGCGGTAAAACAAAAGAACACTTTTTGTCGCAAAATTTTGCGTGTAGTAAATGTGATATCTATTTACCTTCGCCTGAACCAAGAATCTTTTCTTTCAATAGTCCTTTGGGAGCATGTAAACGTTGTAATGGGATCGGTTTTGAATCATTTAATATAGATGAAAATGAAGAAACCGACGATGAGCCAACTGAGGGTTCTTACGAATTTCACGAAGTTTGCAAGGACTGCAAAGGTGAGAGGCTCTCTAGAGAATCTTTGTCCTTTAAAATATTTGATAAAAACATATCCCAAGTTTGTGCTCTCCCCATAGATCGATTAGATGATTACTTTTCGAAAATTAAACTAAATGAGCGCGAAGAAAAAATTGCCTTGGGTCTCATCAAAGAAACTCGCGAGAGAATTGGATTTTTAACTCGAGTTGGTGTTGGTTATCTTTCACTCAGTCGACCTCTTTTTTCTCTTTCCGGTGGTGAATCACAAAGAATGCGACTCGCTTCTCAATTAGGCAGTTCTCTGGTTGGTATTACCTACATTTTAGATGAGCCGTCGATTGGGTTACATCCAAGAGATAATAAGTTACTCATTCAAAGTTTAAAAAGACTAAGAGATATGGGAAACACTGTGATTGTGGTTGAACATGATGAAGAAACCATGTTTGAGAGTGATTATATCATCGACGTAGGACCAGGCGCTGGAGTGATGGGGGGAAATATCGTATTTTCAGGAACCCCAAAAGAGATCATTGGTCACAGTGAAAGCATCACAGGAAAATATCTTTCTCATCGTTTAGAAGTAAATCCTCCAAAAAAGAGAAGATCGATTGATGCTAAAAAAACATTAAAGGTTGAAAATGTTAACTTAAATAATCTAGTTGATGCTTCCATAGAAATTCCACTTGGGGTTTTTAATTGCATTACCGGTGTTTCTGGAAGTGGTAAAAGCTCCATCATTATTGATACACTTTACCCTTTATTGTTGAATCATTTCTTTGATTCAGAAATTCCTAAAATGACCGCTAAAATCACAAAAGGATTAAGTGATATCGATAAGGTGATTCAAATCGATCAAGCACCCATCGGAAGATCTCCTCGCTCTAATCCCGCTACTTACACAGGAATGTTTGGTTTTATTCGTTCGCTTTATGCTCAACTTCCAGAGTCCTCATTACGTGCTTTTAAACCAGGAAGATTTTCCTTCAACGTAAAAGGTGGAAGATGTGATGACTGTAGTGGAGACGGACTAAAGAAAATATCAATGAACTTTATGCCCGATGCTTTTGTCACCTGTGAAACTTGTCGAGGAACTCGGTACAAAGCCGATACACTTCAAGTTCTATATAAAGGTAAAAACATTTCCGAAGTTTTATCTATGTCGGTTGAAGAAGCTCTAGATTTTTTTAAAAACATTCCTTCACTTAAAGATAAATTAAAGGTGTTAAATGATGTGGGTCTTGGCTATATAAAACTCGGACAATCCGCAACCACCTTATCGGGTGGTGAAGCTCAAAGAATTAAGCTTTCAAAGGAACTTTCTAAAAGATCAACTGGTAAAACCCTGTACATCTTAGATGAACCATCCACTGGTTTACATTTTGATGACATTAAAAAGTTATTAGGAATTTTGCAAAGCTTAGTCAATCAAGGAAATACAGTTATAGTCATTGAACATAATCTTGATGTTATCTGTGCTGCCGATCATCTTATTGATCTTGGCCCTGAAGGCGGAGATCTGGGCGGAAAGATTGTTGCACAAGGAACCCCAGAAATAGTTTCAAAAATTAAACAAAGTAGAATTGCTTCGTTTTTAAAAGATAAGCTTAAATAAAAAAACCCCCATTAAGATTTACTTAACGGGGGTTTTTAATTTTTTAATAATTATTGCTTACTTGATTTTCAAGAATGCGATAACGAATGCGTAAAGAACGAGAGACTCGATCAACGCAAGACCGATAATCATCGGAGTGAAAACTTTATCAGAAGCTGCTGGATTGCGTGCAATACCTTCAAGAGCTGCTGCTGCTGTTTTACCTTGTCCGATTCCACCACCTAGAGCTGCTAGACCTAAGCCCAAGCCTGCGCCTAGACCAGCTAGATCACCAATGCTACCAGAAGCTGCGTGAGCAGCTCCTTCTTGTGCGAATGCCATTCCAGTGAATAGAACTCCTGCTACTGTCATCAAAATTGTTTTTACTTTCATCTTATTTTTCCTTTCGTTGTTGAAACTTACTACTACCCAAACTTGATCAGTGATCATGAGTTGCTGATAACGAAATGTAAACCATCGTCATCAAACAAAACACAAACGCTTGAACCAAACATACAAATAATCCAATCCCATAAAATACTGCTGGCATCACATATGGGGTTAGATCATTAAAAATTCCTAAAACTACGTGGTCACCCATAATATTACCGCGAAGGCGTAGACCAAGTGATATTGGACGAAATATGTGGGAGGCAATCTCAACTAATAAAATCAATGGAGATAACCAAAGTACAGGACCTAAAAAATGTTTAAAGTAAGCAAGTCCTGAAGTGCGGATACCTACATAGTTGTAATAAAGAAATACAAATACACCTAAAGCAAAAGTTGTATTGAGATTATCTGTTGGAGGCAAAAAGCCTGGAATAATTCCGATAAAATTTGAAGTAAAAATATAAGTAAACAATACGCCTACGATGGGAAAATACAGTTTTGCGTTATGCTTTCCCATTACTGTTTCTGCCAAACCATAAAGTTTTTCAGCAAGAATATCAAAAAAGTTTCGGAACGTGAGTTTTGAATCAGGGATGAGTCCTGCATCTTCTCTTTTGATGGCTTTATTCAATTGAATTCTAGCAATAAAAGCACCGGCCAAAATAAGCAACATTATGGCAATCGTCATATAAACGTGTCCAAAATGATGAATTTCTTCATTACTGAAAATCAAACTAAGCCAATTAAATCCGTGTTCAGAATGCGCAGGTGTTTCGTGCATGTAATAAAAACCTTAATTTTTTTTAGAATTTGAAACCATCTTTAATATCACCCCAGAAATTAAAGGACCAATCCAGATAATGGATAAACCCATCAATTGAGTAGTGGAAGATGCATTACTTAATCTTTTCAAGGTTATAGCCAAAAAAGCTAAAAAAACCAACTTAAAAAACCCTAAAGTCATGATTCTAATCTTATTAATGCTCTGCGTTTTTAGATGGGGCGCTGTAAAGAAAAGGTTCCAAAAAAGTAAGGTTAAAAAAATTAAATTTAAAAAGCTAAATAGAAATATTTGAATAAATGCAGACATCTGTTCTCTAGAACTAAATTGAACTGCTATCCCGATTATTAGCCAAGCTAGACTCACTGCGCTTAATATGATGACAAACTTTTTGCTTTCGTGCGGTGTGGCAAGGCTATCCATTTTTTTGATTCTCCTCATCTACGCGGTAAATTTTAAAGATTCGATAAAACGCGATCACCAATCCCCCCAGTGCTGCAATGATGGAGAGTGTGAATTGAAAATGATGTCCTTTTAAAAGCCAATAAACAATTCCTCCACAAACACTCGGAGTGATCACTACTTCTGCAATAATCACTGAGAACAGTGCTAGTTGTTTATATTTTTTTTCGTTTGGTTCGCTCATTAATTTTTTGAATTCTAATTTTTACCACGTTTGGAACTTCATATTCAGATTCGATCTCTTTATAAATAGATACTGCTTCGTCTAGACGATCCATTTCTTCTAAAACTATTGCAGATCCAAACTGTGCTTCAATATATTTTTTTCTATCGTTAGTTCGTGTTTCATTTGAAATCTGCTTATATAGATCTAATGATTTAACATAGGCGAGTTTTTCAATTTCACCAATCGTGAACCAGTTTTGTGCGAGATCCAGTTTAGTTTTTAAAGCTAAACTTCCGGTTGGGAATTTGGATAAAATTAACTCTTCTGTATTGATCGCTTTTTTAATTTTCCCTAAGGCGGCATTACACCTGGATATCCGATAAAGAAAAAACCCTTCTTCGTTTAGAAATTTTTTACTTTTAATTAATTTTTCATAATGCTCTATCGCTAATTGATATTGTTGAGTTTTATTAAATAAAATTTCGCCAATTTCTTTTTGTGCATCTAAAATTAAATTATTTTGTGCCGATTGTTCAATAAAGCTTTGTAAACCCTTTAATGCTTCTTGATAATCATTTAGAAATAGCGCTCTGGTGATCGATGCTCTCCAAAGCGCTTGAACGCCAAGTGCTGATCCTGGACTTTCCTTAACAATACGATCAAATTCTACCACTGAAGCTTCATATTTTTTTTCAGTCCATAATTTTTCTGCCGTTAAATAACGAGCTGATATAGATGACTGACTAGAACAAGCGTTTAAAACTGTTCCCAATATAACTAATGATAGATATTTGCGGGTTTGCACTAAAATCAGTGGGTAGTATCTCCACCAGATGGTGTTGTTACATCACTTGTAACTTCTGCTACCACTTCTGATTCTGGAAGATTTTCAACTGCCACTACTTTTTCACCGCCATCTACATTCATCAAGCGAACGCCCTGAGCATTTCTTCCTGTTTCACGGATTTCACTGATCTGAATTCTAATGAGTTTTCCTTTGCTAGAGATCAACATTAAATCTTCTTTAGTGTTCACTAATCGAGCAGAAACTAAATTTCCTGTTTTATCGGTACATTTCATCGTTAAAATACCTTTACCACCACGAGATTGGGTGCGGTATTCGTTGGTAGGGGTTCTTTTTCCATAACCTAACTCAGAAACTACGAGTACATCTGCTGGTTGATCTGGAGATATTACATCCATTCCAACCACAAAATCTCCATCATCTAGTGACATTCCATAAACGCCATAAGCAGTTCTGCCCATTGCTCGAACATCTTTTTCATTAAAACGAATACTCATACCACCAGCACTGGTAATAAAGATTTCTTGATTACCGTCTGTGATTTTAGCGCACATCAGTTCATCTAATTCTTCAATTGAAATAGCATTAATGCCATTAACTCGAATATTTTTATATTCACTGAGCGCTGTTTTTTTAATAATTCCTTTTTTAGTTCCCATGATGAGAAATTTGTTTTCATCAAAATCTTTAACCGGAAGAATCATCATTACTTTTTCATTTGGCTGAAGCGTGAGTAAATTTACAATCGCTTTACCTTTTGAAGTTCTGTTTCCTTCTGGAATTTTATAAACCTTCACCACATGTAATCGACCCTTATCTGTTAAACAGAATAAGTGCGTGAGAGTAGTTGTTTGGAACATCTGAGTGACGAAGTCTTCATCACCGGTTGTTACACCAATGATACCTTTTCCACCTCTACCCTGAGATCTAAACTGATTTGGATCTTGGCGTTTTATATAACCCGTTCTTGTAATCATCACTAAAGTTGGCTCTTCAGTAATTAGATCTTCGATATCAATATTATCGGTTTCATCGATTACGATTTGAGTTCTTCTTTCATCCGCATATTTTTCACGAATTTCAGTGAGTTCGTTTACAATAATTTCAAGAACCCTTGGTTCTTTCGCGAGAATATCTTTTAAATCAATAATGATTTTGAAAACTTCATTAAACTCTTCAATAATTTTTTCAATTTCAAGACCCGTCAATCTTTGGAGTCTCATATCAAGAATTGCTTGAGCTTGAAGTTGGCTGAATTGAAATTTGCCCATTAATCCAACTAAAGCTTCTTGACCATTCGCACTCGCACGAATGAGTGCAATCACTTCATCCAATTGCTCCACTGCTCTTTTTAGCCCTTCTAAAATGTGGAGTCTTGCTTCTGCCTTACGAAGATCAAATACAGTTCTGCGAATCACTACATCTTTACGATGTTCGATGAACGCTTGAATCATATCGCGAATATTGAACATTTTTGGCTGGAAATTATCAATCGCAAGTAATGCAATCCCGAAGCTATCTTGGAGTTGGGTCATTTTATAAAGACGATTCAAAACAATGTTTGAACTTTCGTTTTTCTTTATTTCAATCACAATCCGCATACCCGTACGATCAGATTCATCACGAATATCAGAAATTCCTTCAAGTTTATCTTCATTCACCAAATCAGCAATGCGTTCAATGAGGCGGGCTTTATTTACTTGGTAAGGAAGTTCAGTAACAATAATGCGTTCACGATCATTTTTGTACGTTTCAATTTCTGTTTTTGAACGCACAGTGATTACTGCTCGGCCTGTTTTATAAGCTAGTTTTAGAGCATTTCCACCAAAAATTATTCCACCTGTTGGAAAATCAGGACCCTTTACATGTTCCATCATTGCATCCACACCAAGGGTTGGATCTTTAATGAGTGCAAGAGTTGCATCTAATACTTCTCCCAAATTGTGGGGAGGAATATTGGTGGCCATACCAACAGCAATACCTGTTGAACCATTGATTAAGAGATTAGGAATACGAGTAGGAAGCACTCTTGGCTCTTTTGTAGAACCATCATAATTGGGAACGAAATCAACAGTATCTTTTTCAAGATCTGCTAAAATTTCATCGGTAATTTTATCCATGCGAATTTCGGTGTAACGCATAGCTGCTGGAGAATCGCCATCCACAGAACCAAAGTTACCTTGACCATCAATCAATGGATATCGAAGTGAAAAGTCTTGAGCCATACGAACGATGGTGTCGTAAATCGCGCTATCTCCGTGAGGATGGTATTTACCCATCACTTCACCGACAATACGGGCAGATTTTTTATAGGCCTTATTATAAGTATTACCTAAATCGTACATTGTATAAAGTGAACGACGATGAACTGGTTTTAATCCATCACGTACATCTGGTAGAGCTCGACCCACAATTACGCTCATCGCATAATCAAGATATGCTCCACGCATTTCATCTTCGATATTTACTTGAACAATGCCTTTGTTTTCTTCCATAAAAATTTCCTATTAGTAACGATAAATTGCTGAAGCCCAAGTGAACCCACTGCCAAATGCAGCTGAAGCCACTAACATTCCTTTTTTTAATTTTCCTGAACGTACGGCTTCATCTAAACCTATTGGAATAGTTGCAGCGGTGGTATTCGCGTACTTTTGGATCGTGTTAAAAACTTTTTCTTCAGGGATGTTAAATTGTTTAGCTACCATGTCGTTAATGCGAAGATTTGCTTGGTGAAAAACAAATAAATCGATGTCTTCTGGTTTTAAATTATTTGCAGTCAGTGCTTCTTGAAGAACTTCTGGCATTCTTTTCACAGCGTGAACAAATACAGCTTTTCCATTCATTTTTGGATAATGATATCCTTCTTTTAATTTTTCAAAATCCACTCGATCTGCACCAACTCCAGATCCTGGACCTTCAACCCAAAGCTCTTCTGCAAACGTTCCGTCTGCATGAATATGTGTGGATAAAATATGAGAATCTTTTTTGGGATCTGCTACATCTTTTGCTGCTAATACTACTGCTCCAGCTCCGTCACCAAAAAGAACAGTTACATCGCGGCCTACTGTTGTTTTATCTAAACCTTTTGAGTGAATTTCAGCTCCAACGATGAGAATTTTTTTATAGGTTCCAGAACGAATGAACTGATCAGCAATCGACATACTGTAAATAAAGCCTGTACATTGCTGACGTATATCTAATGCAGGAACGCCTGGGATTCCAAGTTTCTTTTGTACAAAACACGCCAATCCAGGGAACTCATGATCTGGTGTAAGAGTAGCAGCGATGATCATATCGATTTCACTTTTATCTACTTTTGCATTAGACAAAGCTTTTTTACAGGCTTCAACCGCTAGATCTGAAGTAGATGTGGTTGCATCTGCCCAATAACGTTGCTCAATTCCAGTGCGCTGACGAATCCATTCATCTGATGTATCCATCATTGACGATAAATCATCATTTTTTACTAAATTTGCTGGCACATGCATTCCGGTTGCTAAAATTTCTGAACGAATCATTTTTAATTCCTTATCAATAAATTAAACGTCGAGGTTTTTCACTTTAAGTGCGTTGGTATCAATAAAATTACGTCGTGGTTCCACTTCATCGCCCATCAGTAATGAGAAAACTTGATCGGCTTGAACTGCATCTTCCACGTTCACTTGTAATAATGTTCTACGTTCTGGATCCATTGTGGTTTCCCACAATTGCTCTGGATTCATTTCTCCGAGACCTTTATAACGTTGAATATTCATTCCCGCTCTGGAGTGTTCTTGAACAGCCTCTAAAACACTCGCCATCGAGGTATAGTTTTTAACTGCTGAATCCCCAACCTTTAGCCCGATAGTTTGGTTATGAATTCCTTCAGATGCATTATAGTTTGAAATCATTTCTTCATATTCCAAGCTAGAAAGAAGTGTTGAGCCAATCATTGTTACTCTGCTGGTACCTTCTAAACGAGTTCTGATCTTTAGAGAAAAACTTCCATCTTCTTCTTTGGTGATTGTATTTTCAGCCGTATAGCCTAATACACCCAGCTGTTCTGTGAGTTTATCTTTTACTTGATTAAGTTTTATCTCATCACGAATCACATCTGATTTAATACCATTTGAAATGAGTAATCTTAAAACATCAGGATTAGATCGGCGAGAATGACGTTCGATTGATTTTAAATATTTCGAATTCGCGCGTAGAATTGTCATTAATTCATCGCCCTTAATTTCTTTACCATTGATCTGGACCACAGTTGAATCAATACCAACTTGAAGAAGGTATTCGAAAAGATCTTGTTCATTTTTCAAATAGCGTTCTTTATTTCCTTTTTTCGCGCGATAAAGTGGTGGTTGAGCAATGTAGAGATAACCACGTTCAATAATCGCCGGCATTTGGCGGAAAAAGAAGGTGAGAATCAAAGTCATAATATGGGATCCATCCACGTCGGCATCGGTCATGATGATGATTTTGTGATAGCGAACCTTGTCTGGATTAAAATCATCTTTTCCAATTCCTGCTCCAATAGCTGAAATTAAAACACGAATTTCATCGCTCGATAACATGCGATCAAAACGAGCTTTTTCAACATTGAGAATTTTACCTTTCAGGGGCAGAATTGCTTGATTCTTACGTGAACGTCCTTGTTTTGCAGAACCCCCCGCTGAATCCCCTTCCACTAGGTATAACTCGCAAAGTGCGGGATCACGCTCTTGGCAATCTGCCATTTTTCCTGGCAATCCACCTGTGTCTAATGCGGTTTTTCTTCGAGTCAATTCACGCGCTTTACGTGCGGCAATTCTGGCAACTGCTGAATCAATTGATTTTTGAATAATTTTTTTAACTATATTTGGATTTTGTTCAAAAAATTTAGTGAGACGTTCTGTTACAACCTGACTAACTATTCCTTCAACTTCTCCATTACCAAGTTTACCCTTGGTTTGACCTTCAAATTGAGGTTCTGGAACTTTTACTGAAATAATTGCAGCCAAGCCCTCACGAATATCTTCACCTTGTAGTGATTCTTTGAAGTTTTTACTTTGTCCGGTTTCAACAATGAATTTATTGATAATTCGAGTGAGTGCAGTTCTAAATCCTGATACATGTGTTCCGCCTTCGATGGTGTGAATGTTATTCACATAAGATGGAACATTTTCAACATAAGAATCGTTCCATTGTAGCGCTACATCTACCACCACACCACTGACTTCACTTGAAACTGAAATCACTTCGTGAAGTGTTTGACGTGTTGAATTTAAATACTGAACAAACTGAATAATTCCACCCTCTGCAAAAAACTCTTGAGTGGATGGAGTTTCTCCGCGTTCATCCGAGAGCTGAATTCGTAGTCCTTTATTCAAAAAAGCTAGTTCTCGAAATCTAGAAGCAAGAGTTTCTGTGCTGTATTCTAATACTGAAAACATTTCGCTATCAGGTTTAAAAGTTACTTTAGTACCTTTTTTATCTGTCGTTCCAATTTCAGTTAATTTTGTTTGAGGATCACCGCGTTTGAATGATTGGGTAAATATTTTTCCGTTTTGTTTCACTTCTACTTTTAATGATTCAGAAAGAGCATTTACAACGGAAGCACCCACTCCGTGCAAACCACCGGATATTTTATATGCTCCGCCTTCTTCATTAAATTTTCCACCTGCGTGTAATTTTGTAAGAACTAACTCAACGGCAGAGATTCCTGATTCATGCATTCCTGTTGGAATCCCACGACCATCATCCTCAACGGTTACGCTGTTATCACTATGAATAAAAATTTGAATTTTACTGGCGTGTCCCGCTAATGCTTCATCTACAGAATTATCTACAATTTCATAAACAAGATGATGGAGACCACGAACTCCCGTATCACCAATGTACATTCCGGGGCGTTTTCTTACGGCTTCTAGCCCTTCTAGGACTTTAATCTGTGATGCCGTATACTGAGAGTTAACTGTTGATCCGCTTTCACTTTCACTCATAATATTTTCCTTAGCTCTTTTAAAAGCATTTACTCATGAATTTTTCCGCGGATAATTTGGATCGCCTTTCCCTGAAGAATATCATTCACCTGTAAATGGTGAGTGAGATCGTCTGTTGAGGTTACAAAGATTTGTAATCCTGAATTCTTAAGATAATTCAGTAAAAAACCCCTACGGTAAGAATCCAACTCCGATGAAAAATCATCAATGAGCAATACGGGGAGTACACCGGTCTCGTTTTTAAATTCTTCGAGCTCTGCCAGCTTCAGTGCCAACAGAAATGATCTACATTCCCCTTGAGACCCTACATCAACTAAATTTGCGGCTGAACCTAAGTCGGAACTTTCATTTTCTATTTTAAAAACAAAATCATCCCGGTGAGGACCAACTAAACTTGATTTTCGAATCCTCTCTTGCGATCCAAATTCGATTAATTCTTGATGTAAAATTTCTTCTATTTTTTTTATCGATGGGAGCTCAAAATGTCCAGTAAAATAAAGGGGTTTCCTTGTTTTATACCCTAAAATAACGCGGTGTTGTTTTGGTGCAATATTGGATAAAAATTGCTGCACTGGATTGGTCATTTTTGAAAGATATTTTATTCTCTCAAAATGGATCATTGCACCTTCTTTTATTAATCCCTCATTCAGTACTTTAAGTAGGGAATTATCCCATCTTTCTTCATCTTTTAAAAAAGCATTCTTTTGATCTACAAATTTTTGGTAGCGCTTCAGCGTATTCATGTACTGAGGATTTTGACTTGAGATTACTTGATTAAAATAATTTCTTCTTAACGCAGGTTCTCCGCGAATTAAATCTGTTGAGGTTGGGTTGAGATTGATTGCATGAAATTGAATCGGTGAATGTTGAAGTTTAACGCCATAGTAATCCGCTGCGCTTCTTGTGAGCTTGTGGTTTACATAGGCACGCTTCTCAAATCGCTGAGGATTCTGAATGAGCTCAACTTTCAGTTCAGCTTGAGTACTAGGATCAATTTCAAAAGAACCTTTTATTTTGCCAGCCTGCTCATTATATTTTAACGCGGATGCTAAATCAGAATCTCTAAAAGATCTTAAGTTACTTAAAATATAAATAGATTCAAGAACGGTTGTTTTACCTTGTCCGTTCTCTCCATGAATAAAATGAATTCCTTGTTCACAAGAAATATTCATTTCCTCAATATTTCGAATGTTCCGAATCTGAATATTTTTTATTTTCAAAATTATTTTAACTAGATACGCATCGGCATAATTACATAACAATGATTTTTATGCGCTACCGATTGAATTAAACCTGGTTTGGTTTTGTCTTTAAAGTGTAATTCAATTTCTGGATCCTTCATCACTTCAAGACATTCCATAATGTATTTAGCATTGAATCCAATTTCAACTGCTTCACCTTGATATTTCATACTAATTTCATCACGGGCTTCACCCATATCAGGATTTGAAGAAGCAACGGTCATTAAATCATTTTGAACACTGATTTTAACCCCTTTGCTTTTTTCATGAGCCATGAGGGAAACTCTTTTTAAAGCACCTAAAAGATCTTCACGTTTTAGAATTGCAGTTTTATCTAAATTTTGAGGAATGACTTGTCGGTAATCAGGGTAGTCAGCTTCAATCAAACGAATGAATAAAAAAGCACCTTCTGATTTGGCATATAAATAACCCTTCTCAAAAGCGATTCCTATATTTTTAGTTCCTTGAAGCATTTTATGAAGCTCTGTTAATCCTTTTTTAGGAATTACCACTCCACGTTTTAAATCAATGGGTTTAGTAAAAACTTCATGATCAATATAAGAAAGACGATGACCATCGGTTGCTGTCATTCGAATCATTCCAGAAGGAAGTAATTCAAAATAAACTCCATTCAAATGATAACGAGTAGCATCGGTTGAAACTGCAAACTCAGTTTTTTCGATCATTTCATTTAATCGTTCTGAATTAGCGTAGATATAATTTTTTTCTTCAAAGAGAGGAAGATTAGGATAACCCTCTGCTGAAATACTCACAACGTTGAATCTAGCTTTAGAGCATGTAATTTCAACCCAATGATTTGGCTTTAAATTAAAGTGCATCACTTGGTTTGGTAATTCTTTAGTGATGTCGGTAATATTTTTTGTAGAAAGTGTTAACTTACCTGGCTCTTGAATTTGTGCATCTAAAGTGATTTGAATTCCTGCTTCAAGATCTGTTCCTGAAAGAGTGAGTTGATCATTCTTTGCTTCAAAAAGAATATTACCCAGAATCTCCATGGTATGTTTCTTTTCAATCACTGAAGAAATTTTTTGTAATGCACTTAAAAGATGATCTCTTTGAATATTAAATTTCATATCTTATCCACAACCTCGAATCTCAAATTACTCTCATAGAAGTATTTATATATAAAGATCATAGTAGTCATAGTAGTGTGAATTAGGTGGAAAACCCTCTAACTAATTAAAATTAAACATGAATCTATGTTTTATAATGGTTTAAAACAAAGGTGAATATTAATTCAAAGTTTGGGGATAAAAAAGAAAAATCCATTAAAACCAAGAAGCATATGGTCATTCACCAGCTTATTCACCAAAAGTATCCAATTACTAAATAAAATAATAATTAAACTGAATTTAATAGGTTCAATAAAACAATTATCCACCATAACTATCCACAAATGAATGTGGATAAGCGGTTAATTCATGGTTCAAAAACAGGTTATAAGAAAATAAAAGAACACTAACTGGGGGATGAAATATTAATTATAACGTAACTATTTGTTACTTATAGATAATATTAATTAACCAGTATTAGATCGCTTTATCCACACCAAAACTGAGTGATTTCGGATTACATCCATTTGGAGTTTCAATTTTCATTGTTTTAGCTCCAGTTGCATCTACTTCTTCAGTAAACTTAGTTCCGTTGATTTTTAAGTTTGTCTTCACTTGTGTGTAAGACATGCCTTCAAGATCATCAAAGTTCTTAGTTTTCTTACCAAGAAGAGCATCTACAAACTCTTCTTTTCCTTTTGGAACTTGGGTGAGGTGAGAACCGGCATCCATATCATGAATGATGTATGAACCATCTCTATGTTGAA
Organism: Bdellovibrionales bacterium; assembly: GCA_947372355.1. GTDB lineage: Bacteria > Bdellovibrionota > UBA1018 > UBA1018 > CAIMNF01 > CAIMNF01. The sequence continues at coordinate 79,767 of CANBTI010000001.1, read as the reverse complement.
CGATGGCTAATTTTCCATCTTGATAAGTATGGATGCTTTCAACATCAGCAGGTTTTGCGATTTTTAATTCACGCGTTCCTTTTGAAGTTTCAACAAGAATACTTTTTTCTTTTCCTGCATTAATTTCAAATTCGGCTGGCACCGCATTTTCAACATCATCCAAATGTTTCACTTTTAAGCCCTGAAGTTCATTGGAAGCTTTTTGTTTTAAATCAGTCCACTGTTCAGCAGTTCTGCCTTCAGAAGCATCTTTCACTACTTTAAGTTCATCCACTCCACGAAGAGCTTCATTTGTAGCATTAGCTGCAGCCTTAGCTGATCTAAGTTTATTAATTTTTTGAGCTCTTAATAACTTTGAATTAGTTAATCCAAGACCAAAATCATGAGTAGTTTCTTGAATATTACTAGCAACCTTACCAATTTTTTTAACGAAAACACCTGCTTTTTCAAAACTATTACTAACTCCACGCCCGATCGAAAGTGTTATTTTTCCTGGGATTGAGTTAGATACAACTTTTAAAGATCTAGAATCTTTAAATTTAATTAAATTTTCATATAATTTTTTTGATTTAAAAGACTCCCACCATTTTAAACTTGAAACAGAAACTTTTGAGGCTCCACTCGCCACAACTTCACCAAAACGAATAAATGGCTTAGAAACAAATTTACCAACTTTAGTAGCAGCTAAACTAGTTTTTTCAGCTACGAGTATAGTTTTACTAGCAATACTAGCAAATTTGCCTGTACCTTTTGATACCTTAACAAGTTTTGATGCAATTCTTTCAGCAATACCTTCAGTAGCACCAAAAATTGCTCCATTACCAAACATTGTGATTAAAAATCCGCTAGTATTACCTATAACACCGCACATAAGATCTGCTTTAGCAGCACAATCAGCACATTTTGATTTTTCCTCATACTCGGGATAACCAATAATTGCTTTTCCAAGATCATTAAAGAATTTTGCAGATCTTTGAAGTAAAGTTTGTTTTAATTTTTCAGGATTTTTTTCCCCATCCTTAATATCTTGATCTGTTAAACCACTAAGAACTTGTGATTTTTCTGTAGTTTCATTCTCGGATTTGCCAAAAATTTTATTATATGTCCAAACACCGGCGTCTTTTACCATAATGAATGGAAAAGCAAGAACATCATAAATACCTTTTAAAACGCCTTTTGAAATTTCAAGTGCGCATTTTCCAGAAATACCAGAAGATTTAGGGCAACTTTTATCTTGTGAACCAATGGTATATAAAATATTGCAACCAAAGGAACAATCTTGTTTAGCAAACTTCTTTTGTTCTTCTGCAGAACATGATCCCGAAACCAGCTGACCATTTTTAACAGAATCTTCATCTTGGTTTGGAATTCCACAAGTAGGGCAGTTTGGATTTATTTTTGAATGTTTTACTTCTTCAGAAATATCATTCATTCCTGGTATAATAATTTTTTGAATTATTGTTGCCGCTTCAGAACAATTATACATTCTTGGTTCTTCACTAGAACCGATTTCCTTATCATGCATAAAAGCAGTACTGCCTTTTATTTTTCCATTTGAACCAACACATTGATCATTAAATAATTTAATATAATTTTTAGAATGATCATTAGCTTCATTAGCATCCATATTCAAATTATCTGAAGCAGGCCCACGATTTGCCTTACTTTCATTAGTACTGATACTACGATCATCTTGCGCATAAGCCATGTGGTTTTGAACTGGATAAATTCCTACCGTTAGCTGTAAACAAATTGCAAAAGCCAATAATTTTGATAATGAGTTCATGATTATTTTTCCGTTTTGTTGATCTGTATTTTTCATTTTGCGCACCCTAAGCTTTTAATTGATTTTTCTACTAACGAATTATGAGTTGATTCAAACTGTTCTGGAACTAATGATTTGATGTACACAAGTTTATTACCACCGCACATCACATAAACGGATCTTTCATAAAACTTTCCGCTTGGTAGTTCGTAATGATAACCAAATTCGCGAGCTACTTCTATCCCAGTCCATTTTTCTTCCTTATATTTATCGTAAGAAATGGAGGTTCCAAAATTCCCTTTTAACCAATCCTCACGTCCAACTTTATAACCAGCGATATTTTTTTTCATATCAGCGAAAAAATGATTTTTATCTTCTTGTCCAGTTGGTGAAATGGTTACTACTGTTCTTGGTCCGTCTTTATTTTCAGGCCCAAAAAAGGTGAGTGGACTGCCAGCAAAATCTTCAACATCTTTCCATCCTGTTGGCACATCAATCGTAATTTTTTGATTTTGAATGTTGTAATTTTTAGATTCACCAAATGCTTTTGCACCACAGATGACTAATAAAATTGACAGTATTGTTTTCATTGCGTTTTTGCTCCATTAGTTGATGAAGGATCAGAAATCATATTTAATGAATCCTGCACTTCAGAATCGATATACTTTTTAGCCTCTTCAATAGAGACATGATTTACTCTTGCCCATGTTTCATAATCAAAACTAGAAAACTTTGGTTTTACTCCGCCCAATACAGAATTAATTCTATAATCAATGGATTCAATTACCAGTTCATCAACGTTCACTTTTTTGAGTGATGCTAGATTTTTCAATGCCTCATCTTCTGGTTTTTTACCCTCATTCAAAAGATTGATTACCTTTGATGAAGCAACTTGAATTTTAACTTCATTTTGAATTTGATTTTTTGCTTCTGTTGAACTGATCTTATTAATTTTTGCTATTGCATCATAATCACTTTGAGTGAAAGTTGGCAAAGTTCCATTGGCAATTGCTTGAAGTCTTGAATCGATTGATTCCACACGAATTTCTTCATTGGAAATCCCTCTAATTTTTGAAAGGTATTTTAAATCCACTTCTTTTGGATCTTTACCCGCATTTAAGGCATCCATAACGATTGTATTAGTCATTAAATCGATCCTGTTTTTCTTTAGAATTGATTTTACTTCCTCAGGATTTTTACCATCAAGTTTAGCTTGTACTTCAATTTCATGGGATGATTTCCAAAACATATTTGGATTGTTATCATCTTTCATGCTGAGTCTTTCTCTAAACTCATCCAACATATGAGAGCCAAATGCAGGATATTTAGAAATAGAGCTATATAAAGCTATGTTTTTAGCTAAGGTTGGATACTTACTCATGCTTGCTGATTTTACCAACACATCATTAAATCTTTTTTCTCCAAATCTTAGTCCTACCTTATATATCTTCGCTTGTGTCCTGACATAACTATTTGTCCATCTCATTGGATAACGAATAGGAGCGGTTGCTATTTTTGCTGCTAATTTTAATGGTTGAACAACAGTGTTTTCAACTACCCATGAACCAGCTTTAACAACATAATATTTTTTTCGTAGTCTCTGTAATCCTTCAATTGTATTTTTAACAGAACCAAAGGCCTTAGATTTAAACCCAGTTAATACATTTTTTGCACGGGTATATGCACTCTTTATTTTATTGAATTGTTTAACTGGCCAGCGGCTTACATTATAAACTTTTCCAATAATTTTTTGTGTTTTACTTAAATTTCCAGCAATACCGATTTCTGCTTTTAAAACTTCTGATTCATATTTAGCTGCTCTTAAGCCGTATCTTTCTACTTTAGTTGCTTTACTCGTAAGTTTTATAATATCAGCTTCTAGTCGAGTGAGTTTCCCCAGCTTACTCACTTTACCAAGATATCCACCTACTTTTGCAGCGATTGCAGATCCTTTTAAAGCAGAAGTTGCTCCACCGGTGAAGAAAGCAGGTAGAAATTCAGCCGCAACATATCCTACTGTTGAACAAACGGTATCCATTCGATCCATGCAAGGCATACATTTCCAACCACTTGCAGGCAATAAACATGTTGAATTGTGTGGAACGCCAGACCATTTTTCGCAGGCAACATCAGTAGAAACAAAATTTACAACACCATCATAGATACTTTTGAAAAAATTGATAGCAGATCCCATTGGATCTTTTTTGAAAGATTCAATTGCGCTATTACTCGTTTGTGCAGCTGTATTTAATTTTTTAGATGATTCATCTTCATAACCAACCAAACTAGCAAGCCATTTGGCACCCTGAACAGATTTATTCCCAACCCACTTCACACCATCCCACGCAAGCTCACCTATTGCTTTGATTGTTCCCCACAATGAACTCACCATTGAAGTGATTACATTCCAAGCACAACTTCCTGCCATGAACATACCCTTAGACCAATTACATTCTTTTTCTTTTTTTCTTTTTTCCTCTTGAACTGAACACTTACCATTTGATGGTTCATCCTTTTTAGGTTGAACACTTTCAACAGTGGGTGAACTACAGTCTGCCTTTGAACAATTTCCATTATTGATTGAGTTTGGTGCATCTTCTTCTTGTAATTCTTGCCCAATATCTTTTGATCTTTTATCAATTTTTTCTAAGTCATTTAAAATGGCTAAATGATCCTCTAAACATCCTTCAACATTTGTTTTAAGATCACCCTTTTCGTCGATGCATCGAGCTTCAAATTCTTTATAGTTTTTTTCTGTAGCCTTTACATATTCATCAAAATTTTCTGGCTTCATTTCTTCCATGCCATTAATAAATTTTACATCGGATTCATCTTGAGCATGTTTTCCGGATGAGATACTGATTCCTAATTTTTCTTTAAGGGTTGAACATAAACCATAATTTGCTGAGGTATATGGTTCCTGACTGCACACTTCTTTTGCTGAGTTTAGAGTGTTATTTAGAACGGATTGATCAAAATCAGCTGATTTAACAACATCTTCGTAACTTTTACCACTAGAGCGAAAACCCATTTCGCAAGAAAGAGTAGCATGTGATCGTTCGCCGCTATTGCTTACATCAACACAAATATTTGATCCAAATAGAGAAGGGTTACAGCCTAGTTTTCCTTCTCCACAGCCAGAATTGTTTTTTGAATAATCTGAATTTGTTTCCCATGGATAACCACAGGTAGCTACACCATTCTTTTTTATAAATTTACTTGGCCAACCACCAAAAAAACAATCATAACCATCTTTTGCAGACGCTTTAGATAAGAAGATTGAAAAAATTTGATCTGTTCTATCTTTAATTTTTGCAAAATATTGATCTTTAACTGGATTACGATTGTATGAATAAGAATCTTCTCCTCCAGAATTTTCGTAATTTTTATAGAACTCTACCAATGCTTCAAGCATGACTGCTTTTTCAGGTGTGCCAGAATCTTTAATTTGCTCTTTTGTAGGCCAAGGTGAAGTTCCAGATATTTGATCCTTAAATTTACGATCAAAATCTTGAAGAACGCTTGGTTCATAAGCGCCATCTTTTGAAGTGGTAGAAACGCAATCTAACTCATTCACTAATTTTGCTAATTGAGCGGTATCTGCTTCAGGAATTTTATTGCTTGAAAGAGTTTTAATTAAAAAAAGTCGATTTCCACAATTCAATTGAATACTTTTTTCTTCTAAGTCGAGGTTTCTGACATGGTATCTAAAACCCATTTCAAAGCCGTCGTTCCCATTTTCTTGCTTTATGTGTTGGTATGGAATTTCACTTAAAAAAGAAGCGTCTTCAAGTGAATCAACCCATTTTTTTCTTCCTTCATAGTATTGATTTTTAGTTTTAACTATATTTTGATGATTAAATTCTAAACCAAAAACGGGGGTGTGCTGAACACTCAGTACTGCACGCTCTCCATTTCTTTCAGGACCCAATACGGTAATTGGCATTCCAAAAAGATCACGCTCAATTTTCCAGCCTGTTGGAACGTCTAATTTTATTTTATAATTTTGATAACGTGTCCAGTTAGCAAAGGACGTAGAAGGGCTCAGAGTTATGAATAACACTGAGAAAAGTGTAGAAACTTTTTTAAAAATCTTCATCCTTGAAACCAAAATTATCCTCCCGTGAAGCATCCTTGCGCCCCAGGCCTAATAATAGGTTCTTACGTTTTGTAAGAAATTTAAATGAAATTATTTTATTTTATTATAGTTTATTTGATTAATGTGGCTAATTTGACGCTTTTTACAGCTGCTCTCTAATGGTTTCCACATTTCTCTTTAGTTCAGGGTCAGATTCCATCTCCAGTTCGATTTTTTGATAAGCATGAACTGCGGTGGAGTGATCTTTGTCAAAAATCTGACTTACTTCTCTAAATCCTAAATTTGCGTATTTTCTAATCAGATACATGGCAATTTGGCGAGGCATAGAAAACTGTTTTGCTCTGGATGTTCCCTTTAGTTCTTTCATCTTAAGATTAAAGTGCTTACAAACAGCATTGAGTATTATTTCAACTGTGTATTCTTGTCCTTCTTCAGGAATGGAGTTTTGTAAAACTTGCTTAGCTAAATCTAAAGTTATTTCTGAGCCTGTGAGTGAAGCATATTGTTGAAGCTTTACTAAAGCACCATGAAGGTTTCTGACCGTATCTTTTACATAGGTACCTAAAAATGTTGCAACATCATCTGGCAAATACATGTCGTCTGCTTCCGCTTTTGCTTTTAAAATTGCAATGCGAGTTTCAATTTCTGGCGGGCGAATATCAGCAACCAGTCCCATTTCAAAACGAGTACGAATTCGGTCCTCTAAACCATCGATGTCTTTTGGCGCTTTATCAGAAGTAAGAACAATCATTTTTTTAAGACTGTGTAATGTATTGAAGGTATGGATAAACTCTTCTTCTGAACGATCCTTACCCACGATAAATTGAATATCGTCGATGAGAAGAAGATCAACATTATCGCGGTATTTAGCCCTAAAATCGCCTGGATTTTTATGTTGTATGCTTTCGATAAATTCGTTCACAAATTTTTCAGCCGAAACAAAATAAGCCCGAATATGAGGATTTTTCTTTTTTATTTGATTACCTAAAGCATGCAATAGATGGGTTTTTCCAACTCCTGGAGGGCCATAAATAAAAAGTGGATTGTATTGAACGGCTGGTTTTTCTGAAGTTGAAAAAGCGGATGCATAAGCAAATTGATTTGAAGGCCCCATGATGTAGTTATCAAAGGTTAAAGTTGGGTCTAAAAAATCATTAATGATTACATTTGATTTATGAGATCCACGATTCACAAAACCTGGAGAAGGGGAACTTTGATTAGATTGAGCCATTGCTGGAGTAAAATCAGAAGCGGTAGGTGGAGACAAAGGGTTTTCAAAAGTGTTATTTACTGAAGTATTACTGATAGATATAATTGCTTCTTCTACTTCTTCAGCGGGCTTAGATTCTAATACGGCGATTGAAACTTCACAGGATTTACCTAAAATTTGAGAGGTAGCGCTCTCGATTTCGGCCTTAAATTGTTGATTAATAAAGTTTGCATAAAATACGCTGGGTGCTGTGAGAAATATATGCACCTTACCAGAAGCCATAGGTTCGAGCTTACCCCAATTTAACGCATCAAGCCAAAACTTCATTTCGGTTGGATTTGCGTGGTTTTGGAGAATCTGACGATATGCTGTTGCCCAAAGATTTAAATCATTCATGGTTATACTACCTGCGACGTACTTAACTAACATGAACTTGTGGGATTGACAATGAGGCCACTTATCCGATAAGTCATTACGACTATGAAACGTACGTATCAACCATCTCGTAAGAAGAGAACTAACACCCATGGCTTCCGCACTCGTTTAGCGACTGCCGGTGGAAAAAAAATATTAGCTCGTCGTCGTGCTCGCGGCCGTAAACGCCTCGTTCCTACTGTTGCTGGTAAATAATCGGTTTAAACTTTCTCACAGAAGGCTTTATCAATGAAGTTTCCCAAGAACGTTCGCGTTCGAAAGAGACAAGAGTATTTAAAATTCTTTCATCAAAGCAATGTAAAGAAATTGGAGAATTGCGTAATTTTTCGCATTCCCAACTCATTAGGTTTTGCCCGCATTGGTGTTACGGTTAAAGCAAAAACAAATAGTGTTTTACGCAATAAAATCAAAAGACAAATTAGAGAACACTTTAGACTTCATCAATTAACTTTTAAACCAGCAGATTATAATATTGTTGTACCTGGTTATGTGAAAGTTAATTTCCGCACAGGTAGTCAAGTTAGAGCAACATTAGAAAAGCTCTTACCTGCATGAAAATCATTCTTAAGTTATACCATCGTGTTTTATCTCCACTTCTTCATGGTTTTTCACGAACAATCAGTGGTAATCCTTACTCTGGCTGCAAGTTTGAGCCAACCTGTTCTTGTTATTGCGAACAATCGATTGAGAAGTATGGGATTGTTCAAGGAAGTTTTAAAACAATTTTAAGAGTTTTACGTTGTCATCCGTTTTCCCGATCTGGAGGTTATGATCCTGTATGAAAAAAATTATTCTAAGAGCCACATTGTTATTTTCTTTTTTTAATCCCGCTTCATTTGCTGAAATAGTAAATCTTCCTAGCTCTTCATTGAATGTTGATTCAGGTTCATTTTGGATTCGTAATTGGGCGATGAATGACCAAAAAGAAAACGTAGATTTAAAAACCATCACTGGTTACGAAAGTTCATTACTGCTTACTTTTTCAGGTGCGGATTACGCTTACCTTAACCAACAGGCTGCTACTCAATTTAAATCACTTGGAAATAATGTTTTTGAATGGTCGTTTGAAGACAGTAAAGTACTGTATAAGCGTGTTTATGATATCCATGATCACGTTGCTGATATCAGTGTATTTGTTCAGTTTAAAGAAAAAGCACCAGAAAGTGCATTTTTAAATGTAGTTTCCCATGGATATAAAGACGATCCCGAAGCTCGCTACCGTGAAATTTTTTATTTTACTGATAGTAAAATTGAACGCCACTTGGTGAACAAAAGCATTGATGCCATTAGTGTTGGTACGCCAGTAAAATGGGTGGGTGCCGGAAGTCATTATTTTGTATTTACCGTTATTCCTGAAACAACACCCCAAAAAGTTCTTTTAGAAAAAACAGCACAAGAGAATGTTCAGGCATCATTGCAGTATCCAGTGAGCAACAATCAATTGAGCTTAAAGTTTAAAGCTGTTTTTGCTCCAAAACACCTAGACCTTCTTCGCTCCATTGAAAAATCATTAGATACAACAGTTGATTTGGGTTTCTTTGCTTTTTTAGCTTATCCCATTCTTTGGACTCTAAAATTCATTTACAAATATGTTGGTAACTATGGTGTAGCCATCATTTTACTCACTATTTTGATTAAACTTCTTACCTTTCCACTCGTATTGAAGAGCATGAAAAGTATGAGAAAAATGGCTGATTTCCAGCCAAAAATGAATGCTCTTAAAGAAAAGCATAAGGACGACAAACAGGCTTTTAATCAAGAAATGATGAAAGTAATGAAGGAGTCGGGTTACAACCCAATGGCGGGATGTTTCCCAATGCTTCTTCAAATGCCGATTTTCTTCGCATTATATAGAGCACTTGATACTGCGGTTGAGTTAAAGCACGCACCATTCATTTTTTGGCTGCAAGATCTTGCTGCAAAAGATCCTTATTTCATCACACCAGTGTTGATGTCATTAGTGATGTTTTTACAACAAAAACTCACACCGCCATCACCAGGAATGGATCCTGCTCAACAAAAGATGATGAAGTTTATGCCACTTATTTTTGGAGCTTTCATGCTTACCACTCCAGCAGGATTATGTGTGTACATGCTCGTGAATTCAATCGTGAGTGTTGCTCAACAACAATATCTTAACAAAAAACTTGGAGTATCGGGTGCCGCAGGTATTGCAACAGGCTTCTGATCCTAAGAAGCAAAAGCATATTGATTCAGCAGGATATTTATCCAATAAAACGATAGCTGCACTCTGCACACCTACCGGTGGCGCATTGTGTGTTTTGAGAGTTTCTGGTTCTCAAGCTATTAAAATAGCAGAAAAAATTTCTAATTCAGAACTATTGCCCTCAGATGATCGTAAGGCAAAAAGAATTTGGATCAGTGATCAATCAAAAAAAATTGATGATGCGATCATGATTCCTTATTTTGAACCCAAATCATTTACAGGGGAAAATGTAGTAGAGTTTTTTCTTCACGGAAGTCCAATCATCGCGCAAAAAACCCTAGATCTTTTATTCGAAAACGATGTTCGATTGGCTTTACCGGGCGAGTTTTCTTTTCGGGCTGTGAAAAATGGAAAATTGCAATTATCTCAAGCGGAAGCAATTAAGGAATTAATTATTGCAGAAAATGATTTTGCATTAGATCTGGCTCTAGAAAAACTTTCTGGATCACAACATGAGCTGATTGAAAAAATTCGTACCGATCTCATGCAGCTTGCAACTTTATCTGAAGTTGGAATTGATTTTTCAGATCAAGATATAGATGAAGTGAGTCTTCCTCGTTTAAATCAACGTCTTGATTCTATTGTTTTATTACTAGAGCGATTAAATGGAAGCTTTGATCGAGGAAAAAAGTTTACTGATGGAGTTCCAGTAAGTTTATTCGGATTACCTAATGCAGGAAAATCTTCTTTTTTTAATGCTCTTTTAGGCGAAGATCGATCCATTGTTTCAGACATTGCCGGCACAACTCGAGATGTGGTTCGTGAAAAGCTGAATTTACATGGAAAAAAAGGTTATGTTACATTCCGTCTTTCAGATACCGCGGGCCTTAGGGGTGTGGTCGTAAATCATGATGCTGACAAAATCGAACAAATAGGTATTGAACGCACCATTCAAGCAGCCCAAAAATCTGATCTAGTTTTAGTCGTAGTAGACGGTATCGATCCTAATCTAAATCAGATCAGAACATTTTTAAATTCAGTTAAAGACAAAAACTTTTTAGGTGTGATCACGAAAAAAGATAAAGTTGAAACAAAAAACCAAAATTTAATAACAGAACAATTAATAAAAGAATTTCCGGAAGTCAGTAACTGGACATGGATTTCATCAGTCACTTTAGAAGGAATTACCCCAGTAGCAGAAAAAATGGCTTCAATCGCAGAAACACTCCTTGAGCGAGCTCCGGGGGAAGTGGTGATTACACAAATTGAACATCTTCAAGCGATACAAAAATCGCTCAAATGTTTAAGAGAAGCAAAAGATTCTTCAGATTTAGTGATGTTTGCTACCGGCATTAGGCATGGAATGGGTGAATTGGGTGCATTAATAGGTGAAACTTTACCTGATGATGTTTTGGGTAAAATTTTTTCTGATTTTTGTATTGGTAAATAAGAATTACATTAGGGGATAACGATGAATATAAAATTAATAGGTGTAGTGGGCGCTGGTCAAATGGGACAAGGAATTGCACAAGTTGCTGCCCAAAATGGTTTTGAAGTACTAATAGCAGATCAAAATCTATCAAGTGCAAATGTGGGTATAGAGAAGATAAAAGCCCAACTGGATAAAGCCGTTCAAAAACAAAAACTCACAGCAGAAGAGGTTTCTAACACGACATCTCGGTTGAAGGGTGTGAATGCGCTCTCCGATTTAAAAGATTGTGATTTAATCATCGAGGCAGTTTCAGAAAATATTGAACTGAAGAAAAAAATATGGAAAGAGCTGGATTTAACTACAAAAGCTTCTGCTCTTTTTGCCTCAAATACTTCTTCAATTAGTATTACAGAACTTGCTGCAGCAACTAAGCGCCCAACCCAGTTTGCTGGAATGCATTTTATGAATCCAGTTCCTGTGATGAAGTTGGTTGAGGGAATTAGTGCGATTCAAACCTCAAAGGAAACTTTTGCCACGATTCGTGCGACGGCTGAAAAAATGGGAAAAACTTTTATTGAAGCCCGCGATATTCCAGGATTTGCCGTGAACCGAATTTTAATGCCCATGATTAATGAAGCTGTTTACACCCTTTATGAGGGAATTGCATCAGTTGAAGATATTGATATTGCGATGAAGCTTGGAACAAATCAACCCATGGGACCACTCACCTTAGCCGATTTTATTGGCCTTGATACATGTTTAGCGATTATGGAAATTCTTCATCAAGGACTAGGCGACTCTAAGTATCGTCCTTGCCCTTTGTTGAAACAATATGTTGCAGCCGGATGGATGGGTAAAAAATCTGGACGTGGTTTTTACACGTATTCCTAAAAATTATTTTCAGAAGAATAAAAATCATTTCCTTCTACATAAAGGTAAGGAATTTTTTTCCAAGAAGAATCAGGAATTTCACCAGCTTTTGTAACTAGAATAGTGTTTGCCTCAGCCTTTTCATTCACCCCAAACAATCCAATTGCTTGCCAATTAGTTTTAGCAAGAATTGTTGCTAAATTTAGCCATATTTCAGCACTTTTTTCGGTGAAGACGATTTTTCTAATTGTGATTAACTTCTCTTTTGGAAGAGTGTTTATTTCACGAATCCATAACATCGAAGGGATGTCTTTTTGTTTGTTTACATTCGGCGCAATGGTAGCGAGTAATACAGCAAGAACAACGGCAGCACCAAAGGTAAACTTTAAGTATTTCTCTACGTAATCTTTTCTTATCCAATTTGAAATTTGAATTCCAACCAGAAGAGACGCAAAAGGAAAAAATGGTGTAATGTAATGTTCGAAATAATTAGCACTAAAGGTGAGTGCCGAAGGCATTGCTAATGCAGCAGCACAAAGCGAAGGGATGATCATTTCTCTTTTTATAAATTTTCTAAAAGCTGTGAATATACTAATGGCAAAAATAGGCCACCATGGGATCCAAATGTTTCGAATGTTTTGCCATGGTCGAAAATTCAACTCACTTGAGCGACCAAAAGCAGATGTTTTAAAATACATTTCTAAGTAATGCAATCCATCACCGAGTTGAATCCAGGCAAGTATGGGTAATAGGGCACCTATAGTAAAAACACACATTAATATTAGGTTTCTTAAGCTTAAAAAAAGTAGAGTTGAAACCAATACCGCCACTAAAATAGGAAATGCCACAACACCTTTCGTCATGAATCCTAATCCTAAAAATACACCTGCAAATCCAGCAATCAATGGATCTGTTTTATTGTTTTTTGATGTTTTAGTGATCATCCACATCCAAATAATAAAGCCTGTAAAATTAAAGAATCCTGCAATTCCATCAAGATAGAAATTAGTTCCCCATTTAATGAATCGAGTTGAAGTGATGAGTGCGATCGTTGCCCAAAACGCCGCTGTTATTCCAAAACGAGCGCGAGTAAATAAAAACAAAATACCTGTAGTGAGGAGTGCACATGTTGCAGGAAAAATGCGAGAGATCGGTTCAGCGCTCCCGAAGTACTTATAGATCAATGCCTGAATCCACATTGCTAGGGGTGGGTGGTAATATGCATCAGGATATTGCCTAAGGTCATAATGAAGAACTTTCCAATCCCCAGTTCTTAAAATATTTTTAGCAAGAGTTGAATAAGTAAGACCGTCAAACATCAATCCGAAATCTCTGGTTTGAGCAAAGTAAATTACAAAAGCAAGGAGCATCAGAACACTGAATAGTTTTAGATCAATTTTTTTCATAGTTTTGCCTTAAAATTTATAGTCTCTAGTTTTTTACTCCGTTGTAATTTTGTCAAGCTCAGCTAAGTGTCTTTTTGAATTAACTTTTTTTGTAAATCGTGATCAAATTGATGAAAGGAAAAATTATGGACTACTCAAAAACTTGGCCAAATCTCGATGAATCACAAATAATGATGATGGATCAAATTAATCAGTTTGCTCAAAAAACAGTGGCACCAGTTGCCTCTCATCATGATCAATCGGGCGAGTTTCCCACTGAAAATGTAAAGCAAATGGCTGAAATGGGTTTGATGGGAATCATGGTTGAAGAGAAGTGGGGCGGTGCTGGGCTAGATACAGTTACCTACGCAATGGCGATGGAATCTATTTCTGCTGCTTGTGCCTCTACTGGCGTGATCATGTCGGTAAACAACTCGTTAGTTTGCTATCCAATTCAGGCGTTTGGTAATGATCTTCAAAAAGAAAAATTTTTAAAGCCGCTCGCAAGCGGTAGCAAGCTAGGTTGCTTTGCTTTATCTGAACCAGGTCATGGATCTGATCCCGCCGGCCTCAAGTGTCGCGCTGAAAAAGTTCCAGGTGGATATAAAATTAATGGTTCAAAAAACTGGATCACCAATGGACGCGAAGCAGATTACTGCATTTTACTTGCAACTATTAATCCTGAATTAAAACATAAAGGGATTTGTGCATTTGTTGTTGATACAAAAACAAAAGGTTTCAGTGTTAATAAGCTAGAGGATAAACTTGGAATTACCGCGTCCTCAACCGCATCATTGTTTTTTGATGACATGATTGTTCCTGATGAGTGTTTATTAGGAAAAGAAGGTGAAGGCTTTAAAATTGCTATGAGCACACTGGATGGCGGAAGAATTGGAATTGCATCTCAGGCTCTTGGTATTGCAACATGTGCTCTTGAGGCTTCCAAAAAATTCGCATCAGAACGCGAACAGTTCGGAGCTCCTATTGCAAAATTACAAGCAATTCAATTTTATATTGCTGAAATGGCAACCCGATTACAAGGAGCTCGCTTGTTGACTTGGTTTGCAGCTCAAAGAAAAGATTTAGGTCTTCCCTTTGCGCGTGAAGCGGCCATGGCAAAACTTGCAGCTTCCGAAGCTGCAATGTGGATAGCAACAAAAGCCATTCAGGTTCATGGTGGTTACGGCTATACAAAGGAATATGTTGTGGAGAGAAATTTTCGTGATGCAAAAATTACTGAAATTTACGAAGGAACAAGTGAAATTCAAAAACTTGTGATCGCAGCAAATGAACTTGCAAAAAAGTAATAAACTAATTTTTTAAGGATGAACTATGAGTAAGCGTGCAGAGTGGGAAAAGAAAAAAGCTGAAATTGAAAAAAAATCTCCGCCACGCCCTGAGCGGTTTACCACCTTGAGCGACATGGAAGTTCCACTTCTTTGCACTCCGGAAGATTTAGAAAAAATTAATTTCAATGTTGATCAGGATCTTGGTTTGCCAGGCGAGTTTCCTTTTACTCGCGGTGTTCAGCATAATATGTATCGTGGAAAACTCTGGACGATGCGCCAATTTGCAGGTTTTGCATCTCCAGATGAAACCAATAAACGCTTTAAATTGCTATTAGAACAAGGTCAAACAGGCTTATCCACTGCTTTTGATATGCCAACATTAATGGGATACGATTGTGATTCCTCAAAATCACTGGGAGAAGTAGGCAAATGTGGTGTTTCTGTTTCTTCTTTAGAAGATATGGAAAGGTTATTTGCGGGTATTCCGCTTGGTGATGTGACTACATCGATGACCATCAACGGACCAGCAATTGTAATTCTTGCCATGTACTATGCAATGGCTGAAAAACAAGGTGTTCCAAAAGAAAAGGTTCGCGGAACTCTTCAAAATGATATTTTAAAAGAATACATTGCTCAAAAAGAGTGGCTTTTCCCAATTGCTCCAGCAGTTAAATGTGTGATTGATACAATTGAATATGGAACAAAACATTATTCAAATTGGAATACAGTTTCAATTTCTGGTTACCATATTCGTGAAGCCGGAGCGACAGCTGTCCAAGAACTAGCCTTCACGTTGGCAGATGGATTGGCTTATGTTGAAGAGTCAGTAAAGCGTGGAATGGATATTGATGAATTCGCTCCAAGATTAAGTTTCTTTTTTGATGTTCATAATGATTTTTTTGAAGAGATTGCTAAATTTCGTGCAGCTCGCAGAATTTGGGCTAGAAAAATGAAAGATAAATACGGAGCTAAAAATCCAAAATCATGGATGCTTCGCACTCACGCTCAAACAGCAGGAGTTTCTTTAACGGCTCAACAACCAATGAACAATATTGTTCGTGTTGCTGTTCAAGCAATGGCAGGTGTTTTGGGAGGTGTAAATTCACTTCATACAAATTCAATGGATGAAACCTTAGCCCTACCTACCGATGAAGCCGTGGTGATTGCGCTTCGTACACAACAAATCATTGCTGAAGAAAGTGGGGTAGCTAATTTTGCAGATCCACTAGGTGGTTCTTATCTGGTTGAATATCTCACCAATAAAGTTGAAAAAGATGCTCTCGCCTATATTGATAAAATCGATGAAATGGGTGGAATGGTTAAAGCAGTTGAAAATGGTTATCCTCAATCTGAAATCGCAAATAGTGCTTATCGTTTTCAAAGGCAATTAGAGAGTAAAGAAAAGGTAATGGTTGGAGTGAATAAATTTCAACAACAAGAAGCGAAAAGAACAATGGGAACATTGTACATTGATCGCACTGTTGGAGAAAAGCAGATTCAAAAACTAAAAGAGCTTAAAGCTCGTCGCGATAACGTTGCTGTTAAAAAGTGTCTTTCCGATGTGAAAGAAGCAGCTGAAAAAGGTGTGAATTTGATGCCTTCAATTTTAGAAGCGGTTAAAGTTTATTCTACCCTCCAAGAAGTTTGCGACACTCTTCGTGGTGTGTATGGAGAATATCGAGAAGACGGTAAATTCTAAGTCATTAGTTCAAATCGCACTGGTGCATAATAGTTATTTAAACGTCTCTTAATTGGATAACTCGTTACGCACCTCATAAAACAATTGTAATGTTTCCGAAATATTTTTTTACTCTTTGGCATAAGCATTGCTGATTAAGAATTATAATAATGTGTTGATGGTTTAGTTTTGCCACAGAGAAAGTGGGGAACAATGGGTGAGTTATTACTTTTCCTATTATTGCTGCCATTGGCTCAGGCTCTCCTCCAGAAATTCAGGGGAGACTAATATAGGTTAAGTTTGTGTAATAATTACATATACTTAACCTATTTTTTTGTTAAAATTGATTTTTCCTAAAGATTTCGGTAGGTTATGGAAATGAATAAACGCAACCAAATCAGAGTTTTAATCGCTAAACCAGGCCTAGATGGGCATGATCGAGGCGCCAAAGTGATTGCCAGAGCTTTGAGAGATGCCGGATTTGAAGTGATTTATACTGGATTACACCAAACGCCCGAAATGATCGTTCAGGCTGCCATTCAAGAAGACGCCCATGTAGTTGGAATCAGTGTACTTTCTGGTGCCCATAATGCCCTCGTCCCAGAAGTGATCAATGGGGTAAGATCCGCAGGTATGAATGACACTCTCTTTTTAGTGGGTGGAATTATTCCCGAAGAAGATTTTGATTCTCTGAAAGAAGCCGGAGCTCATATGATTTTTACTCCCGGAACTACTCTCGAAGAAATAATCAATTACATCGACAAAAATGCACCTCAGCGGTAGTTAATCGCTTCAGTTTTATGAAATATTACGATGTTATTGTTATTGGAGGCGGTCACGCTGGATGTGAAGCTGCAAATGCTGCCGCTACATTAGGTGCGCGCACTGCTATGATCACACTTGATCAAAACAAGATTGGTGCAATGTCTTGTAACCCAGCCATCGGCGGATTAGCTAAAGGCCAAATGGTAAAAGAAGTTGATGCACTTGGTGGCGTGATGGGAAGAATCACCGATCTATCAACCATCCAATTTAGAAGATTGAATTCTAGCAAAGGTCCGGCCGTTCGCTCTTCGCGCGCCCAGTGCGATAAAAAACTTTACGCTGAAAATATGCAATCTCTTTTGAAGTCTCTTCCTGGTTTGGAGATTATTGAGGGAGAAGTGAGTGGTCTCATCATTGAAAATAATGATTTGGGTATAAAACAAGTTTTAGGCGTTAAAATTTCTAGCACAGAATATACAGGTGAAATTCGCGCAAAATCAGTGGTCATCACTTCAGGAACTTTTTTACGTGCGATCATGCACAGGGGGAAAGAGCAAGAAGAGGGCGGACGACTAGGAGATAAATCTTCTAAAACTCTGAGTGAAGATTTAAAAATCTTAGGGTTAAGTCTTCGTCGTCTTAAAACAGGCACACCACCAAGACTGCATAAAGATTCAATCGATTGGACCGTTACCACTCCACAACCAGGTGATGAAGTTTTACTTCCTTTTTCTTTTTACCATGGAGCAGATGTTTACCCTGCGCTTCCTCAAGTAAATTGTTATTTAACTTATACCAATCAAACTACACACGACATTATTGAAAAAAATATTGGTTTGTCGGCAATGTATAGCGGAGCAATTACTGGCATTGGTCCACGTTATTGTCCTTCTATAGAAGATAAAATTTCACGTTTTAAAGATAAAGATCGCCATCAGCTTTTTTTAGAGCCTGAGGGTTTAGATGTGGATGAAATTTATGTAAATGGAATTTCTACTTCTCTCCCGATTGAAGTGCAGGAAGAGTTTGTTCATTCAATTCCTGGTTTAGAAAAAGCCGTATTTATTAGATATGCATATGCAGTAGAGTATGACTCTGTTGACGCAAGGCAGCTAAAGGGAACTCTAGAATGCAAGGACGTTCCTGGTCTTTTCTTCGCAGGCCAAGTGAATGGAACTTCTGGTTATGAGGAAGCGGCGGGTCAGGGGATTATTGCAGGAATTAATGCAGCTCATTATACTTTGGGTTTACCAGAATTTATCTTATCGCGTCATGAGGGATACATTGGGGTCATGATTGATGATCTTATTTTGAAGGGTTCAGATGAACCTTATCGCATGTTTACGTCGCGCGCAGAATATAGACTTCTTCTTCGTGAAGATAATGCAGATCTAAGACTTTCACCTCGCGCCATTCAGGTTGGAATGTTGGGTGATCGTGAAAAGAATATTTTTGATATTAAATTTTCTAAAATTGAAAAGCTGAAATCAGAAATTTCTAGTTTTTACTTTTATCCAACTCTTGCCACTAATGTACTTTTTACTGGCCTAGGACTAACAGAAATTAAAGACCGCATTTCCGCTGAGGCCTTGTTAAGACGTCCAGAAGTTAATTTTTCAATTCTTGCTAAGCTTGGGTTTGTAACTGATGAAATTAATTTTTCAGTTCTTGAGCAAGTTGAAATTCAAATTAAGTATAATGGATATATCGAAAAGGATCTTCAGTTGCTTGAAGGAGTTCGTAACGCTGAACTCATGAAAATACCAACTTCATTTGATTATAAAATTGTTCCTGGTTTATCAAACGAGATTAAAAGTAAATTATTAGAAACACGCCCTGAAAATATTGGCCAAGCGTCTCGTATATCCGGAGTAACTCCCGCTGCAGTAGCAAATTTGATGATTTTCATTAAAAATAAGCACATAAATAGGATCGAGCAAATTAAGTCATGATTACTGAATCAAGTACCCCGTCTCAAGAACAGTTTTCAAAGGCTATCCAAACTAGAATTGATCAAAAACAATTCAGCCTGACGCCGGAGCAGGTTTTTCGTGCAAGTAAATTTGCTGAAATTTTACACCGAGAAAATGAGATACAAAATTTAACAAGAATTTTGGGTGTAAATGATTTTATAGATGGCCATTTGATCGATGTATTAGAGCTATTTAAAATGGAAACTTTAGGTGATGCTGTTCTAGATATCGGCTCTGGTTGTGGTGTTCCTGGCCTTTTGGCGGCCTCTATTGATTTAGAAGAGGGTAGAGAGTGGTTTTTGTGTGATTCTGAAACTCAGAAGGCTGAATTTTTGGTAAATGCGGCCGCAGAGTTGGGATTGAAAAATGTATTAGTTTCTTCCTCAAGGGTGGAACTGGTCATTAACGAAATTGAGCCTGACACTATTATTGCTAGAGCTGTAGGTACGGTAGAGAAGATAGCAGGATGGATTTCTAATTGTTCCACGTGGAACAATTTCATTTTATTTAAGAGTAAGGGCTGGTCTGAAGAGTGGAAAGAAGCTCAATTAAGTAGATTCGGCAAAAAATTGACGGTTAGTCATTCACAAGAGTACTCTTCCGGCGACAAATACAGAATTTTGATTAATCTTAAAAAAAAGTAATAATGGATAATCTTTTCTATTGATATCCATAAAATAATAGGTAGAATTTTCCCATAAGCAGTAAAAAATTTGGTTAGCAATATTGATCCTCACCGCAACCACACTTAATTATTGAAGATTTTCCTGGGAGTCACAATAATGCGATGGACAATATCAATCGGGGCTTGAGCTCGTCTATATGACAAGCCAGCCCCCTTTTTGTTTTTGTGATTTAGATTATGAGCAATTAGATGTAGAAACGGTTCTCCGGAATATACGCCCGGCTCATATATATACAGAGGTAAAGCATGGGAAAAATTATTGCAGTCGTAAATCAAAAGGGCGGAGTGGGAAAAACAACCACCACAGTAAATTTAGCCGCATCACTTTCACTCGCAGATAAAAAAGTTTTGCTCGTAGATTTTGATCCACAAGGAAATGCGTCTTCATCGGTTGGAGTGAGTCCAAATATTGAAGACGGAGGAGCAACCACTTACCATGTGTTGATGGGTGAGGTTGCAATTGCGAATGCAATCCGTGCCACTGAAATTGATCACTTAGATTTATTGCCAGCCAACCCACACTTAGCAGGAGCCGAAGTTGAATTGGTAGGCGCGTTTGCGAGAGAAGGAAAATTAAAAGCTGCACTTCAAGAAGTGAAAAGCAAATACGATTACATTTTTATTGATTGCCCCCCAACTTTAGGGCTTCTCACTGTAAATGCTTTAACCGCAGCGGATTCAGTTCTTATTCCACTACAAGCAGAATACTTTGCATTAGAAGGCTTGGGGCAACTGATGACTACCATTGGATTAATTCGCCAAAGTGTAAATCCTACACTTGAAATTGAAGGCATTGTTTTAACCATGTTTAACTCTCAATTAAAATTAAGTCATGAAGTAGAAAAAGAAGTGAGAACTCATTTTAGTGAGCTCGTTTTTAAAACGGTAATTCCTAGAAATATTAAACTCAGCGAATGCACTTCGTTTGGTAAACCAATCATTCTTTATGATGTGAACTCAAAGGGCTGCACGGCTTACCTAGATCTTGCGCGCGAAGTTCTGACTAAAACGCATGAAATTCAAAAATCAACATTTACACCTGAATTAGGGGCTTAAGCAGTATGGAAACTCCAAAACAAAATAATAATTTAAATCAAAACAAATCAGTTCTAGGTAAGGGATTAGCGTCTTTATTTCCTGGATCCACAAGCGCAACTAGTCCGAATTCTATGAATTCAGCTTCAGTGATTTTAAATTCCACCCCACTCGGCAGACCGAATGTTGATCCTAACGAACAACCGGGTTTAAACCGTGATCGTCACATGGGCATTTCGGTGATTGGTGTAGATGAAATTAAAGCAAATGAATTTCAGCCACGTCGCGAATTTGATGAAACTGCACTTCAAGAGCTTGCTCAATCCATTCGTGAAAACGGATTAATTCAACCACTCATCGTTAGAAAAAACGGTGAGCAGTATGAGTTGATTGCGGGCGAGCGTCGATTGAGAGCTTCAAAAATTGCAGGACTAAAAACAGTGCCTGTAGTGATGAGAAAAAGCACGGATCGTGAGGCTTTAGAGCTAGCAATTGTTGAGAACATTCAACGCGAAGATTTAAATTGTGTAGATGAAGGACTTGCCTATTTTCAATTGATGCAAGAATTTCAATTGTCTCAAGAAGATCTCGCGAAAAGAATGGGTAAAGATCGTGCAACAATTGCAAATGCATTACGTATTCTAAAACTTTCTGATTTCATTTTATTACAATTAAAAAAAGGCAACCTATCTCGCGGACACGCTAAGGCGCTTTTATCTATCGAAGACACCAGTGAGCGTGAAGGATTAGCGAAAGAGATTTTAGAAAAAAATCTAAGCGTAAGACAAACTGAAAAAACAGCCCAAGAAAAAAAGGCTGCTATCGCACCTAAAAAACAAGAAACCAAAAAAAGTGCTGGAATTGGAATTAATCCAGATACCATGCGTCTCACTCAATTATTAACTCGTAAATATATGACCAAAGTTGAAGTGAAGGGTGAAAAATCAGGAGAAGTGAAAATTCACTTTTCATCTTTAGAGGAAATGAATCGAATTGTATCTTTGCTTTTAGGAGATGCTCGATAGGTCATGGCAAATTTTAAGCTAGAAAATTTCATCGTTCCAGAAGTTGTTGCTGATCAGGTCACTGGAGTTTTGGACTCTAATGCAGTGTTCGAAGGAACTTTGGCTTACAGCGGTTGCTTTCATATTAATGGAACGCTGCGAGGAAAAATTGAAACACCAGATGTACTTGTGGTTGGAGAGTCTGGGCGCGTTGAGGGACAAATTCACGCAGGCGTGGTCATTATCTATGGCAGAGTTGAGGCAGAAATTAACGCAAAGTACCGTGTTGAAATCAGAAAGCCTGCAATATTTCGCGGTGAAATGAGTACGCCAAGTTTAAAGGTTGAAGAGGGTGTGATCTTTGAAGGCACCAACAAAATGAGATAACTTTCTTGACCGCTTCTGAGAGCCCATGATAACTAACTGGACAACCTATTCAATTTTTTAATAAAAAAAGCTCAATAAATAAGAGCTGATAGCATGGTTGAACCAACATGAACGAAATACTTGAGCAGCTTGAAGTTAATAATACATTTCTAATTCAATTCGCACTTTTTGCGATTTTTTTTGTTGCACTCTCCGCCATCTATTTAAAGCCCTTTCAAAAAATCATCGAAAAACGTAACCAAAGTTTAAAAAATGATGTTGAAGGAGCTACTGAACTTTTAAAAGCAGTAGAGCTAAAAATAAGTGAATACGAAAAAACACTTTCACAAATTCGTACAGAGGCAAAATCTCAACACGATCAAGCGTTAACTAATGCAAGATCACAAGAGGATGCGGCTCTTTTAAAGCACAAAGAAGAGCTTAAAAAAGAATATAAAAAAGTTTTTGATCAACTTCAAGGTGATGCAACAAAGGTTGAATCAGAGTTAAAAACTCAAGTTGCTTCAATGGCAGAAACAATTACTCAAAAGGTATTGGCAGGAAAATAAAATGGAAAAACTATTACTCCCGGCTATTCATCTTTTTGGGCTTCTCGCTTTTATTATTTATAAAACAAAAGATTCTTTTGTGAAGTTTATGAAAACTCGCTTTGAAGAAGTGAGCGAAGGATTAAATAAAGCTAAAGTACAAACGGCTACTGCAAACAGTAAAAAACAAGAGATTGAAGCTAGATTTGCAAACCTTCAAAAAGAAAAAGAGATTGTATTTTCTGATTGGAAAGAGCGCGAAGCATCTCAGGTAAAAGAGATTAAAGATTCTTCAGTTAAAATTATTGCCCAAATGAATACTGAAGCAGAGCTAAATAGAAAATCTTTAGAAGTTCAAATCCGCGAGCAAGTGACCAAAAGCATTGCAGGACAAATCATTGGCTTAGTAGAAGAAAAAGTTAAAGCAGGACTTAATGAACAAACTCATAAAGGAATTAATGAGCAGTTTGTGAAAGAGGTTTCAGCATGAAGGCGATTAGACTTTATTCACAGGTATTAGTGGATGTTTTATCCGCTCCGGGATCTAAGTTTTCGATGGAATCCGTAATTAAAGAGCTTGATGCCTTTTCAAAGCTAGCAGTTGAATCTCCATTGATGATTAAAGTTTTTGATAACCCTGTTTTGGGTGACGACGAAAAACAAGGTGCTCTAAAATTGTTTTCTCAAAAAATGAATTTATCTCCGATTTCTGAAAAATTTATTTCGATGTTAATTAAGCGCAATAGATTAGGGATTCTTGGTTCTATTTTAGCTGAAGTTGAATCGATCCAAGTTCAAAAAAGCGGTGGATTAATTGGCGAAGTTGTTAGTGCGATTCCATTGGACGCAGGAACAGTGAATTCAATTGAAATGGCAATTTCTAAAAAAATGAATAAAAAAGTTCATTTAAAAGAAAAAGTAGATCCAAGTTTAATTGCAGGATTAAGAGTAACTGTAGGTGAAAAAACCTACGATGGCACAGTTCGCACCAAGTTAAATAAAGTTAAAGACAGTTTTCAGTAAAAATTAAATGCACCACCTGGCGGTGGTTGCTTGAACTAAAAGAAGGAAAAAGAAAATGAGCTTAAAAGCCAACGAAATTGCAGAAGTACTCAAGAGCCAACTTTCCAACCTAGACAGCCGTCTTGATGTTTCTGAGACAGGAACAGTATTAGCGGTAGGTGATGGTGTAGCAAAAATTTACGGTTTAGATAAAGTAATGGCCGGAGAGTTAGTTGATTTCGGTAACAACGTTTCAGGAATGATTCTTAACTTAGAGGAGCTTTCTGTTGGTGCTGTAATTTTGGGTGATGAAACTCAAATTCGTGAAGGTTCAATTGTTAAACGTACTGGAAAAATTGTTCAAGTGCCAGTTGGTAAAGAACTACTTGGTCGCGTTGTGAATGCTCTTGGACAAGCGATTGATGGACAAGGTGATTTAAAAGCAAAAGAAACTCGCCTCATTGAAGTGAAGGCCCCAGGAATCATTGATCGTAAATCGGTACATGAGCCTCTACAAACTGGAATTAAAGCCATCGATGCGATGATTCCAATCGGACGCGGACAACGCGAGTTAATCATTGGTGACCGCCAAACGGGTAAAACCGCTATTGCGATTGATACAATCATCAATCAAAAAGGCAAAAATGTTTATTGTGTATATGTAGCGATCGGACAAAAACAATCTACAGTTGCACAAGTGGTAGATCGTTTGAAAAAAGCTGGAGCAATGGAATATACAATCGTTGTGACAGCAGGCGCTTCTGATCAAGCTCCACTTCAATTTTTAGCTCCATACACTGGAGTAACTATGGCTGAGTATTTCCGTGATAACGGAATGCATGCACTCATTGTTTATGATGATTTAACAAAACAAGCTCAAGCTTATCGTCAATTATCACTTTTACTTCGCCGTCCTCCAGGACGCGAAGCTTACCCAGGAGACGTGTTCTACATTCACTCTCGCTTGTTAGAGCGCGCCGCAAAGTTGAGCGATAAAAAAGGTGCTGGAAGTATTACTGCGCTTCCAATTATTGAAACTCAAGCGGGTGACGTTTCTGGTTATATTCCTACGAACGTGATCTCCATCACCGACGGACAAATTTTCTTGGATTCAGATTTATTTAACAGTGGTGTTCGTCCAGCAGTAAACGTGGGTTTATCAGTTTCTCGTGTGGGTGGATCTGCTCAAATTAAAGCGATGAAACAAGTTGCCGGTACGCTTCGTCTTGATCTTGCGCAATATCGCGAGAAGGCAGCATTCGCACAATTTGGTTCTGATCTTGATCCTGCAACTCAACGTCAGTTGGCGCGTGGTCAACGATTGGTAGAACTGTTGAAGCAAGCTCAATACACTCCATTTGCTGTTGAAAAACAAATTACTTCTATTTTCGCAGGTGTGAATGGTTTTATAGACAGCGTTCCACTAGATAAAATTGCTGATTTTGAAGATCAATTCCAAGCTTATCTTGCTAAAAACAGCCCAGAAGTGACTGAATCAATTGTGAAAACACAAAAAATTGATGATGCAACTAAGGCAAAACTAGAAGAAGCGATCAAAGCTTTCATGAAGACTTTTAACTAGGAAAAAAAATGGCTAGTATCAAAGACCTCAAAAAACGAATTACTTCTACGAAGAATACTCAGCAAACCACTAAAGCAATGAAGATGGTTTCTGCGGCAAAACTTCGCCGAGCTACTGATGCGATCTTAAGTCAGCGTCCGTATGCGCGAGAAATTGCCAACTTAATGAGCGCTCTCTCCGAAGGAAACTCTGAAGACACTGGAAGCATAAACCGCAAACCAGTAAGTTTATTGGTTGCCTTTAGTTCAGACCGTGGTCTTTGCGGTGGTTACAATGCTACTGTGATCCGCGCTGCTTCTCAGTTTTTGACTGATAAGCAAGCCCAAGGAAATGCAGTAAAATGTGTTTTCGTAGGTAAAAAAGTTCAAGAAATTATCAAACTTAGATTTAAAGCCGATATTGCTCATTATGAAGAATTTGGTCAAAAAATCACATTTCGTAGAGCAACGGAATTAGCAAAAGTAATTTCTCCTTTATACGACAAAGGTGAAGTGGATGAAGTTTACTTCGTGTTTAATGAGTTCAAAAACGCGATTACCCAAGAAATTAAAACAGATAAAGTGCTTCCCCTCGCTGAAGCAACTGGAGCTGATGCAGCTAAGAATCGTGACCTTGCTATTTTTGTTCCGAGCAAAAAAGAATTGTATGATTCTTTAGCTTCAAAGTATTTTACCATCCAAATTTTTAAAGCTTTCTTAGAGGCGCAAGCTTCTGAACATGGTGCTCGTATGGGTGCTATGGAGAACGCGACTAAAAACGCTGGTGACATGATCCGGAAGTTGACATTGCAATACAACAAACAACGCCAAGCCGGAATCACTAAAGAATTGTTAGAAATTATTGCGGGTAGTGAGTCCCAAAAAACAGTTTAAGTTATAAATAATCGAAGGAGAATTAGATGTCAGCGACAACAGGACAGCAGAATTTAGGAAAAATCAAAGCGGTGATCGGACCAGTAGTAGACGTTGAGTTTGCAAATGGTAAAGTTCCACCGATTTTTCAAGCGGTGAGAGTGACCAATAAAACCAATGGTCCAAATGAATGGAACTTAGTTTTGGAAGTGGCACAACATTTAGGTGAAAACTCTGTTCGTTGTATCGCGATGGATGCAACTGATGGTCTCACTCGTGGACAGCCTGCGCTTGATACCGGTGCACAAATTCAAATGCCAGTAGGACCTGAAACTCTTGGTCGTATTTTGAACGTAGTGGGTGAACCGGTAGATGAAGCGGGTCCTTTAACTCATAAAAAAACATGGGACATTCACCGTGCAGCTCCAGCATTTAAAGAACAATCAACTTCTGTTGAGCCATTCTTCACAGGTATTAAAGTAATCGACTTGATTGCACCCTACGCTAAGGGTGGTAAAATTGGTCTCTTCGGTGGTGCCGGCGTAGGTAAAACTGTGACCATTCAGGAATTGATTAATAACATTGCAACCCAACACGGTGGATATTCTGTATTCGCGGGTGTGGGTGAGCGTACTCGCGAGGGTAACGATCTTTATTACGAATTCAAAGAGGCGGGCGTATTGAGCAAGACCGCCCTCGTTTACGGACAAATGAATGAACCACCAGGAGCGCGTGCTCGTGTTGCTCTTTCTGCTTTGACGATCGCTGAGTATTTCCGTGATGAAGAAAATCGCGACGTACTTTTATTCGTAGATAACATTTTCCGATTTACTCAAGCAGGTGCGGAAGTGTCGGCTCTCTTGGGTCGTATTCCTTCAGCAGTGGGATATCAACCAACTCTCGCAACAGAGATGGGCGAACTTCAAGAGCGTATTACTTCAACAAATAAGGGTTCAATTACTTCTATTCAAGCGGTATACGTTCCTGCCGATGACTACACCGATCCAGCTCCAGCAACAACTTTTGCTCACTTGGATGCAACAACAAACTTGAGTCGTTCTATTGCTGAGAAAGCTATTTTCCCTGCAGTTGATCCACTTGCATCTACTTCGCGCGTTCTAGATCCAAAAATTGTTGGTGAGGAACACTATCGTGTAGCTCGTTTGGTTCAAGGGATTCTTCAACGTTATAAAGATCTTCAAGATATTATCGCCATTCTTGGTATGGATGAATTATCTGAAGATGATAAGAAGACCGTTGCGCGTGCTCGTAAAATTGAGCGTTTCTTCTCTCAACCTATGTTCGTAGCTGAGCAATTTACCGGTCTTGCTGGTAAATTTGTGAAGATCGAAGATACTATCCGTGGTTTCCGTGAAATCGCTGAAGGTAAACACGATCTTCTTCCAGAGCAAGCATTTTACATGGTTGGTGGAATTGAAGACGCGATCGAGAAAGCGAAGACTTTGAATTAATATGAATACTTTTAATCTCAGCATTTTAGCTCCAGAGAGAAAATTACTTCAAGACGAACCAATTCAATCGTTAATCATTACTACGGTTGAAGGTGAGATTGAAGTTCTCCCTGGGCATGCCGACATGATCTCCACTTTAGATACAGGACGTTTTGTTTATACGTCATCTAAATCAGTGAAGGTAGTAGGAGTGATTTCTACTGGGTTCCTGAATATTGAAAATGGAACCGTGAAAGTAATTGCTGAAACTATTGAGCTGGCTGGTGAGATTGATAAGGTTCGTGCAAAACACGCTCAAGCAAAAGCAGAAAAAATGCTAAGCGAAGCAGGTCTTGATGAACATGCATTCAAAAAATACCAATTGAAACTACAAAGATCTATTATCCGTCAAAGCATTGACAATTAATTCAATTTTTTGGCTATTCAAAAATTTAAAAAGGACTGACTAATCGTTGGTCCTTTTTTTATTTGTGAATTGAAGATTAATACTTCATCATTAAGTTAGATTTAAAAATGAACGGATTCATTTCACCAAAAGCATTACGCTTTACTCTTGTTACTTCGGCGTGCCTTCTTTCAGGCTTTGTCTCTGGTGCAAATTTTAATACTATAAAAATAGATAATATTTTTTCAAATAGAGAAATTAGTTACTCTAAAATTAACTGGATTTCGACAGCAATTAATCAAGAAAAAGTATCGTTAGCTACTGTTGATTATCCCGCTTCAAATATTGGAAACCAAGAAATAAAATTAGCAGATTTTCATCTTGAAAAAAGCATCAAGAACTATAGAAAAGTTAGCCTAGCTACCAAACATAGTAATTTTGATAAATTAGCAAACGTTGTTGCAAAAATTAATAGCACTGATTTATTTCAAGATTACCAAATCGCATCAAAAAAATTGAGCAACAATTTTATCATGGTGATGAACAATACTCCGTTAAAAACAGAGTCAATTGTGATTGCATCTTCTTCGGCGACTAAAATGCCATTACAAGCTATTGCGACTAAATATAAAATGAGTACTCACCACTTGAATACTCAAAAAACAAAACCAAATATACAATTACAATCGAGCAATGCAAAAATAAATGAACCTATTATTAATAAGCCGATAGAAAAAGATTCAATCAAAGTAAATATTGAACAAAGCTCAGCTCAAGTGAGAGTAGAACCAATAAAAATAACTGAAAATAACGATATTGATTTAGGTAAAAAAATTGAAAATGCACTTTTAGAGAAGCATATTGAATCCTATGTATCGAATAATAAAATTAAAACTCCTGTAGTAACAAACTATAAAAAGCCGACGGCAACTCCAGTCGAGGATGAAATCGATCACAACAACGACGTTCAAAACGATACCAATAGTGATCAACAAAGTTTTACTAAAGACTCTAAAGAATGCAGTTTGCTTCCTAAGATGAATTTATTAAAGCCTATACAAAATGAAATCCAAGAGGCTACTCAAATTTGCCCAACGCGCAAAACATGGATATCCAAAAACGGGAACGAAGAAGGCTGGGTAAAGGTGGAAACAGAAGGATATTTCCCTCTGTTGAGTTACTACCCACAAGTTAGTTCAAACGGTACACTATTATTAGATCAAAACTCAGTAGCACTTTTAGCAATCAAATCTGGAGTTCATTATTCGAGCGAAATGGGAATGATCTTAGGTAAACTTCCAGACGGATACAAAATTGAATTTTCTGGTAGATCAGAAGAGGTTGAATATTTTGAATTGAATGCAAAAAAATATTTCATCATCCTAAATGTAGAACCGGGTGCCGGTGTAGTTGAGTTAGTTTCACAAAAGAAACAAGATGAAAACACAACCATATTTACACCCGTTTTAAGCGGAACAGTTACCTATTTAGATTTAGTTGCTCCAATAACAATTAATGTGCCCATCAAAATTGTAAAAGGAGAACAAAAAGATTCTCAAAATGATATAAGTGGACTGACGGTTGGTATTTCAACACAAACGGAAGTTCAAACTAAAACAAACTCAAACGGCTTAGCAATCCTAAGAAACATAAACGTAATTCCTGGATATCCAGTTTTTGTTGATGTTTCATCTAAATTAAACGGTGAAAAAAGCTACCAATACCGATACCAATTAAATAAACGTACTCGCAAGGGTGTGTTTATATTAAAGCAATATCCAGAAAAGTTAATTTACACTTGGCTAAAACAGGTAAACATAAACTTAAATGACCAAAGTGGAATGATTTTGGGCGAGTTCAATACAAAAAAGATTGATGCATTCAGAAATCACTACATCGCAAAGATCGAAAATCTAACTGAAAAATTTGGTTTAGAATCTAAAAGCTATTCAGTGTTATGTGATCAAAAACTAAGTTTGGATTACCCACTAGAGGGACTCTGTCCAAGGTTTTTATCCGTTCAGGTTCCGGAAGGACTTGTTCAAGCACAATTAATGAATGAAAATAAAGATATAATAAAATCAACATTGATTCCCGTTTCCCCGCGAGTGATCAATGTGTTATCTGAGTAGTACATGAGTAAATCATCTGCAAATTTTGAAGAATCCTTACAAAAACTAGAAACTCTCGTAAAAAATCTAGAAACAGGAACGCTGCCACTCGAAGATGCACTCACCGCTTTTCAAGAAGGCGTAGGCCTAGTTAAACAGTGCCAAACCTTATTGTCTCAAGCCGAGCAAAAGGTTGAAATACTTACAAAAGCAAACGCAGACACGGTTGAAACAAAGCCGTTTAATCCTGAATAAATATCTTGGCGACTAAAAAAAAACAATTAGATCGAATTGATAAAGTTTTGGTTGAGTTGGGAATCATTTCAACTCAGGCAAAAGCACAGGCGATGATATTAGCAGGTCATGTACTTCTAAATGATGAACCCATATTAAAACCTGGAACGTTGGTTTCAAAAGAGGGAAATTTTAGACTAAGGGAACCTGAGATAAAATACGTGTCACGTGGGGCACTTAAATTAAAAAAAGCATTAGAAGAGTTTAAGATCGATGTAAAAAACAAGATGGCATTAGATGTAGGAGCGTCTACAGGTGGGTTTACTGAGATACTCTTAGATTCTGGAGTTACAAAAGTATTCACCATTGATGTTGGTACCAATCAGCTTGCTTGGAAAATAAGATCAGATCCAAGAGTAGATTCAAGAGAAAACTATAATGCTAGATATCTAGAATTTGATCATTTTAATACCTACTTTGACATTATGGTGATGGATGTTTCATTCATCTCCATAAAATTGATTTTGCCTGCACTGCAAAAAGTGATGAAAGTTGGAACAGAATTGGTGGTTTTATTTAAGCCACAATTTGAAGTGGCTAAAGAATGGGTTCAAGAGGGTGGAATTGTTAGAGATCAAGAAATAGCACAAAGCGTGATGAGTGAAACGGTTGCTTGGGCCGAAAAAGAAATTGGATTAAGCGTCAAAGGAATGATTCCATCACCAATTTTGGGCACAGATGGGAATCATGAATACCTCATCCATTGGATAAAAAATTGAATTAAAGTTAGAATCATTTAATGGCTCGACTAAAGAAAAAGTTCTCAATTAAAGTAAGTCTCAAATCCATTATATTTATTGGAATGTGTCTAGCTGTTGTTGGCGTTGGTGCAGCTTTTTATGTATATAAAAAGATTTCTCAAGACTCGCCAGAAATTAATAAAGTTTCAGATTATCGACCACTCGGAGTAACTCAAATTGTCTCCATCGAAAACGGACAAACAAAAGTGATGGCGGAGTTCTATAAAGAAAAAAGATACCTCACTCCGTACGATCAAATTCCACAAAAATTGGTTCAAGCTTTTTTATCGGCAGAAGATTCAACTTTTTTTGAACATCAGGGCGTAAATTTTTTAGCTATTGCAAGAGCAGCCGTTGCAAACTTTTTAGCAGGACAAGTGGTTCAAGGTGGAAGTACCATTACACAACAAATTGCAAAATCATTATATCTTAGTCCAGATAGGAATATCATTAGAAAGGTAAGAGAGCTTTTTGTAGCGTTTCAATTAGAAAAAGCACTTACCAAAGAAGAGATTTTGTATCTGTATTTAAATCAGATTTATCTTGGTAGTGGATCTTATGGCGTTCAGGCAGCAGCAAGAACATATTTTCATAAGGATGTAAAAAAACTTTCCATCGCAGAAATGGCATTAATTGCAGGATTGCCAACGGCTCCTGGAAAGTACTCCCCCCTTCTCAATCCGAAAAAAGCTAAAGAACGACAACTTTATGTTTTAAAAAGAATGCGAGAAAACAAATACATCAATGAAGCGGAACAGAAAAAAGCCGGCACGGAACGCGTAAAGATTTATGTCAATGATGGAACCGAACAAAAGCTTGCGCCCCATTTTGTAGAGCATTTACGCAGACACTTATCTCAAAAGTATGGTGAAAAAGCGCTATATGAAGAGGCACTCACTGTAGTGGTACCCGCGGGAATAAAGTATTACGAATATGCAACTTCAGCGATGGAAGAGGGTCTTGAGGATTTTGATCAAAGAAAAGGTTACCGAGGCCCCATTAAAAATCTCAATCCAAAAGAACGAGAAGTTTTTAAGGCGGATGCAAAGAAAGAGTTAACTCACGAATTATTTCCTTATCGATATTTAATTGAAGAAGGAACTTTGGATTTAGAGTCGGCAATTCAGGAATTTGATCCAAATTATGAAAAGACAATTGCAGGAAAAAAATTTAAAGCAGTAGTTACCCAGGTGTTGCCAGATAAAAAAATGGCCTATGCAAACATTGGATTAACTCAAGTATATATCCCATTTGATCAGGTTCTTTGGGCGCATCCTGCTGATGCAATTTCTAAAATTCCCAAACAAATATCCGACGTTCTTCACGAGGGTGATGTTGTTTGGGTTAAGGCAATTTCAAATAGTAGAGATGGGTGGAAGGCTAGATTAATTCAAATTCCTGAAATTCAAGGCGCTTTGTATTCTGTCGATGTTCAAACAGGACAAATTTTAGCAATGGTTGGTGGTTATGATTACGGACAATCACAATTTAATCGTGCGATTCAAGCAAAACGGCAAGTGGGTTCTACATTTAAACCCATTATTTATGCAACAGCCTTAGAGAAAGGATTCACTCCAGCAAGTATTATTGTTGATTCTCCTGTGGTTTTTGAAGATGCAGAAAATGGAACTTGGAGACCAGAAAATTACGAAGAAAAATTTTATGGAGACACTACTTTTAGACAAGCATTAATTAACTCTAGAAATATTCCAACGATTAAAATTGTTCAGGACGTAAGAGTTTCTACTGTAATTGAATCTGCTAAAAGATTGGGGCTTGAGGGTCCATTTAATGCTGATTTATCTATTTCACTGGGTTCAGCAAACGCATCCGTTCAAGATATGGTTCAGGCTTTTACAGCATTTCCACTTCAGGGAAAAAACTTCCAAGGAGTCATGTTTGAAAAAATTCTAGATCGTGACGGAAGAGTTTTAGAAACAAACTCTGAAAAAGTTGCAGTAGCTACGCCCACTCCCGAGGGAGAGAAAAAGGAAGTTAAAAAGGATCAAGCTCAATACTATCCAATGATCGAAGGACAAAGACTCGATCCAAGAGTTGCCTATGTCATGACTCACTTAATGAAAGAAGTGGTTCAGTTCGGTACAGCTGCAAAAGCAAATGTGTTGGGTAGACCTGTTGCTGGAAAAACTGGAACGACTCAAGATTTCCGAGATGGTTGGTTTATTGGATTTTCACCTCGAGTAGTGACAGGTGTTTGGGTGGGTTACGATGATCAACGTTCAATGGGTCACGGTGAAACCGGCGCTGGAACAGCCTTACCTATTTGGACAAAATATATGCAAAATGTTTTGAAAGATTATCCCATGGATGACTTTGCAATTCCTGATGGAATTACATTTGTAAATATTGATTCAAAAACAGGAAAAAGATCTGATGGAGCACGCTCAATTAAAGAAGCTTTTATCGCCGGAACTGAACCTGGAAGCACAAGATCAATTACCACAGGAACAGACGCTGCTGGTGTAACTACTCAAACGGCTATTCCTGAGACCGATGATGATACGCTTCGAGAGGATGAGTAGAGAGTTGTTGAAGCATTTTTGGGTTTAAAGAACTTTGTTTCCAGTGATTAAAATATTCTTCTAAATATTTTTGATTTAGACCTTTTAAACTAATATTCTGAAAATCAAAAATTTCAAAAGTTTTATTCATCACCACATAGTCATATCTTTTGCCTTCATGGAGTTGAAACGCAGGGAAAAATGCGCTTGGAATAAATTTTGCTTTTAAAAATGAATCAATAATCTTTGGTTTATCTGCACGAACTAAAATTTCTACATATCTCGCTTGATGATCTCTCAGTAGGTTGGCGATTGTATTAAAAAGAGAACTATAGTTAATCGAATTGTCTACCTTACCCCCAACGATAACTGAATAAGCATCACCGGGAGAGTGGTAGCAAAAAATTTCAATTGATTGATCAGGACTAAGGATCAATGTGTTTGGCTCGTGAAAAGGAAAGAAAGCAAACTGTAACTCCTTTTCCTTTTTCAGTTTTTCATATCGATATTTTACAAAATGTTCTGAAGTCACTAGTTCTAAATGAGGAGGTTCGATT
The DNA here is from genome assembly GCA_947372355.1 of Bdellovibrionales bacterium. Lineage (GTDB taxonomy): Bacteria > Bdellovibrionota > UBA1018 > UBA1018 > CAIMNF01 > CAIMNF01. Next base: position 45,545 of record CANBTI010000001.1, on the reverse strand, counting down.
AAGATTTTGCTGGGTAAATCAGGGATGATAAACTTAAGTTCACCCATCTGTGAAACTTCTTCAGTAACAATTTTTACTAAACCGCGAAGCTTTTCGTGTAGGGAGTAATTTTGAAATCTGTTTTCTATCGCATTTCTATAAAATGCAGCCGTAAGACAATGTGTTTCGTAATCGATGCTTTTGTGTGAGTTGGGAAAAATTCCCAATTTTTTAAAACCTAATTTATCAGTAACTGCCTGAGCTCCTTCGTGAACGGTTCTGGTGGTTGCATAGACCACATCAGCTCCGGCAGTATTTTTTTGCATGTATTCAATGCAATGGGAAAGAAGTTTTTCCATGAGCCCAGCTCTTCTATGCTGATCTAGTACGGCAGCACCAAATGCTTTTGCTAAACGATTTTCTGCATCATACCTTACCGCAACGGAAGCAACGATGGGCGAGCTTTTAATTGAATTAGAGTTTTCGGCTATGAACCAATAAGAGCCCGGTTCTTCTAAAAACTTTTTCATCACCCCAAATTGATTCATGAGAGGTTCAGGGTATGTTCCGCGATAAACCACATGATATAACTCAATTAGTCTAAAAATATCTTCTGTAGTGGCAAGCCGGAATTGTAAATCCATGGAACATGGTCATATTATAACTTGTGGCGTTAGTCCAATTTTTGACTATTTTGTCAGTAAAAGATATTAATCATAAGACGTGAATATTAGTTATCTTGATAAGCCAATTTCTAGATCCATAGCACTTCATCTGCTCTTATCGCTGATGGTGGTGATGTATTTGATGGTGGCACCAAAAACTAAAGAACAAGAGGGTCCACTGACCATTCAGTTGATGGAGCCAAAGTTTAAAAATAAATCTAAAGCAATATTAAGCAACAAAAACAGGGATTTTAAAGAGCAAAAATCATCAAGAGAGTTTGGAAGTGGTGGTTTACCCAAATCAATATCCACAGTTAAAGTGAGCGATCTTGGTGTAAAAATTAACACTGATCAAAGGGCACCCGTTGAAAATGAAAGCAATTGGACTTCCCATGTTTTGGGTGAAGCCGAAAAGGGTGGAGATTATGTTCGGGGTCTAAGGGAAACCGAAACATCCGAGCTAAACACTCAAGAATCAATATTTTATAGTTACTTTGGTCGAATATATAATCAGCTTTATGGAGCCTGGGTTCCGATTATCCGTAAGCAAATAGAGTTGCAATATGCTGCTGGGCGCAAATTTTCCACAGAAGATTCTTTTGTAACTCGTACTATGGTTACTTTGAGCGGTAAGGGTGAAGTGTTAAAAGTTCAATTATTACAAGAGTCTGGAAACTTGGAATTAGATCAGGCAGATGTCGTTGCTCTAAATAAAGCTGGTCCTTACCCAAATCCGCCAAAAGGCATGATCGATAAAAATGGAAATGCCTTATTGCCCCTTAGTTTTATCATCCGAAACTAGACTATAAGTAGGTATAGGGTCTGCTAATTGCATTCAAAATCATATTGGTAATCATTTTAACAAAGTTTTTTTAAGACATTGTTAATTTACTGACAGAAGTAGCCGATATGAAAACTGTGAGTATTCGAGTTTTTCAAAATCCTTTTTCCAGGTCCTTAAGTCTACACTTGATGCTGATCATATTGATCGCTCTTTACGCCACCATTGCGCCTAAAATCAAAACGCAAGACGAACCAATTTCAATTAGTTTTATTGATAAAAAGACTGAAAAAGATCAAAATAAAAGTATAGTGCAACCTTCTCAGGGAGAAATTGCGAAAGTTGCTAAAAAAGATTCATATTTAAGTGATAAAAATAGAGTCGTGAAAGAAGAAAAATCTGCGGTAAAAGTTGGAAGCGTTCAACCTGCCGGCCAACCTAAGGTGACCCCTCAGGCTAGATCAAAGCCCGTAACGGTGAGCGATTTAGGAGTAAAAATCAATACTCAAAAAACAGAGCCTTACGAAAAGGAAAAAAACTGGGCATCAAACTCTTTGGGGGAAGATGTACACGGCGGACAATATATACAAGGACTTAAGCAGGGAGAAACCTCTGCCCTGAATACAAAAGAGTATGTATTCTTTTCTTATTTTGAAAGAGTTCGTAAACAGTTAGATCAAACCTGGCAACCTATGGTTCGGTCTCAAATTGAAAGAATATATAAGACTGGAAGGCACCTTGCCACTCAAACCGATTTTACAACAAGAACCCTGATTACGATCAACGTTAAGGGTGAAATTGTGAGGGTTCAGTTATTACAAGAATCAGGAGCTCTTGATCTTGATTCTGCAGCAGTTGGTGCTTTGAATAAAGCTGGACCTTATCCAAATCCACCTAAGGGATTATTAGATGATAGCGGAAATGCTCAAATTAGATGGGATTTCGTTTTAAAAACCTAATCGATTACAATCCTAATAGAGACTGAGCACCCTTTTTAAGAAGTATTTTTTCCCAACAATGATCAATGCTGCGAAATGTTTCAATTAATCTTTCAGTTGCGGCTTCTGGACTAATATTTAAGTTAGAAGATAGGCTTTGTGCGGCAAGAAGAATAGCTGAGTACTCTGGAGTACTTAATAGAGTTTCAATCTCAGAGTCTAGGCTCTTAGACTCAATCACAGTAGAAAGAATTGATGTATTAAATGCTCTAGACCAATCTACTGTATTTAATTTAGTTTCTGACACGTATGAAGTTGTTGGTTCTGTAAGTTGCATAATCAATGATCCCAATATCCTGATGCTGAACGAGTCGAGAAGCTATTATAATAAAATAATTTTTGGAAGTCCTTTCTGAAAATAAAATCATCGTGTAAAATTATTTTATGCAAAACCCTACAAAAAAGGCAGAAATTTTAGAAAAATATATATTGTCTGATTACCATTCCTTTCCAATGCGCCATATAGGACCTAATGAGAGTGAAAGAAAAGAAATTTTAAAAAATCTTGACGTAAAATCCCTTGACCAACTTATTAGTGAAACCATTCCTGAATCGATTCGGGTAAAAAAGCCAATCAATATTGAAACGATTGAGAGTGAAGTAGAAGTTTTAAATGTACTAAAAAAAATTGCTTCCAAAAATAGTGTTTATCGATCATTAATTGGTTTGGGTTTTCACGACACAATTACTCCTGCCGTGATTCAAAGAAATATTTTTGAAAACCCAGGTTGGTATACTCAGTATACACCCTATCAAGCAGAGATTGCTCAAGGTAGATTAGAGGCGCTTCTTAATTTTCAAACCATGACAGCTGATCTTACTGGATTGCCCATTTCTAATGCTTCATTATTAGATGAAGCAACTGCTAGTGCAGAAGCAATGGCAATGAGTAAGGCAGGAAGTGATCGAAATACTTTTTATGTTTCTGAACGATTGCATCCTCAAAACATTGCCGTGATCCAAACGCGTGCAAAGCCTTTAAAAATTAACATTAAGATATTTTCAGCAAACGAATACGCACCTGATGAATCTATGTTTGGAGTTATTTTTCAATATCCGGATACACTGGGAGAAATCGATTCTAAAATTGAAGAAAAAATCAAAAGTGCAAAAGATAAGGGTTTGCTGGTAACGGTTGTGGCCGATCCGCTTGCATTAACTTTGCTTAAAAGTCCCGGAGCAATTGGTGCTGATATTGCAATCGGAAGCTTTCAACGCTTTGGAGTTCCGATGGGATTTGGCGGACCAAGTGCGGCCTATATGGCTTGTAAGGATGAGTTTAAAAGAAGTTTACCAGGAAGAATAGTTGGTCTTTCTAAAGATGTGCGAGGAAATCCTGCAATTCGTTTGGCGCTTCAAACTCGTGAGCAACACATTCGAAGAGAGAAAGCGACGAGTAACATTTGTACTTCTCAGGTTTTACTCGCGGTAATGGCATCGATGTATGCAATTTACCATGGACCAAAAGGGCTAACTCAAATTGCAAAAAAGATTCACGGAATTGCAAACTTATTTGCCACTGAGTTAAAATCACTTGGATTTGAAATTTTAACGGAAAATTTTTTTGATACCGTGGCCGTTAATCTTAAAGATCCAATACTATTAAAAAAAATAATTTCTAAATTAGATGAAAACAAAATAAATGTTTACCAAATTAACGAAACTAAGGTTTCAGTTAATTTTGATGAGTCGAGCACACTTCTTGAACTTCAAATTTTGTTGGATGCTTTTTCTTCAGGCTCCATTAAAAATATTTCAGATCGTGCAAGCCTAGGTTCTCGGATTTCATTTCATGAATCGTTAGTGAGAACGGATGATTTTCTCACTCATCCGGTGTTTCATCGTTATCACTCTGAACATGAAATGCTTCGCTATATGGCTTCGCTAGAAAGAAAAGATCTTTCACTAAATTTCTCCATGATCCCACTTGGATCTTGTACGATGAAGCTAAATGCTTCTACTGAGATGATGCCAGTAACTTGGCCTGAGTTTGGAAAAATGCATCCAGCAGCGCCAAGAGTTCAAACATTAGGTTATTTAGAGATGTTTGATGATTTAGAAAAAATGCTTGCTGAAGTGACCGGTTTTGATGCTGTATCATTACAACCAAACGCCGGATCTCAAGGAGAATATGCGGGATTATTAGCAATTCGCGCATATCACGAATCTAGAGGCGATCATCATAGGGAAGTTTGTTTGATTCCAAAATCAGCCCATGGAACCAATCCAGCTTCAGCGGTGATGGCAGGATTTAAGGTCGTGGTTGTTGAATGCGATCGCGATGGAAACGTAGATGTTGATGATTTAAAAAAACAAGCTGACCTTCATAAAAATGTATTGGCTGCATTGATGGTTACTTACCCATCTACACATGGTGTTTTTGAAATGAAAATTGGAGAGATTTGCGAAATTATTCACTCCAATGGCGGTCAAGTGTATATGGATGGTGCCAACATGAATGCACAAGTTGGTCTCTGTAGACCAGGCGATTTTGGCCCAGATGTTTGTCATCTAAACTTACATAAAACTTTTTGTATTCCACACGGTGGTGGCGGACCAGGTATGGGACCAATTGCAGTAAAAAAACAACTTGCTCCATTTCTGCCAAATCATGTTCTTGCAAAAATGGGTGGTGAAAAATCTTTTGGAGCCGTCTCTTCCGCTCCTTGGGGTAGTGCAAGCATTCTTACCATTTCATGGGTATATATGAAGTTAATGGGTGCAGAGGGACTCAAAAATGCAACTGAAGTTGCAATCATGAATGGAAATTATATTGCTAAAAGATTGGAATCTTATTTTCCGGTTCTATATAAAGGGTTTTCAGGTCGAGTTGCACATGAATGCATTTTAGATTTAAGGCCACTTAAAGCTGAAACAGGTGTTGAAGTAGAAGATATTGCAAAAAGATTAATGGATTACGGTTTTCACGCCCCAACGGTTTCATTTCCAGTTTCGGGAACGTTGATGATTGAGCCAACTGAAAGTGAAACTAAAGCCGAAATGGATCGTTTCATTGATGCCATGATTTCAATTCGTGGTGAAATTGAAGAAATCAGATTAAAAAAAGCTGATCCTAAAAATAATGTATTAAAAAATGCACCACACACTGCAATTGTCGCAACTTCTACTGAATGGATTTACCCATATTCAAGAGAACAGGCAATTTACCCACTATCATTTGTAAGGGAAAAGAAGTTTTGGCCTTCCGTTTCTCGGATAGATAATGTTTACGGTGATCGAAATCTGATGTGCACTTGTGCGCCGATTGAAAACTATAAATGATTAGAGAAAAGCTCTAGAATTTTCTGGTCATCCTTTACATCTGCTTTAGAGGCTTGCTTGCGAAGATTTCTAATCGTATCAATTGGCCAGTCGGATTGAAAAAAATTTACGATCCATTTAGCCACAGAGCCCTTTGGATCACAATGGATTTCACCAACTACGCTGGTTCTCTTATCTTGATCAATTGATTTTAGGGTAAAAGTTGTATTCATTAAATCACCACGAATATAGCTCGTCTCTGGAGCATCTGGATCGAGGGTGTTTAAATACAAAAACTTAATTACTTTAGTAGCGGGATCAATCGAGAGTTTAACTTTAGAAACAAAGTCTCGATCTTTCATGATGATGGGAGGAGTGGATACGTGATCGTATTCAATGTATTCATCTTTAGAGGTCCAACGAATAATTTTAGATGAAACTAAATCAACAATCCATTCAGGTGCGCGTTTAGTATCAAAAATGATAGTCGCAACTTTAGTGATCGGAGCATCGATAATGCCTTCACCCCGAAATGCTAATACAGAACTGCCTGGAACCTCACGTTTTTCAGCCTTAATTCCGTCCTTTGTGGTTTTGATGGTTTCCCACGAGGGTTCAGCGGCAAACGAATTAGAGATGAAAGTAAGACTAAAAAAAATATATTTAATCATGGAAATTAAAGCCATTTCTTGTTTTTAAACCAAATGTAAATTGCCAGAGAAGAACAAAACATAAGTATGAGTGAAAATAAATAACCATACTGCCATTCTAGCTCAGGCATGTGCTTAAAGTTCATGCCATATAAGCCTACAATAAATGTAATAGGCATAAAAAATGCTGAAAAAATTGCCATCACTCTCATGGTTTCATTTGTTTTTTGTGATTGCAGAGAAAGTTGAAGATTGATGAAATTATGAATATTTTCATTTAGATCTTCCGAGAAAAAAATGGTGTTCTCAAGATCATCTTTTAGATCCTGTACATAAATTCTAGATGAGGGATCGCTATCCGCATTTAGCTTTACACAGATATCATGAGATAATCTTAATAAACGATTAAAGGTTGAAGATTGTTTTCGGAGTGTGTAAACCTTTTTTAAGTGAATAATGCTTTCTTGTTCAAACCCATTGAGTAGGGCCAAAGATTCATCAATGGGCTGATCAAAACTGTTAAATCCTTGATTTAAAATATCTAAACACAAATGAAGTTTTGGATCACCCACATAAGTAGAAAGCTTCTTAGTCCATTTTTCACGTAAGTTTTTTATGAATGTCACATCGGAGTGATGAGTGGTAATGATAAAATCTTTTCCAAGAAAAATTGCTACTTTTCTAGTTAACTCATTTATATCAGAAGTGTCTTTTGATCGATTTGGATCTACTGAACGGAGTATAATAAAAACATACTCTTCGTTACGTTCATATTTGGGAAGATGGTAAGGCTCTAGACTATCTTGTAAAGAAAGAGGGTGAATTCCAAATTCATTTGAAATATTCTCTAAATTTTCAGGAGTGGGATCACCAATATCAATCCATTTGAATTGATTTTGATTAGATGGAATTGACGTAATTTGTGTAATCATCAGAATTCATTAGGCCATCATATTGAGATTTTGCATCTGAAGACTCAATCACGAGGAGCCATTCCCCATGAGCATTTAAATTGATCTTTCCTGGATCCGTAATGAGATCAGTATTGGCTAAAGCAACTTTACCACTCACGGGAGAATAAAGGTCAGAAACAGCCTTAATGCTTTCTACTACACCAAAGGTATCGTGAGCCTTAAGTTCTTTTCCAACTTTTGGTAAATCAAGATAAACAATGTCCCCTAAGCTTGATTGAGCATGATCAGTAATGCCCACTCTAATTTGATTTGAAGAAATCAACTCAGCCCATTCGTGTTCTTTGGTGTATTTAAAATTATTTGGATAGTTCATTATTGTTCCTTTTTATAAAATGGTGTTTTTACCACTTCAAATTCATGAAAGTCTTCTCTTACTTTAACCCATAAATGTGTACCCACATTTTCAAAGTTTTTATCGATAAAAGCAACGCCTATTGGATACTTTAAACTCGGTGAAGATGTTCCACTGGTAATATTTCCAATTAACTTGCTTTGGTCGCTGCTATAAACCTCATATCCTTGTCTAGGAATTCCACGACCTAAAGATTTTACACCGACTAAAGATTTTTTTGTTCCGCTTTCTTTTAGTGCAGCTATTTTATCTTTGCCAATAAAATCACCAGATTTGTTAAGTTTAGTTACCCAGCCCAAACCAACCTCAAGAGGATTAGTGGAATCATTGAGCTCGTGTCCATAAAGCGCATATTTCATTTCTAATCTTAGAGTGTCGCGAGCGCCTAAACCACAAGGGAGTAGGCCAACGGGTTTACCCACCTCAAGAAGTGCATTCCATATTTTTGGAGCATCATTCCAAGGGATGTAAATTTCAAAACCATCTTCACCTGTATATCCGGTTCTTGCAATCACGGCATTGGATCCTAAAACTTTTCCCTCTTTGCACCAGTAGGTTTTAATTTCTTCTAATTTTGTATCCGTTAAATTTTGAAGAATAGATTCGGCTTTTCTGCCTTGAATTGCAATTTGTGAGAATTCAGTTGAAAGATTTTTTACGGAAGGTTTAATTCCCGAATAATTTTGAAGGGTTTTTTTAATGTGTTCAAAATCTTTATCGGTATTAGATGCGTTAACCACCAAAAAAAATTTTTCATTTCCTAAACGATAAACAACCAAATCATCAACAATTCCCCCTTCAGAATTACAAAGAGCAGAATATTGCGCCTGCTCAATTGCTAGTTTTGATGCATCATTGGTAGTGAGAAAGTTTACAAAATCAAGAGAACCATTTCCCTCAATCATAATTTCGCCCATGTGACTTACATCAAAAATTCCACAGTCATTTCTGACCGCGGTGTGTTCGGCCATGAGACCACTATATTGAACGGGTAAATCCCATCCCCCGAAATCAACCATTTTACCGCCGATTTTACGATGTTCTTCATTAAGTGCTGTTTTCTTTAGCATGCGATTATGATCCTTGATTGATTGCTGCTTGATAAGTGTTTTCTAGTAAAACTTGAATGGTCATGGGGCCAACTCCACCGGGAACAGGTGTCATTGCGGAAGCGATTGGTGAGGTTGATTCAAAATCGACATCGCCACAGAGCTTTCCATTCTCTTCGCGATGGATTCCTATATCAACAATGACTGCGCCCGGTTTAACCCAATCGCTTTGAACTAATTTTTTAGAGCCGGCTGCTGCAAATATAAAGTCGGCTTGTTTACATAGCGCAGAGGGATTCTTAGTTCCTCGATGAATTTGAATCACAGAAGCGTTTCTTGCGAGCAACATGCTTGCAAGTGGTTTTCCAACAATGTTGCTTCTGCCGATCACACATGCGATTTTTCCATCAACGGTAAGTTGATAAAAATCTAACAACAACAAAACACCCGCTGGAGTACAGGGATTAAAGCGAGGGAGTCCTGAAGTTAATAGTCCAATATTCTCAGGATGCAAGCAGTCCACATCTTTTTCGGGCAGTACCCAAAACATTACTTCTTGATTTGAAAATGAATTAGGTAGTGGGCGTTGAATTAATATTCCATCAATAGCAGGATCTTCATTTAGTTGTTGAACAAGTTCATATACTTTTTGCGGTGGTGTAGATTCTTCAAATTGAAATGTTTCACTGGTGAAACCGACCGACTCTGCTGCTTTTGATTTATTTGAAACATAGATTTGGCTAGCAGGGTTGCTACCAACGAGAATAACGGCAAGTGCTGGTGCGCGACCTAAAGTATGCACAAGCGCATTCGTTTTTTCTTTTAGAAATTCTCTTCTTTTCTCAATAAGAGGTTTTGCATTCATTAAAATCATGAGTGTTATCAACGTATCATATTAGAATCGATATTTAACGGCAAAATGTGCCTACACCAAAGATTTGACTAATCTATTTCTTTTGCATCCGAGTCACACTCTATCGTAAAATATAAGAGTTGAGTCGCAGGATGCGCGAAAGGTAAGTACAAGATGTCTAAACCACTTTGGCCAGCCGTTTCAGGAGCAATGGCACGAGATCATCAGATCGAGGTGATTTCCAATAATCTTGCCAACGTGAATACCAATGGTTTTAAGCGCGACGACATTACCTTTAAAGAATACCTCTCCAAAAATGAAAAAATGACTGCTGAAGGTGAAGAAATTCCGAGATCACCGATTAAGGATAAAGATTTGTATCCACTAGATGGAAAAGATCAATCATTTGTGGTGGTGAGTGGTACACAAACAAAATTTTCAACCGGTGGTTTTAAGGTAACAGATAACCCACTGGATATCGCATTAAGTGGACCTGGCTTTTACGAAATCGCCACACCAAACGGCGTAAGATATACAAAAGCAGGTAGTTTTAAGCTTTCCTCAGAAGGAAAAATTGTAACTTCTGAAGGTTATCCCGTTTTATCAAAAGGAGCAGAGGGAGAAGTTTCTGATCCTGCAGGCAGAGAAATTAATGTGAGTGAACACGAAGGCGCATTACATGTAAATGACCGTGGAGATATTTACGTTGGAGATGAAAAAATAGCTCAACTGAGTATTGTTGAATTTGCTGATCTTAATCAAATCAGAAAAGTGGGTAGTTCAAACTTTGAAAATAAAAACTTAGCAAAAAATCCAGGTCTTGAAGCTGTGAATACACAAGCGAAACAAGGGATGGTTGAAACATCAAACGTAAATCCAGTTCAAGAAATTAGTAATTTAATTCGCGCAAACCGGATGTTTGAGCAAGATTTGAAAGCAATGAAAACCGTGAACGAAATGCTTTCTAAGGAAGTAAATGAAATTGGAAAAATGTAATTTTATGAGAGGTAATCAATCATGTTAAGAGCACTCAATACTTCGTCTACTGGGTTAGAGGCACAGCAAGCAAATATTGATCGTATTGCCAATGATTTAGCCAATGTGAACACGGACGGATATAAAAGAGACGTAACTGAATTTCATGATCTTATGTATGAAACCGTGAAAGAACCGGGTGCGCGCCAAGGTGCCTCAAGCGTTACTCCTGTTGGAATTCAAAAGGGGATGGGAGTAAAGGTTGGAGCGACTCATAAAATTTTTGAACAAGGATCTACTAAAGTAACGAATGCTCCCTACGATATGATGATTGAAGGCAAAGGATTTTTGCCTGTTAAGTTGCCCAATACTGGTGAAGTGGTGTTTACTCGCGCGGGTAATTTTAAACTGGATTCTCAGGGAAGAGTGAGTCTAAGTAATGGCGCTCTCTTAGAGCCGCAATTAATTATTCCCAATGAAGCAAATGCCGTCATTATTTCGCCAACTGGAGAAGTAAAAGCAATTACTAATGAGGGCGAATCGGTAATCGGAAATATTCAGGTTGCTAATTTTGTTAATCCGCAAGGATTAATGGCAATCGGAAATAACTTTTATAAACCAACGGTTGGAAGTGGACAGCCTAAATTAGGTGTTCCTGGAGAGGCTGGAACCGGTACGGTTCTTCAGGGCGCGATTGAATCTTCAAACGTCAATGTTGCCAACAGTATGATTGAGATGATTGGTGCCCAACGAGCTTATGAAATGAATACAAGAGTTATGGGTGTGGCTGATAAAATGCTTGAAGCAACTACGAATATTGTGAGATAGTTTAATAAATACCTCTGAAGAGAGGTGTGGTTCTCAGGAAGAGAACTGGTTTTATCCCAAGGAGGGAAGCAGTGAATAGAGTTCTGAACTTAGCAGCAATTGCGATTTCATTTTGTTCTACTAGTTCTTACGCGCTGGATGATGCTAATCTCCTTTCGTCACGCATTCATAAAATCTTAAGTGAAAAACTTCCATACGCAGAAATAAAATTACCTAATTTAGAAAAATTAGTAAAATCACCCGAAATTTCTTCAATAAATGAATTAGCCAATGTTCGAATCATCGAAGATCGTGCAAATGGAGTGGTGTTGTTAGAGTTAACATCTGCAGAGGGTACAAGCATAAGAATTCAAACCCCTTACCAGGCGATGGTGAAAACTCCGGTAGCGATTCGAAGAATATATCCAAATACAAGATTAAAAAAAGAAGATTTTAGAATTGAAAATCTAAACGTAGCCACTGGAAATGCTCGTGATTATCGATCAGCAATTATTTTTGATGAATCTAAACTTGAGCAAATGGAAACCAAACAATCTATTTTAGAGGGACAGTTTGTTGTGACCAATGCGGTTCAAAAGCAACCAGATGTACGCAAAGGTGAAACAGTTAAACTTGAACTGACTTCGGGAGATCTTTCGCTGACTACTGCAGCAACCATTTTGGAAAATGCATCTATTGGAGAAAGGGTTCATATTCTAACCACAAAATCCAAAAAAGATTTAGTGGGTAAAGTACTTGAAGATCATTCAGTTGAGGTGAGATTATGAAAGTATATTTTTTAGTACTGACTTTCATTTTTATTCTCACTGGTTGTTCAACTTTTCATAGTGTGTTCAGTGGTGCAGAAAGCGAAGATTACAATAAGCTCACTTATGGCGATCAACATCCAAACTGGGGCGCGGCGAGAACTCCTGTTGAAACAACTCGTGAAAATTCATCTTATGAAAGCCAAACTAGAGAAGTTGCAAGTGTATCTGAAACTGGACAAAGTGATGCTTTAGATCCAACAGACGAACAAGTTCGTGGAAAAATTGAAACTAATCGCGGCGCATATGTATCTCAATATGCGAGAGGTGATCGTGCAACTAAAGCTGATTTTATTGATCGAGCTCCTGGTGATGGATCGCTTTGGACAGGAGAGAATGATTCAAATTATTTCTATTCCAAAACTAAAGTGCGTGCCATGGGAGATATTATTTCAATTAAAGTAGAAGAAGAAATGGTGAAACACATAGGCGAAGAAATCAAAAAAAGCCTTTCTCCTGCTGAGCAAGAAGTTGAAATGGCGCTTTATCTCAAGAATAATTCTGGAGCTAAAGACGACAAAGATTTGCAAGCTTACCGTAACGTAGCAGCCGAAGATTTAAAAACTAATGATGCTGAAATCATTAAAACCAAAATGGAAAAAGCGGTGAGATGGTCCCAAGTTGATTTAAGTAAATCAATTGGTGTGCTTCCTAGTGAAGAATTTCGTGCTGAAATTATAGATCGATACCAAAATGGGAATTATAAAATCAGAGCGGTAAAGCGTGTGATGTTTAGAGGATCTTCAAAACTTGTTTCATTAGTAGCGGTTGCGCCGGCAACAGATTTTGATGATGCAGACTTAATAAAATCGGGGAAATTATATGAATATAAAGTACGCGTTGCTCGCTAGTTCATTACTGGTGACGATGCTTTTGGTTTCTTCTGCATCACGCGCAGAAAATTCCGGAGCTAGATTAAAAGATATCGCTTCTGTGAAGGGTGTTCGCGAGAATATTCTTATCGGATACGGAGTGATTGTTGGATTAAAAGGAACCGGAGATTCTAGTGCCGATGTTACTGCAAGATCTTTGGGTAAGCTTTTTAGTAAGCTAGGCTTAGACGTAACAAAGAATGAAAAAATTAATTCTAAAAATGCAGCAGCTGTTATTGTTACCGCAAAACTTCCTCCGTTTGCACGATCAGGTGTTCAAATTGATATCACTGTTAGCTCTATCGGAGATGCAACATCATTAGAGGGCGGAGTTCTTTTGGTGACACCACTACGTGCTGGTGATCAGCAAACTTATGCCGTTGCTCAAGGTACGGTAACTTTAGGATCGTTAGCCGATGGAAAATCTACTTTTCCTACAGTGGGTAGAATTGTTTCTGGCGCGATGATTGAAAAGGACGTTGATACGAATTTCTCCGGAAAAAAGAGCTTTCGTCTCTCGCTCAACAATCCAGACTTCACCACCGCAGCCCGTCTAGTATCACTAGTAAACGCGGAATTAGGCGGAAAGTTTGCATCAGCAAGAGACAGCGCAACAGTAGACGTAGTAGTGCCGTTCAATTATGACGGAAATACAGTAGAACTTATGGCTCGAATTGAAAATGTTCGAGTGGTTGTAGATTCAAAAGCAAAAGTTGTATTAAACGAAAGAACCGGCACGGTAGTGATGGGTGATCATGTGAGTATTACTCCCGTTGCGATTGCTCACGGTGATCTTTCAATTCAAGTTAAAGGAAATGCGGGAAAAGGCGATCGTCTCTATGAGGTGAAGGGCGCAACCGTTTCTGATTTAGTAAAATTACTCAACACCCTTGGTGTTCAACCGAAAGATCTTACAGCGATTTTTCAAACCATCAAGGCAACCGGTGCGCTTCAAGCGGAACTGGAGTTGTTGTAACAATTGTGAACGAAGGGAAGAAGACAAAGCTAATCCAAGGAAGGATAAATGTGGACGTGAACCAGGAAACAGTCAATCAGCAACGACCTGCTAGGATGGTGGGTTATCATGAAACTGAAAATTCACGGCCCGGCTTAAAGAACAAGATGTTCTCGTCGATAGAGCCATCGATTCACGGGTTGAGGGGGGTTTTGTAATGAAACCCTCCTCAACCCCCCCCCAAATTCCACCGATTAAAACGCAGCATCAAAATAATGACGATCCTAGGATCTCACCGGAAATGCGTAAGGCTGCCGAGGGTTTAGAGGCTCAATTCACTTCTATGATGATGGACGCGATGAAAAAAACACAAGGCGAACCAAACGAGTTTTCATTGCATAATTCAGCGTCAGATATTTATCAGGGAATGCTTGACCAAGAGTATGCGGATATTTCAGCAAAGGGCAATTCTTTAGGACTTTCTCAACAAATTATTGATTATTGGTTGCGCTCACAACCACAGCCAAAGTATAATAATAATAGGTCTCAAGGTACAGGAGGTACACATGAAGATTAATTCAAACATTGCAGCCGGTAGTTCAGGCATTCAAAGTTCAGATACCAAAAAAATAGAAAAGTCAAAAATCTCTGGTTATGAAAATAAATCAGAAGAATCTATTTCAGCTCCGAAGAGTGAATCTGCAAACGCAGAGATTTCTTCAAAAGCAAAAGATATGGCGAAAGCAAAGCAAATCGCGGCAGATACTCCTGATGTGCGCGAAGCAAAAATCGCTGAACTCAAAGAGCGCATTCAAAATAAAAAATACAATGTTGGAGCAGATGCAATTGCTGATAAACTAGTGGATGATCACATTCGTTTAGCTGGCGCATAAGTTTTTAACAAAACCAATTAACCTCCGAGCAGGATGCGGGTGAGGATGAAAATGGAAACAGAAAAAAAATTATCGGAAAAATTATCGGAAAAACTTCACGGATCCTTACAGGATTTGATTGGGTTACACCGACAATTGAACGATGTAGTTAAATCAGAAAACGAAGCAATTACCAATGCAGACGTTAAGGCTACTTATGAAGCAGCAGCAGCAAAAGAAGCTTTGATTCATTGGATTCATCAATCTGAAATGAGTCGTCAGTCGATTGTGTATGCAATAGCACAAGAACAAAATTTAGAAACAAAAACTCCGTCCTTACGTGAATTAATTTTGCACTTTCAATCCAATGATCTTGAAATTTCGAGCAGACTTCAATCTGATTTGAGTGTTTTAATTTTATTAGTAGAAAGAATTAAAAAACAAAACGAAGTGAATGGAAACCTTGTGAATGCGTCTCTTCAGCATATTGATAATATGAAGAGAAACATTTTCGGTGAAACCACACATCAAGCAAGAACCTATAACCAACAGGGACAAAAAAATACAGCATCAGCGAACGAGCATGGTCCAAGATTAATTTCGAGAGAGGTATAAACTTAAATGGCCTTGTTGAATGTTTTTCAATCAGGAAAATCGGGAATGACGACTGCGAAAGCAGGAATCGCAACCGCTGGTCATAATATCTCGAATGCTGGTACTGAGGGATTTTCACGTCAACGTGCGGTTTCTGAAGCTCAAGTAACAAATCAAATTGCTGGACAAGGTGGTCCTTACTACGGCCAAGGCTCTAAGCTTTCTCGCATTGAAAGAATTAACGATAATTATATTGAAAAACAACTTCGTGAAGGTGGGAGAGATCTTTCCTATAACGAAGAAAAACAAGTTTTTTTAGGACAAGTTGAAGATGTTTTCAATGAAATGAATGGTGATGGACTCAATCGCTTGGTCGCAAAGTTTTTTAACGATTTTAGAAAGCTCTCTAGTGAACCATCTAGTGAAGCAGTAAGACAAGCGGTGCGTGAATCTTCTCAAGCGATGGTGGGTGATTTTAGAAGAATTCGCACAGAAGTTGAACAAATTCGTAATCATGTTGATAACCGTGTTGATGGAAACATGAAGGAGCTCACTTCATTTGGTAAAGAACTAGCAGAATTGAATAACCGTATTCATGTAGCTGAAATTCAAGGCAATGATGCCAACGATTTACAAGATCGCCGAGATATGGTGATCAAAAAAATGAATACACTAGTTGATTTAAATGTAACTAAAGATAACAGCGGAATGGTGAACGTAGACATTCGCGGTGTTGGACCAATTGTAACGGGTGTAAATTTTGAATCTTATCATGTGGGACGTGCACCAGCTCAAGAGGATCAAGGAAGTGTTGCAAATTCATTACAAATTGCTCGCTCACCTCACAGCACTCAATATCTTACTGATCGTTTTAAAAATGGTAAATTAGGTGCATTGATTGAAACTCGTGATAAATCCATTTCAATGGTTTTAGATCGTTTAGATCAACTTGCATTTTCGGTTGCCAGTTCGGTGAATGAACTTCATGAAAAGGGATTTACGGCAGACGGCAAAACTGGAATCAGTTTTTTTGCTCCAATGGATGGACCAGAGGGAGCAGCTCAGAGACTTGCATTGTCACAAGACATTCATTCCTCGGTAGGAAACATCGCAATCGCACTTCAGCCAGATGCTCCGGGAGATAATCGCAACGCACTTGCAATTTCAAACCTTCAAAATGTTCATTTGTTCAATGGCGGGCGCACTACTGCAGACGATTTTTATAACTCGATCGTAAGTGATATTGGTGTAACGAATGCCCGTAATAACGAAACTCTATCTCAAAATAGAAGCATTATGGCTCAGCTTGGAAAAGTGAGAGAACAAACTTCAGGTGTTTCGATCGATGAGGAAACTACGAATTTAATGCAATTTCAGCATGCATTTGATGCTTCAGCAAAAGTAATTAAAACGGCAGATGAAATGCTAGATACTGTACTAAGGTTAAGAGGGTAACTAATTGAGAATCAGCGATAACACTAATTTTGGGGTGGTTCGAGACAACATGACTAGATCAAAGTCACGTATGGATGATCTTCAATTAAAAAACTCTACGCTAAAAAAACTAAATAAGCCCTCAGATGATCCAGTCGGATCGGCTAAAATTCTTGAAGTGAGGACCGACAAAGTGAACAATGAACAATTCCAGTCTAATGCAAAATTAGCTCAAGCATTTTTAGAGAATACTGATGCCGCTCTTGAGGATTTAAGTGAGATTGTGATGAGAGCAAAGGAAATTGCTATCGGCCAATCCAGTAGCGCGAGTTCTACTAAAGAGACAAGATTGGGTGTTTCCGAAGAAGTGAATCAACTTTTTCAAAGAGCCATCGCCACTTCAAACAGAAGAGTCGGCGATCGATTTCTTTTTGGGGGTTATAAGAACACAACCAATCCTGTAGATTCAGACGGAAATTATCACGGTGATGCTGGTGAGATGATGGTAGAGATTGGTCGAGAAGTATTTATTGGGATGAATATTCCTGGTCATCAAATTTTTAATACGAATCCAGAAAACTCAACCGATCAAAGAGAGTTAAATCAAAGAACGCTTGATCAGACAAAACCATTAGATGATAAAAAACCTGATCCCGTTAGACGTCTTGCCACTGAGGGCATGGAAGAAAAGTCGGGCGCCTCACCAAATGTAAATTTATTTGAAGAGTTGAAGTCTTTGCGGATTGGATTATTAACCGGAGATCAATCAACGATCCGCGGAACTTTGGAGCGTTTTGACGATCTTTTGGGAAAAGTGGTTTCAACCCGCTCTAAAATCGGTTCAAGGGTTCAAGGAATCCAAGGTAATATCAACACGATGGATCGACACAACATCGCCAATGCTCAGTTAAGTTCAAGTATTGAAGATGCAGACATGACGCAAATTGTAAGCGATTTGGCAAAAGAAGAGACTGTTTTTAAGAGCAGTCTTGCTAGTTCGAAACATTTGATTCAACCCACTTTGTTAGACTTTTTAAGATAATTTTCTTGTGAAAGCCTTAAGATTAAGCTAATTAATGCGGTATCGTCATGGATTATTAAAAGTAATTAAGACGGTTATTTAAAAACTATGGAGAGTAAAGATGTTAGTTTTAACCCGTAAATTGGGTGAAAGCATTGCGATAGATGATCACATTAAGATCACCGTAGTGCAGATCAAGGGCAAGCAAGTCCGTTTAGGGATTCAAGCACCCAAAGAGACCAAAATTCACCGCGAAGAAGTTTACTCAGCCATTCAGGACTCCAATAAAGAGGCTGGAGCAGCACCAGAACTACAGCAATTATCTAAAATCCTAAAAGATTAATCAAATCCCACCCATCGGCCCAAATGTTAAATTGTCATTATTTTGACAATTTCTTCGTTTTAGCGAATAACGCTATTGCTCTCTTTGAAAAACAAGGTATTGTATTACTAGGGTAAATTTATCCTGGAGGTATTTGTGATCGTAAAAACAGGACGTTTTGGACAGATCGAAGTTTCTTCTGAAGAAATAATTTCCATTCCAAGTGGTGTATTAGGTTTTCCAGAAGATCAGAATTTTTGCTTGGTAGATCCAGGTGACGATACCTTGATCCTATGGCTGCAATCATTAAGTAAGCCTCATCTAGCATTTCCAGTTTTAGAACCAAAAATATTTAAACCAGAATACATTGTAAGATTGTCAGCTGCTGAATTGCGCGAGCTTCGTCTTTCATCGATTAAAGATGCAAGTGTGTTTACCATTCTTACCATTCCTGCTGTGATGTCAGAAATGACCGCTAATCTAAAGGCTCCTCTGGTAATCAATGTTCGCGAAAAAACTGCAAAACAAATTGTACTTCAAGAGAATGATCAACCAATCAAACATCCAATGTTTAAAGAACTTCGCACTCACTTAATTGCGAATCCTTCAAAGAGTACAGAAAAGTCTGCTTTGGCTGCACTAGAAGTAAAAGAACTTCCAGTTCACGCTCGCGTAGAATTAATCTAATTTTTTAATCAGCTCTAAGTAGGCAATGGCTTCGCGATTTACAGGATCGTTTTCTAAAACCGAATCCCATTCAATTTGAGCATCAAGTACATTTCCTTGGCTGTAGTGTAATAAGCCCAGCTGAACTCCAACCATCGTACTATTTGGACGCTCAATTTTTAATTGCTGCAAATCTTGAATGGCTCTGGTGAGAAAACCTTTTTTAGCAAAAGCCTTTGCCCGTTTCACTCTAGTCTCTGTACTGGCAGGATCTAAAATAATTGCCTTATTGTACTCTTCAATTGCTTCATCAAAGCGTCGATGACGAAAATATAAATCTCCAAGTTCAAAATGTTTAACAGCAAACTTTTGGTCAACTTGAGTGTCATCGCCAGTTTGTTTTAAAAATACACTTTGGTTTGCTCGATCAAAAATAACTTTTGCTTCTTCATAATGACCAATATCATTTAAAATGATGCTTAAACACACTGCTGCGTCTGTGTGTTTAGAATCCGTTTTAAGGCAATATTTAAGATCTTCAATGGAGAGAGTTAGTTTTCCCTGATAGCTCCGAAGTAAACCTCGAAGATAATATAGATCTGCATTATCAGGCTCATGCTTAATGCCGAGAGCAATCAACGAATCAGCTCCGTGATAATCGCGATCTTTTATTTTCTGATGAATTTCATCAATAGAGATCATAGTGTTTAAAGTGATTTTAAAAGTTCTTTGGCTTTTTCTGCTGAAGAAGATTTGCTGAAATTATCTAGAATTTTATTAAGTCTTAATCTAGCGGAATCTGGTTTTTTTCTTTTGATGTAAAATTCTGCGATACTCAGTTCTTTTTCTGCTAAACGATCAAAAGCCAGTTGTCTCATTTGGAGGGCTTTTTGAAGGTGTTCTCCTGTTGGATATTTACTGGCGTATAGATCTAAAGTTTGAATTGCACTTTCTGCAGATTTTAGATCGCGAGCAATATTTGAAGGAATATCCAAGAATTGAGATTCACCAGCTTTAAAAAGCGCGTACGATGCCTTCTCATGCTTTGGAAAGAGTTCAACAAAAGTTTCAAAAGATGAAGCAGCTTCTGGATAAGATTCTTGTAAGAAAAAAACATCTGCAATTTTTAATTGAGCTAATGCACCATAACTAGAGTAAGCAAATTTACTTTTGATAACTCTTAGTTTATCCAAGGCCAGAAGATAGCGATCATTTTTAATGTCGGCTTCTGCATCATTAAACATTTCTTTTGGATCGTTCTCATTTACTTTTTTTGATGAACAGCCAGCTTGAAAAACAAGCGCGAGACTTAGAATAAAAATTGGAATTAATCTCATATGTTTTTTCATCATACCTTTATACTACAGTGGGAGTAAACTGGAGAGCGGAATCCAGGCTGTTAAATCATGATTGTAACGAATTTTTTGCCAACCCTCTGTTTCATTTAGGGTAATGGATGAGCCAACCATTCTTACCTTGATTCCAGCATCAAGTGAGACAATTTCTGGATAATTCATACCCGGACCGCTCCTGAGTGGTTGTTTCATTAAAAGTAGTGCCGGTGGGTTTGAGCTGCCAGCTCTATGAACACCATAAAAAGCAAAAGAGAGAACTACGGCCAGTGCGCCAAACCAGCCAGATGGTTTTAAAAAGGTTTTTGTGATGTTGCGTGTCTTTAAATATGCACGTATCCATAGCAACGAAACAATGAGCATCACCAGCCCGATGACCCCTAGAATTTCATCCTGCTGTATTCGATCTGCAAACTTTTCAAGTGAGTTGGATGCGCCGTCTAATTCGGTGATTTGCGCCTTATTGTCCAACAGTTGCTGTTTAAGTTGAGGTTGAGCAATCTTAAGATTTTTAAGAATTTCAGGGTCATGTGGTCTGAGATGGTTAGATTTTTCCAAATAAGCCACAGCTAGACCTGCTTGTTGATCCTTGCCAAATAATACCCCTAAATTAAAAAAGTAATTAGCATCGTAAGTGGGATTTTGTTGAAGGAGGGCTATTGCCTCTTTATACTTTCCCGCTGCTTCTAAGTCTGAAAATGCACTCATTTTGTTTCATTAAACGATTTTGCCTATGACATTGCAAGAAAAATAAGTATTTGATATTTATAAGTAAGATGCCAAATTTCAGTTATTTTAAAGAATGTGCAAAAAAAGTACTTAGTATTCCTTCTCATGAAGAAAATGGGAATGATGAATTAGTTTTATATTTACGTGCACTCATGACCGAGTTTGGATTTAAAACTCAAATTCAACCCGTAGGTCATTCGGTAGAGCGACTTTCAAAACGTCAGTCTAATTTAATTGGATTTAGTTCAGACACGCTAGTGGATCGATCAACGCGTAACGGAGTTTTATTTGTAAATCCATTGGATGTTACTAGCGGAAGCATTCCCGCTCAATGGACTCTCACACAAGGTAATCCTTTTGCAGCTTATGTAGATGAGAATAAAATTGTTGGTGCTGGAGCCGTACAAGGCAAACTCGATTTTCTGTGTAGGATATTTGGTGCCGCAGATTTGCCAAAGAGAAGCCACAAAACACCAATATATTTAGTGGGGACATGCGCATCCCAATTTGGAATGCTGGGTTCTAAATATTTAGTTGAATCCCTTTCTGTAAATCCAAAATCAGTTTACACATTTGCACCCACTCAACTTTTACAAACCAACCAATCACCAGGGCAACTTGTTTTTCAAATTGAAGTTGATGCTGCTGGAAAAGAGCGAGATTCAAAGGGTTATAATCGATGTGTGGAAATTTTAACCACAGGATTAAGTTTAGATCTTGCACAAAAAAATCATGCATCCAATTCTTTTGATTTACTCATGAACTTATTATTGGATGCAACGGATGCAGGGTTTGATTTCCAGTGGGGATCTTTATCTGTAAAGGGTGCAGAGGGTGCAGTTCCTGATTTAGCAAAAGTAAAAATATATCTAACTACTTTTCAATTCGAAGACTTTAAACAATTCATCAAAACACATCTTAGTCACGGAAATCTAGAGCGTACATTCAGGGTTGAATACTCTAACGCCACGGATACTGGAGCAAGCTTTATCCCTCAACAGTTAGTTGAAGTAATTTTGCGCCTTGATTATGAGTGGAAACAATTTATTGAAAAGTTGAATCTTCAACCTAATTTAAGTTTTGATCAACCCAATAGCCAAGGTTCAATTACCCGCGTTCAAATGAAGAGTCCTGGGAAAATTTCACTTTCATTTGAACTAAGATTAATGCCGAATCACCTGCTAAATGTTGTTGAAAAGGAATGGAAAGAAATAGTTTCTAAATCTTTAGTTCACTATCCACACCTTCATTTTCAAATGATGAAAAACTATTCTGTACCGGGTGCTTTATCGGAATTTGTGCTCAGCTCAAAAAACATTAATTACCTGAGCGATGCAGGTTTATTTGTTAAAGCAAAGTTTCCAACATCGATTGTGGGTATGGGTTCTATGAACACTCATCCAAAGGGTCCTAACGAGCAAGTGACTTGGGAAGAATTACAAAAAGCGATCCATTATTACCAAGATCTAATATTTGCCATGAGCGGCTGATTTTTTATTAAAAAATATAAACAAAAAAGGCTTGTTCCGAAGAACAAGCCTTTTTTATAAAAACGAAAATCATCTGTTTTTAAACCACAGATTTAAGTTATTAGTTGTTTGATTCTGCTTTCATTACATTGAAAGCTTGTGGACCTTTAGGACCTGTAACTAGTTCGAAATCAACCGCTTGTCCTTCAGACAAGGTTTTGAAACCATCGCCTTGAATAGCGCTATAATGAACGAAAATATCGCCCGTTAAAACTTCAGTTTGAATAAAACCGAAACCTTTTGCGTCGTTGAACCATTTAACTGTACCTTTTGCCTGCTGACTAGATGAAGCTGCCATAAAAAATCCCCTTTGCTGTATTACTGTGCATCTATTGCAACGTTGTATATATAGGAATAACGGCTAAGTGGGTTGAACGTCAAACAAAAAAAACAGTGCGCTCTAGTATTCTCATACTAAAGCGCACCGAAGGATATTTATTACAGTAAAGATTCTAATGAATCGAAGGTGTAACTGTAAAAGTTTGTTCGTTATAAGCGCTGTTCACTTGAGGCATCATCATATTTGGTTGATAAAGTTTAGATGCATCGAAGTTTGCATATTTAGGATCACGAGGATCATACATTACAGGCAAGGAATTCGTTGAAATTGTATTAGTTGGATGAATGAAGGATGTTTTCCATTGTTGATCGTAAGAGATGTTTTTCTTGTCCCAGTAAGAGAAAATTCCGTTCCAGTTTTTGTTGTCTGCAAGATTGAATTGAGTTTGCAAACCTTGAACCGCTTGTTGGTTGGAAGAGTATTTGTTCTGAAGTTCGCCGCATTGTGTAAATTTATATTGATTCATGTAACCTGAACAGGTTTTTTGAATTTGATATTGCAATGCTAGCTGTTCGTTGTCTGAATTTTTAAGATACTGACGAACTTCCGGATGATCACCATCAATGGAAGCGATAAATTGAACTCTTTTTTCATTTCCCATAGTGAACTCAGCTGCTTTTGCATTATATTCATCACGTTTTTCAGCAGACAATCCAGCTAACTTAGCTACTTTTGAGTAAGTTTGTTTTGCGAAATCTGCATGCTTTGTTGCCATTGAAGCTGTTTTGAATCCAGAACCAGCAAGCGCTAGGTTCTTTTCTGAAATTTTATCAAATAAACTAAGAGCTAACTCGCGTTGTTCTTCTGTAGTGGCATATGCGCTCATCTCTAAAAGTTGATCTCTCATCTTTTCTAAAGAATTAAGGGTGTTGCTATCAGAAATTTTCTTATCCATATCTACAAGAGCACCATCAAAAAGTTTATTCATCATGGAGGCAAGTAGAGGTGAATTTAATTCTTTTGCTTCTGAAAGGTGAGAGCTTAAAAGTTTCCAATCTGAATTACATTCTTTACAATCTAATTTTTGTAACTCTTTTTCCATTTTGATGAATTCAGGAGATTTGAGGGTCATTGGTTCACCAACTATTCCGGCTATTGCGAGTTCCGGGCTTAACGATACCGTTCTAGAGAAGTTTGGATCTTTGGAAAGATCAACCATTTCTGAACCACTTTTTGCATTGGCAATACAATCTTTTAAAGTAGGTGTTTTTACATCAGTGCAAAAAGTAATTTGTGCTTGAATGGTAGAAGAGTATTCTTTTAAATCTACAGATTTATCTGAATCAACACCTTTTAAATCATCAGCAGATTTTGATGAAGAAAAACGTTCAATGTTACTAATGCTGATGTGGTCGGCGCATTCTTTTGGTAAATTTCCGCTAATTTGTAGTTGGTCGGCTGATAATCCTAAAGTTAAGTTTGCATCTTTAAGATCAAGTGATGAAAGTGTTTTAAATCCTGTTGATGGATTCGCTTCAACTGGTGCAGAAACAACTACTGGGGCTACTTCTTCAGTTGCCTTAGTTGCTTTCACTTTAGCGTGTGTCTTGGTGTGTGATTTTTTATGCTTGGGTTTACCTGGGCCAGCATGTGCAATCATCGGAATCAGGATCGATAATACTAATATAGACTTTTTCATAAACAGTTCCTCTTTTCTCTCTACTGTTATGTAAAGCAAGGAGGGGGCCACTTATTTTCGTATAAAAGCATAGTGATTACGCGGAGTTTAATTATACCGTGTGTTAGATTTGGGCGCTGGTGTAAATGATATCGACACTCAATTGATTTGGTTGTAAATTCAAAATCTATGAAAGACGATTATCAATTAAAAGGTGAGAGTAAGCCAGTAACCATTAATTTAGAGACTGAAGTGGCTGAAACATTGAAAAAAATGTCAGCTTATTCAAAACTTTCTGAATCTGAGATTGTGAACACTGCCGTAAAGCGTTTCATCGCTGTACATAGTGATTTTCAACCTAAAAAATAATAAAATTTAGTAAATTTTTTTACCGAGAGCAGAAGTAATCAGTTCAAGCCCGATTTCAACAGTAATGTTTTTTTCTTCTCGATGAGCGGGATCAACATAACCGAGATTAGGATTGATTTCTACTAAGTCCATTCCTACTAGCGCCCCAGTTTCGGCAGTAGCTTCTGCGATAAAGTGAGCTTCGCGATAGTTCAAGCCCCC
Organism: Bdellovibrionales bacterium; assembly: GCA_947372355.1. Classification (GTDB taxonomy): domain Bacteria; phylum Bdellovibrionota; class UBA1018; order UBA1018; family CAIMNF01; genus CAIMNF01. The sequence goes on along the minus strand of CANBTI010000001.1, from coordinate 20,500 downwards.
TCTCACTCTAGTTCCAGTGCTGGGTGCGAAGTGCGGATCCACAGCATCGATATCATAGCTAATGTGCAGAGGTCTTTTTCCAGATTTAAAGAGAATATCAAAAGTTTGTTCCATAACTTTACCAATCCCTAAGCGATCAACCTCAGTCATGGAAAAAACATGAACACCCCAAGACTTCATTAAGGCCTTTTCTTCGGGATCAATTGAACGAATACCCACTAATATAAGTTGATTGGGAGTTAAAAAATTTTTTAACCAATCAAAACTAGGAATGGAATAATGTTTCATTAAACCCGTTAGAAACGATAGAGGCATTCCATGAATATTTCCACTGGGTGAAGTTTCGGGTGTGTTGAAATCTCCGTGTGCATCGACCCAAATTACGCCTAGATTTGGTCTAGAGAGAAGCGCGCCACCAATTGATCCAATGGCAACACTGTGATCTCCACCCAACGTAAGAGTAAATTCGCGATCATCATTTGATTTTTTAGAAATTTCAGAAAGCTCACGGCAAGCATCACCAAGCTCAAGTGGAAATTTAATTTTAAGTCCATGTTGATGAGCCGGAAGGTTTGCTTTGGGTGAGTTCCACTTTAGATCGTGAATATTAATGTTTGAATTTTTACCAATCGTCCAACCTAGATCATTAATCTGCTCGATGAGTCCATTTTGAATCAATATTTCTGGACCTTGTTCCACACCGTTCAGCGTTTGCCCCAATGCAATGGGTGCTTGAATGATGTTTAGAACATTTCCATTTAAGAAAATTGACTTTGAATTCGTCATTAAGTGGTTTCGTCGATTAATTCAGAAATATCTTTAACCTTAACTTTACCAACCATGTCTTTCTCTTTCATTCCATCATTGATCATGGTGATACAAAATGGACATGCGGTTGCAACAGTGGTGGCCCCTGTTTCAAGAGCTTGCTCTGTGCGGGTAACGTTAATGCGTTTACCTAGATGTTCTTCCATCCACATGCGTCCGCCACCAGCTCCACAACACATTCCCTTGTCGTGGTTGAGGCGCATTTCCACAATTTTTACTTGTGGAATGGATTCAATTGCAGCTCTAGGTTCGGAGTAAACGTTGTTCCATCTTCCTAGATAGCAACTATCGTGGAAAGTAATGGTTTCATTTATTGGTTTTGTTGATTTGAGTTTTCCCTCAGCAATCATATTTGCAATGTATTGAGAGTGATGAATCACTTCGTATTGGCCGCCCATCTCGCCGTACTCATTTTTAAGAGTGTTAAAGCAATGTGGACATGCAGTTACGATTCTTTTCACCTGATAACGATTAAGGGTTTCAACGTTTGCTTTTGCTAACGTTTGAAATAAATATTCATTACCAATTCTTCGAGCGGAATCTCCGGTACACTGTTCTTCAGTTCCAAGAATAGCAAACTTAACTCCAGCCTTATTGAGTAAACTCACAAAGGACTTCACAACGGATTTATTTCTATCGTCGTAAGATCCTGCACATCCAACCCAAAGTAGTACATCGAGGTTTTCAGCAGATCCTACATCGGCCATCTTTTTAACATCTAAACCATCAGCCCAGTTAGCGCGCTCGGAAGGACTAAACGCCCAAGGAGATGCATTGGTTTCCATATTTTTAAATACAGCTTGAACTTCTGCTGGAAATTTTGATTCCATCATCACTAGATTTTTACGAATATCGTAAATTTTATCTGTGTGTTCAATAAAAACAGGACAAGCAATCTCACATGCTCGACAAGTGGTACAAGCCCAAATCACATCTTCTGTAACATGATCATCAATAACATGGGAGACTTCTTCGGTTTTCCCTGCCAAAATAAGCTCTTTGTTTCTATGAAGATTTTTCTTTAGATCTACGATTAGGTTTTTTGGAGAAAGTGGTTTTTGTGTATTCCATGCAGGACAAAGTTCTTCACATCTTCCACATTCAGTACAAGAGTAAAGATCTAAGGAGTCTTTCCAACTCATGTCGGTTACTTTTGCGGCACCATATTGAGTGGTGGATTCATCTTCAAAATTAATGGAAGTGATTCCCTTTTCGCGTTTCAGTTTTTTCAAAAAAGTATTTGGCCCAGCAGCAACGATGTGTAAGTGCTTAGAGCCAGGAATGTAAATTGAAAAACCTAAAACGATCAACATGTGAACCCATTTAAAAGCAGTATAAAGATTATGGTTAGTGTCTTGATCGAAATTCAATCCCGCAAGCGCATTGGCGATGTGGATGGAAATAAAATAAGAATCTTTAAACGTTGGGTCTGAGCCCAAAACGTGAAATGCATTCATCATGAAGATTGAAACCATCAATCCACCAGTGAAGAGCAAAACGTAATTAGCATCGCTAGATTGACCAAGGTATTTAGGTGGTTTCATGAAACGACGATATGCCGCCATCAACACGCCAATCAGTACGAAGGCGGTAAAAAAATCTTGTGAGAAAATGAGTGCTGAGTAGGGCTTCTCACCGATAAATTCGAAAGAAGCCCCACTGTATAGAGTCATTAAGAATTGTTCGACTGTTCCAATGGAGATAATAATGAATCCCCAAAAAATAGCAGTATGAGCAATACCTACAAATGGTTTTTGTAAAACAGCCTTTTGACCAAGAACATATACAATCGCATTTTTGAATCGTTCACCAAAATCAGAAAACTTTGGGGCTTTTCCTTTTTGGGCTTTCAACATCTGGTATAAAATATGAAATCTTTTTCCAGAAGTATAAAAAGCGCCACCACCAACAATCAAAAACGCGAGAGTTTGCCAAGTCATTGAGTTTCTACTCCTTTAAATGTTTTACTTCATTTGTTAAAGCTGGAACTACTTGGAATAGGTCTCCAATGATTGCATAGTCTGCAATTTGAAAAATAGGTGCTTGAGGATCTGTGTTGATTGCTACGATCACTTTTGAAGTGCGCATACCAGCCAAGTGTTGAATCGCACCGGAGATTCCACATGCAATGTAGAGTGAAGGAGAAACCACTTTACCGGTTTGCCCAACTTGATCACGATGTGGACGATAACCAGCATCAACTGCTGCACGCGAAGCGCCTACTGCTGCACCAAGAGTATCGGCAAGATCTTCAAGAATTTTAAAGTTCTCTGCGGTTTTTAATGAACGACCACCAGAAACAACAATTCCAGCCTCAGTTACATCTGGTCTTGCTGAATTTCCTTTTACTACTTCAAGAATTTTAGTTTTTAGTCCTGAAAAATCAGCAGTAATTGAAGTTGCATCAGCAGCTTTACTTGTATCTGGTTTACCCAATCCAATTGCATTCGGACGAACCGTAGCCATTTGAATGCCAGAGCCACAAAACTCAACTTCCACAATTGCTTTTCCAGAATAAACTGGGCGTTTTAATTGAAGTTTTCCGCCGGCAAATTGTAGTGAAGTGCAGTCTGTTGCAAGAGCGCCATCGATTTGAGCTGCAACGAGTGGAAACAGATCTTTACCCATTGGCGTGTGAGATCCTAAAATTATTTCTGGCGAAATAGTTTTAATCGCAGCAACAAGAGCGCGTGCATAAGATTCACCAGTATAGTTTTTCAAAATCGCATCTTGAACCACATATACTTTATTAGCACCGTATTGTGCACACTCAGCGGCAAGACTAGAAACAGCATCACCAATGATGACCGCGTGAGTTTCGTTACCCGCTGCGCTTGAAGCTCCAATGAGTTCAAAACTTGATTTTTTATTTTTACCATCACGTTGTTCTACAAAAATTAGTACTTTAGCCATGATTAGATTACCTTCGCTTCGTTGTGGAGGGCTGCTACTAAAGCTTTTGCTTGAGCGGCTGCATCGCCTTCGATTTTTTTCCCAGCTTGTTTTGGTGGTGGGAGTTGATAGTTTTTAAATTTAATTTTTTGATCGCTTGAAGAAACTCCGATGTCGGCAAGTTTTACTGCCTTCACTTCTTTCTTTTTAGCTTTCATGATGTTGGGAAGTGTTGCGTAACGAGGCTCGTTTAAGCCCTTGTGCGCAGAAATGATTGCTGGTGTGCTCACTTCAACCATTTCAAAAGAACCACCCTCAATTTCGCGTTTACACTTTAAGGTGTTTCCATTGTATTCAATTCCACAAACAACGGTTACAGAGGGAATATTTAAGTATGCAGAAACTAATTGAGGAACCTGTGCAGCTCCATCGTCTAATGCTTCTTTACCGAAGAAAATTAAATCAACTCCAGTTTCCTTTTTAAGAGCACCAGCAATTGCTTTAGCAGCCATGTTGCTGTCAGCGTTTTCTGGGAGCTCAACATGAATTGCATTGTCTGCACCCATCGCAAGAGCTGTTCTTAATGAATCAATCACGCGTTCTGGTCCAGCAGAAATTACAGTTACTGTACTACCTGCATTTTTTTCTTTTAGTCGCAACGTTTCTTCAACCGCGAATTCATCATAAGATGACATGATCCATTTGATTCCAGTTGTATCGATGCCACTTGCATCTCCATTAACTTTTATTTTTGTTTCCGTGTCGGGAACCTGTTTAATGCAAACATAGAGGTTCATTGAAATGATGTCCTTTCAAAGGTCTACAGACCTGTTGTTGATATATATAATAATGATAGAGAAAAAAGCCTAAGAATCCAATCTTTTAGTCGATATTGCAGCGCAAATATTTTTAGCCGATTCGATCATTTCAATAGCGCTTCTTCTTAAGTCCGAGTCTTGGGGACTAGATTGACTTGCAAAACGAATCATTTCTGAAAATTCAAAAATTTTAGACAAACTTTTCCATTGCTCTTGCGTTATAGAGTGCTGATCAGTCAATATTTTGGCTAAATCTCTCAACTGAAGTGATCTTGATGTGATTCCGAATTCCTCATCTAGGGTTTTATAGAGTTGATCAGATACTTTTTCAAAAACTGCAGGCAGAGGATGATCTTTTGCTTCTTTGCTTAGTTCTGTCCAAACGGTTTGAATTTTTTCTTTTTTCTTTAAAATTTCTAATTGTAATAGAGATTTCTTTTTAAGATGGTCAAATGCCACTAGGCCTATAAAACAAACTAAAACAAGCAAACCAGCCCATGCAATCCAGCGCCACCAAGGTTGTCCTAAAAATGAACCAGCAGCATCTGCGTTCATGGTTTCATTGGTTCTAAGGGTGCTATAGTTTTTTTGTTCTGGTTTTTGAGGAAGGTTTGGTGTTTCGTTTTTGGGCTCATCCACTTGATGTTCAATCGATGCAGCTTCTCCCTGTAAAACATTTATTTTAATGGGTTCCGATTTTTTTTGAGCATAGGAACGAGTTGAGGGATTAAAAAAATCAAAAGGAATTGAAGGAATGTTGAGCTCCCCAGTTTGAAGAGGTATCAAGACCACTTCAAATGTTTTTTCGCTCACTCCTTGACCAATGTTTTTAGTGTGACCTTGGGTTTCATAAAATTTAAATTCTTTTGGCCAGTTCACTTTTGGAAACTCGATTAAACTAGCATTACCTCTTCCTTTAACAGAAACCTTTAGGGTGAGGGGGGCGTTTGATTTAATTTGTTGTTGATCAACCATTGCACTGACTTCAAATTCACCAACGCCGCCTGTAAAATTGGGCCCTTTTCCCTCTTCAGGTAGATTGGATACTTCTATGGTGATTGGATCACTTTTAGATGTTCCAGTTCTAGGAGTAACCTGAGAGAAAAATTGGAAAAATGGATCTTCCATCAAGTCATCATTTGCTGCATTTTTAGGTATGTAATCGGCACGAATAGAAAATCCATCAATTTTTAATTTTCCATCTTTAATGGGATAAGTTGCATATCTCGCCAGTAGTGCGCGCTCAAAAGGAACACCCCCTAGGTTTACCGCTTCAAACTCTGGTCTTCCTGAAAGAATAGGCATTTCTAGATCTTCGCGTATGAAGCCTTCAAAGGATGGATATTGCATCACATCTCTAATGTTAACTTTTGTTCTACGATAAAGATAAAAACTAACAATTACTTGCTCACCTTTAAAAACTTTAGACTTACTAGGCTCTGCTCTCACGAAAAAATTTCTCTGATCACCTTGTAGTGAAGGAGCGTTTTCGCCAGCACTTTTTTGATAAGAATTATCTCGCACCACTTGAACGGTGATGTCAGGGGCGTGTTCATTTTGATTGGCAATGCCTTTGATTTTCAATGATCCAATTTTTAAAGGACGTAATATATAGGTAATGCTTTTTTCAGATTTATTTTCAAATTTTCCATTAATATAAACAGAAGAAAACTGGGAGCTTTCAAATTGATTCATGACTTCAAAATCTGGAGCTTCAAATTTTGGACTAAAAGAACTGCCGGCATCGCCTCCACCTGAGTGTGTTATTTTAAGAGAGATCGATTCATCTTGAGGAATTTGATTTCGATCCACTGCTGCATTAATTGCAGCAATAGAAGAATGACTGTAAACAATAAATAAAATGTAAAACCAAATAAGATTACCAATCTTTTTCATTTTGAGACTCCCTGGCTTTCTTTTCTTTCATTTTATGCTGGTAAAGTTGTTTTTCTCGATCCGATAAATCGTTCATAATGCCTTCTGCAACATCTTTAGATAAAGTTCCACTTTTAAACTCTCTCTTTTTACCATCATCCATTGACTGATTTTTTTTCTGGTCACTATTTGGATCTTTTTGCTCTTTACCGTCTTTTTGATCCTGCTCTTTTTGTTTTTGTTCCTTAGAGTCTTTTGGGTCTTTAGGTTCTTTTGAATCACCTTTTTCTTCTTGTTTCTTTTTTTCTTGCTGCTCTTGAGAGGATTGCAACAGTGCTTCTCTGGCTTTTTTTTCTAATTCAGGCTGGTTTGAAATTTTAGCCATTTCAATTGCGTTTGTAAGTTTTTGAAAAGCATCAGGATAGTTTTTGCTTTCCTTATGAATTAATCCTTCATTAAAGAGAGATTTTGCAGCAGTTTCGAAATCACCCTGATTTAAAGATTTTTTAGTGGATTCTTCATAATGAAAAATTGCGTCCTCATTTTTTTTTGCATTCGCTAATGCAGTAGCTTGATTAAATTCAATCACAGGGTTGTCAGAGTCTTTGCCTCTGGCCTCTTCAAAGGTTTTAGCGGATTCCTCGAAATTCTTGTCGTCAAAATGTTTAATGCCCCGTTTGTTTTTCCAATATCCTTCAAGAGTTTGTGCTGAAGCAGAGGTGGATATAAAAACAATCAGGAGAAATAATCCTTTTTTAAATAATTTTGAATATCCGATAAAAAAACTTAAAATGATCAAAATTAAACCAACACTTAGGAAAATTTGATACCGGTCAATTTTACTAATTTGTCTTTGTTCTTTTGTGGATTCACGGTGAAAAGACAATAGCTGTTTCACTAATAAGTAGGAGGCGTCATCAACGTTGGTTAATTCAAAGAATTTTCCGCCTGCATTGGCTGCAATTTTTGATAATAACTCTGGATTTGGTTTAGATAAAATTGTTTTAGAAGCACGGTCTTTTTTGTAAGTTTGTAAAATCCCAACTTCATTTCGAATTGGAATGGGAGCCCCTTCTGGAGTACCAACGCTAAATGAAAAAAACCCTGTCCCAAAATCTTTAACTTTCGAGGCAACTTTTGAAGCATCTTTTCCGAAATCTTCACCATCAGAAATGAGAATAATTGCACGCGAGGTTTTTCGATTGTCAGATCCTCCACGTTCAAAAGCTTTTATTGCAACATCAATTGCTTCTCCGATTTCTGTTCCTTGATCTGCAATCGCAGATGGATTTAAACTGTCTACCACTTCGCTTACGTAGCCAAAATCCGTAGTGAGTGGTATTGCTAGAAAAGCTCTCCCAGCAAATCCAACAACCCCAACGCGATCGTCAGCTAACTGAGAAAGAGTTTTTTTAATAAATAATTGGGAACGGTTTAGTCTGCTTGGATTTACATCTTCACTTAACATGCTATTGGATAAATCTAATATAAACATTAGATCCATACCCTTACTTTCAATGGTTTCTTCGTGCTCCCCCCATTGCGGTCTCATTAAGGAAAACAAAACAAAAATCAATCCTACTGAAAAAAGAATCCATTTTGTTAGGAATTTCTTTTTCGAAAATTCAGGGATGATCAAGTCCCAAAAATCTTTTTTAATCCAATTTGAAAGTTCTTTTTGTTTTAATTGCTGGAAATAGTATCCAATAACTAAAGATAGAATCGAGAAAATAAAAATCCAAAAATAGTGAAGTCCAGCAAAGCTCATGCCCATTGCCTCCACAAAAATATAGAAAGTATTCTATCTAACAAAAGCAACAATACACCCAATAGTAGTGGCAAGATAAACTCTTCTTGATATTTCACTTTGTCTTTTGTGATGATTTCACTTTTTTCAAGTTTATCAATATTTTTAAAAACTTGTTGTAATGCCTTTTCTTCCATTACGCGGTAAAACTTACCATTCGTTTTTTCAGAAATTTGTTTTAGTAGAGAGGGATTAAGGCGGTTTTCCACCCACGCATACTGATATACCACTCCCATGGGAGTTTGTTGAGGGAACGGTTGTCTCACTCTTCCTTCTGTACCAATTGCGATTGAATATACTTTTACTCCATATCCCAATGCTAAATCACCTGCTGTAATCGGATCAATTCGTCCTACATTGTTATCACCATCGGTCAATAGAATGATGACTCGACTTTTTGCTGTCGATTTTTTTAATCGATTGATTGCTAATGCTAATCCATCTCCAATGGCAGTTCCATCCCGTAACCCTTGTGCCCCTGGTTGTACGGTACCTAATTGAGCGAGCAATAACCCATAATCTAAAGTGGGCGGAGCAAGGGTGAGTGGTTCGCCACTAAAAATAACAAAGCCTATTTTATCGCTATTTCTTCCTTCGATAAATGTTCTAAAAGTTTCTTTAGCGATGTCCATTCGACTGCTTTCACCCATGTCTTGAATGAGCATGCTGAGAGAGACATCTAAAACCATGATGATATCAATGCCGCTTTCTTTTCTGTCTTGAGTTTTAGAAATACTTTGGGGTCTTGCCAATGCCACGATTAAACATGCGAGTGCTATCGATTTAATGACAGTAGAAATTAATGAAGTTGAAAAAGTATTTCCTGATGAGGGATTAACTTGAATTGGAATCCTAATCGTTGGCTGTTTTGAGGCCTTCTTCCAAAAGTAAAAACAAATGGGAATGATGAGCAATAAGAAAAGTGCTAAGGGAGTAGCGAATCTCATTTTGAATCTCCCTTAAAAACCCAAGCTTCAATTAATGTTCTGGCATGTTCTTTAAACTCTAAGTAATCAGCTTTTTGAAAGTGCTCGTGATGAGAAAGTTTTGTGAATTTTATGAGGTCTAAATTTACGAAAAGTTGCTTTATTTTTTTTAAATCTTGTTCCGGTAAAGATTCTTGAGCGAGTAAAACCAACATTTCATCGGTAGTGGATTCTTTTGCATCTACTTTAAATCGTGCGGAAAAAAAGTTTTTTAAAATTTGTGATACCCCAAATGCTATTGGCTTTAGGTTTTCTTTGCTAAATGAGTGTTGATCGTAGAGTAGATTTAACTCACGAAGGGCAATCACATGATCGGGCGTTGGTGGAACCCTAATTTCCTCTATGGCTTTAGCAACAGTTTTTTTAGAAAAGTATTTTTTATATATAAATCTAGCAATCAACAGCAAGATGCCCAATATAATTAAGGTTATGATTACAAATTTAATTGGCAGAGAAATTGGAATCGTATCTAATAATGCGGGTGTAGCCGATGGATTGGGCGTTAAGCTAGCCACATCTACTTCAATCGGTGAAGTTTTTGCTAACAGATGATTATCTTGAGAAACGATGTAGAGTTCCGGCAAAATCAGTTTTCCTGATTTCAGAGGAGATGCAATAAAGCGCAAATTTCCATTGATGACTTGTGGGCTGTTATCTAAATACCAACCAAGTTTATCTAAGGGGTTTTTCTCATCAGAATTCTTTAGCTGTATTGAACTTAAACTCTGAGAAAGTTCTAAGGGTATTCTAATGTTTAATTGAATTCGATCCCCAACCTGATATTGCGGACCCGATTGATTTTTTTGAGTGAATTCAGTTTTTAATGAGGGAATGGTTTCCTGAGCTGTTGCAGCTTGGAAAAAAAGAAGACTAAGTATTAATATACTTTTAATTTTACTTCTTTTGTTTTCGGCGCTTGAAAAAATGCACCAAAGCTTCGGTGTAATCATCATTGGTATGGATCGTTAGTGTTTCTACCCCTGAGAAGAGGAGTGCTTGTTTAGATTTGTTCTCAAATTGAGTTAACCAGTCTTTTAAATTTTTCTTAAATTGATAAGAAGAGGTATTGATCTCCATTTTATTACCTGTTTCAGGGTGTTCAATCTCGATGTTTCCTGAAAAAGGAATTGATTGTTCATTTTTATCTTGAATTCTAATCGCGACGACATCATTTTTCTTCGATAGCTGTCTTAAGTTTCTTTCGTAGTCTTCAGCTATAAAATCACTCAATACAAATACAATTCCTGAATGCTTTAAAACTCTGCGTGCTTCTTCAAAGGCACCTTTAAGATCAGTTCCACCGGTTTCAGTATTAAAGTTCAAAAATTCATGAATAATTCTTAAAACATGATTTTTCCCCTTTTTGGGAGGAATTGTTTTTTTAACTTTATTGGTAACAAACAAAACACCCACTTTATCTCCTGAAAGGTTTGCTGCATAAGCAATCATGGAGCCAAGCTGAGTAACCATTTCTTTTTTTGATAAATTTTGTGATCCAAACTCTTGGGAAGCTGAAAAATCAGCAATAATAAAAACACTCAACTCCCTTTCTTCTTCGTATTGTTTTAGAAGGGGTTCTTTACTGCGGGCACTTACTTTCCAATCAATATGACGAACATCATCCCCGGCAGTATAAGTGCGATGCTCTGAAAATTGAACGCCTTGTCCTTTAAAGTGACTTTTATATCCACCACTCATGAATTCATTCATGAGTTTTTTGGTAGATATTTCTATGCGTTTAACTTTCTTGAGGATGTCCTCGTTCATGGAACCTCTACTCGATCTAAAATTTTACTGATTAATTGTTCAGTAGTGATGTTCTCAGCATCAGCTTCGTAAGTGAGTAGAATTCGGTGCCTTAAGATATCGTATGCTACAGATTTAACATCTTCTGGAGTGACATAACCTCTGTGACGAATAAAGGCATTTGCTCTTGAAGCTTTTACTAGTGATAGGGTTGCGCGCGGTGAGCCCCCAACACTGATGTACTTTTGGATGTCTTTTAGTCCTGATTTTTCTGGATAACGAGAAGCAAAGATGATGTTTAAAATATAGTCTTTAACTTTTTCATCCATGTAAATTTCATTACAAAGTTTTCTCGCGGCTAAAATATCAGATGGATGACACACCTTTTGAGCTTTTGGGATCTCATTAGAGGTCATTCTATCCATCATGATTTTTTCTTCAGATTGAGTTGGATATGAAACTTTTACTTTAAATAAAAATCGATCTAATTGAGCCTCTGGAAGTGGATAAGTTCCTTCTTGTTCAATCGGATTTTGAGTTGCAAGAACCACAAATGGATCATCAAGGGGATAGGTGGTGTCACCAATTGTAACTTGATGTTCTCCCATTGCTTCTAAGAGTGCACTTTGTACTTTTGCAGGCGCGCGATTAATTTCATCGGCTAGAACGATATTAGTAAATATTGGGCCCTTTTTAGGAATGAATTCATGAGTTTTTTGATTAAAGATCATAGTTCCGATTAGATCTGATGGCAGTAGATCGGGAGTAAATTGTATACGATTAAACTGTGAATCAATGGTTTGTGCCAGAGTTTTTACCGTGAGTGTTTTTGCGAGTCCAGGCAGACCCTCTAGAAGAACGTGACCATCACATAAAAGTGCTAGAACAAGTTTTTCAATCAGAGTGTTTTGTCCTACGACTACTTTTCCAACCTCTTGAAAAAGTACATCTACAAATTGGCTTTTTTCACGAATCACTTCTGTTAATTGCTGAATATTGGGTTGAGACATAGAATTCATTTTCGCGCTGTTTTCGTCAGCACGCAATGAGCTTAATGTAAAAAACGACGGCATTCTTCAAGTAGTTCAAGAACGCCAGAATTTTGATTGGAATTATCTAAGAATTTATAAGTTTTCTGAGCTAAATCAGCGTCAGAGAACACATCGCAAAAATTATCAAAGCTTTTACCTTTTATCGCAGTAGAAATTTGATCCCGATAGGTTTGATGACGATCTTCAGCCAATTGTTTAATCCAATCGGTGGTGAGGTCTTGGCTTAGCTTAGTAGAAAAAACAGATTTAATATCTTCCTGAGATCCAGAAACTGATTTGATGAGAGAAGCGACTTCGTTTGATAAATTAGAATTATCCAAATCGGTAGAAAGTTTAGACAACAGATCAATCATTTCAGGAGAAAGATCAGATAAATCAGACTCAATTAACATGGAATGAATCGATGGTGAATAAGTAGAAATTAAATTAGGGAACTTTTCTAATTGTTTTAAAGAAAAGAGAAGCCACTGTTGATTTTTAATATTTGAAATGCCGCTCAATAACTTTGCTACATTTGAATCTTCTTTTGAGTTAAAGCTCATCGCTAATGAAAGTAGATCTTTAAAGAATAGTTCTCCGTTTTTGCTCACTAGAAAATTAGCTAACTGCTCATCTTTATTTTCCATGACTGTTTGATCAATCACTTTAAGAATAGAGGAGGTAGAAATAGAATTCCCACTAGCAATGGCTACACCGGCTTGATGCAATAAACCAAGTCTTGTGATTTTAGGAATAATTTCTAGTAAATCAATATCCGTATATTGATACGCCTTGGTGCCATTAATATAGATACCAACCTGAGAGTTCGTTTCATTTTCATAAATAGAATAAAATAAATCCCTTAGTAATTTCATTTCACGATCATCATCAAGAATAGAAAGCATGTAGCCTAAATTAAATAATCGCGCTCGAATATCACCTAGTTCGCCGCCACAAGCGAATCGATGGATAAATCTTCCAATGCGACCTCTTCCGCGCTGATCGCATGCCCCTAGTTTTTGAATGATGCTTAAATTGAATTTTGCATACTCGTGGTAAATGTTGTTTCTTGCGGTGTTAAAAGTTTCTGAGGTTCCAAGTTTGGGTCTTTGAGAAAAGTCTACGTCTCCCCAAGAGGTTCCTATTTTGGTAATGAAAGCCATTGCAAAATTCTTCATTACGCCGAAAGGTTTGAAATCAGCATTGGTAGCTAAAGTTTCAAGTCGGTCTAAATCATTCATGATTCTTAATCGAATTAAATGATTAAACTCTTGATTGGTATTTGGAAAATCAGGATTTTGATAAATATAAGGTATTAAAGTAAAGTTTTTCGATTTCTCAGTTAAAAAAGTTAAAAGACTATAATCACTTTTTTGGTTTCTTTTAATGAAACTAAATATCGAAGACATTGATTTGGGATTACCCTGAATTTGCTTGAACATGGGGTTAAGATGGAATTCCAGTGTTCCAACATCGGTAGGTGCATTTTCATTTCTTTTCCAATGGCTAAATTTTAATGGGTTTAGCCAAGTTCCAGCTGAAGCAAAATACTCATTAACGATATTCTCCGCCAATTGATTAGGAGATTTTTTAAAGGCAATCACCTGATCTGGCTCGATATCACAATCGGATAGATTGATATCTAATGAATTACAAAATTGTTTCATGAGAGCCGGAAGATTTTTTAAAGTAAGTTCAATGAGCTGCTCTTTTAGGTGGTTAGCAGAGGCTTCGGGTAAGTGATTAGATGAAAATTCCTTTTGTTTTAAAATCGCTAAATAAGTTTCTTTGTTTTCCAAATATTTAGCAATTAACTTACGCGTTTCTTTTGCGGTATGAAGTTCATTTAAAGATTTAGACACCAAGGTAGAAGAAGATTCAATCGCACGACTAATTTGAGTTTGATCGGATGAGGAGAGTCTTAAAACTTGATCAATGCTTTTAAGTGCAACCTCAGAGTTGATATTAAAAATATAATTAATGATTCCAGATTGTATTGAACTGAAGCGATTAAATTTTTCTGAACCGGAATCACTTTTGATGAGATAGGTTGCTAGATCTTTAATAGAGAGAAAAGATTGATTTGTTCCGTAACAGGCCGAAATCTTTTCAAGGTTCTCTAGATATTGCTTAGGGGTTTGATCCCCAGCGATCATAAAAAAATTAAAATCGATCGGCATGTCAGCACACGGCGACGAGACTGAAACTTGAGTGTTTTTCCAAAAAGACAATTCCCAATTTTGACTGTTTCCATTCTTGGAGTGAGTAGGAAGCTTTGATTCTGATCTTTGATAGTTGATTTTTCCCCGTTCAAGAAGATTCTTAAACATTTCAATCACTCTATCAACAATGGGTGTAATTTTATTTTGATCATTCATTCTTGAGATCAATTCAATTACCGGTGAAAACGATTTTTTTGTAAAAATAGTGATCCAATTATTATTAGAATTTATCTTGGTTGAACTTTTAAATGCAGGTAACTCTTGAATGATTTTTTGTAGACTCTTATAAAATGAAGTTCCTTCTGGAACTACACTGATCAAGAATATGAGTTCATTGGGTTTAAATTCACTAAAAATTGAATCTAAAAGTGATGATGTTTCAGCTCCGGTGATGGGATTGTTTTTTAACCAGTTTGCTAGAGTGATCGTGTCTTGGATCAGGTGAGTGCTGTTAAATTGATTGAGATCTTGAGTAAGGGTTTCAAAAGCACTTGAGGTCAAGAGTTTGGAAAAGGTTTCATCTTTTAGCAATGGTTGTATCAATTCAAAAAATGTGGAGAAAGTTTCTTCTTCAGATGCGGATTGCAATACCTTCACTGCATCTGTTACTTCTGCTGGAAGTGAACAATACCCTTTAGACAATAAAATAAGTTCGGGTATCTTTTTTTGAAAAAAATCTTTTGAATCTTTTGGGTTAATAGAGCTCAACTCATCTAATACCGCATTGAGGGGATTGTTCAAAGTGCGTTCACCGCCAAAACAGCTTATTGGAATTTGTGTTAATGCTTTTGCGGCAACAGAGATTTTTTTAACTCTATTTTCACTGATGATCCAATTAAGAAATCCAGAGATTTTTTCTACTGAATTTTCATTTGAGATGACTTCAACTGAAACATTAGAAATGAGTGAAAATATTTTTTGAAATGATACCGCGTCTATTTGTTGGTGGTATTGATAAATGCTTTCTAAAATATTTTTATAATTTGGCGTTTGATATTGCTCAATAATTCCTCGGTTAAAAGACTTAACTTCGGTCAAAAGCGATAAATGCTGAAAATCAATTTTGTAATTTGAGTTTTCAATATAATTACTGATCCAATTTGAATGGCCTTTAATTAAATTTACGAGATCATCTCTTTTGTCGGGCGTGTTTAATTTTGCAAACAATTGATTCAATAAATTCTTTAGTTCGCCGTTATTTTTTTCATCTAAGTAAATTTCTTTGATTCCATAAAGAAATTCTGATTCATTTTTTAATATTGAATTACTTTTTGCGATGAGTGGCTCTAGTTCTGAATCTGAAGATTCATTGATCCAGTTCTCTAACTCTCTTAAATCATTGTTTTGGTTTAAACAGTGAATTACGCCTCGCACTTGTTTAGCGTTAATTTCTGATTGATCAAATCTGACATCAGAGCAGTTCATGTTTTTGGGAGTAATGTTATCCTGTAATACCGATCGCTTCTGACTCGAAAAAGGATTTGAGCAAGAAGTGGATAGAATTGAAAAAATAACTAAAATGAACAGGCTTTTCATTATGCGTTGCACAATAGCTCTTAACGGCGGCCGATGCAATCATTTTAATTTAGCCAATAATTGAATAAAAGCTTTTAAATACAGTTATTTATAAGCTGAAGTCGTCGGAGCCGCCACTGCCTGGTCTTCTAACGGTTTGAGGAGGGGGTGCTCCTTCTGAGGTGAGATTGGCAAATAATGTATATTGGCCCATCCAAGCAAGCTTTGCAGTGCCTGGTTCGCCGTGACGATTCTTTGCAACGATTAACTCCGCGATTCCTTTTTCATCCGAATCTGCATTGTAGTAATCATCGCGGTAAATAAAACAAACCATATCTGCATCCTGCTCGATTGCTCCCGACTCGCGGAGATCGCTCAGCATAGGGCGCTTATCAGTTCTATTTTCTACGTTACGGCTCAATTGTGAAAGCGCGATGATTGGGACTGATAATTCTTTTGCGAGTTCTTTTAAACCTCGACTGATCGCCGAGATTTCTTGCTCTCGATTCCCACTAGCGGAACTTGTTTTTGGTCCGCGCATGAGTTGAAGATAATCCACGATAATTAAATCGAGTTGTTTTTCTTTAGCTTTCAAACGACGACATCTAGCACGGATATCTAGAACCGAAAGTGCAGGAGTATCATCAATGTGAATTCTTGCTTGTCCCAATTGTTCGGCTGAAGTCATTAGTCTGCGGAACTCTTCTTTTGCTAAAGCTCCTGTTTTTAATCTTCTAGAATCAATTCGGCTTAATCCAGAAAAAAACTTAAATCCCATTTCTTCTTTAGACATTTCTAAGGAGAAAAGTGCAGTGACTGCTTTATTCATCACGGATGCGTGTAAGAGCGCAGAAATAAACCATGAGGTTTTTCCCATACCTGGGCGAGCAGCAAGAATCATCACTTGCCCCGGTTGTAATCCTGCAGTCATTTTATCAAACTCGGTGAAACCAGTAGCGAGTCCAATGACATCTTGGCTACCATTCACAAAAAGCTCTTGAACTTTGCTCATGTTTTCAGAGATCACTTCTGCAAGTGAAGTGAATGATCTTTGAATTTTTTTCTGAGAAACTTCAAAAATTTTTGTTTCGGCACTATCGATGTAGCTTTCCGTATTCTCAACCCCAGAAAGACCTTCATCCATGATCTCAGAGCAGGTTTCAACTAAACGACGTTGAAGTGCTTTTTCACGAACAATTTTTGAATAGTGAACTACATTGGCAACCTGAAAGGATGCCTGATCGTAAAGGCCAGTGAGTGCGCCCACTCCACCGATCATGTCGTACCAGTTACGATTTCGAAGACCATCGGTAATGGTAACCAGATCAACGGGCTTTCCTTGATCCGAAACATTACAGGCCATCTCGAAAATTTTCTGATGGGCATCTAGAAAAAAATCTCTCTCTTCTAATCCGGCTTCACGCACCAAATCTAAAGAAGCGTTATTAACCAATAGCGCACCTAAGACTGATCGCTCAGCTTCAAGATCATGAGGAAGTTTTTTTCGTTGAGTTGGAGGCAACTCTGACAAGGGATTAAGCCCCTTCTTTAACTACCCAAACCTTAAGGTTTGCAGTTACTTCAGGAAGGAGTTTAATTTCCACTGTGTGAACGCCTAAAGCTTTGATTGCGTCTTTCATGTGGATTGAACGCTTTTCAATATCGATTCCGCCTGCTTTTAAAGCATCAGAGATATCTGAAGTAGTTACTGATCCGAAAAGTTTATCTTTTTCGCCAACTTTGCGAGAGATATTGCAAGTGAAGCCAGCAATTTTTTTAGCTAACTCTTCAGCAGAAAGTTTTTCAGCTGAGCGTTTTTTCTCGAGCATTTTCTTCTGATGTTCAACTGCTGCTACATTGTTTTCGTTTGCAGGAACTACCAATTTTTTTGGAATTAAAAAGTTGCGAGCATAACCATCAGTTACTTTTACCACTTCACCGATGCGACCTAAATTTTCTACATTTTCTTTTAAAATTACTAACATAAATTCTCCTTGATTGCGGATACTTAGGATTGCCCGAATTTGCGTCGAAAGTCAAACCAGAGGTCAAAAAAACCGAGTGCAAAAGCGAACGGGGACACAATAAAAATCATAAAACCATAAATGACAGCTCGAATTAAGCCAAAAATTTGTCGTTGGTTTAAAAAATAGGTCGCTATACTAAGTCCCTGGAAGCCATAAAACACGGATAGAACTTTTAATCCATTCATTCCAATGTAATAAAGAGCGTGTTCCTCGAAGGCATAAAGTCCTGCAAAAATAAGTGTTGGCCAGACTAGCCACTCAGGATTCCGATAAGCTCCCCAGAAGGCTTTGGACAAAAATCCGGGAATTGCTCGATAAGCCAACAAAAGATTAAACCAATAGCATGCGACAAGAGCAATCATGGTTCCTGATGGAAGTTCAACCATGAGGTTATGAATGAGTTCGGTTCTACCTTGCTCCTCAACCCATTTTTTAATGGGATGATCTGGAATGGCGAGGAGTCGATCCATTCCCAAGTTAATTTCTGAACGCAAGTAGGTCACTGCGTCCATGTGCTGGCCTTTTGCTAAAATGAATATTCCTGCAATGAGCGAAAAAACAGCCAATAAATAGGAGTAAAGGAACGCGATTGGAACTCGTCTGAACCGATGAATAAATAAGGGAAAGGAAATCCCAATGCTAAACCAAAACCAAACTGGAAGGATGAGTATGGAGGGATCTTTCTCGATGGAGTAAATAATGGCTGCGTTGGTAAATAGCGCTACCAAGCTGATCCAGGTTCGATTTTTGAGGGTAACGATAAAAAACGGTAAGGGAGAAACGAAAGCAAAGAGAGAGCTTTGAAAAAATAGTGCAGGCAAGAAAAAAGGAGCGGCCCAAAGAAACCAACTTTGAGCCGCTCCAGAAGATGCTTTGGGTGATTTTCTTTTACGAATCACCACGATAATTAGTTAGAGTTTGGTCCAACTGAAACGAAACCAAGTAACGCAAGATTTCTAGCGCGTTTGATTTCAAGAGCCAATTTGCGCTGAACCATTGCACAGTTACCAGTAACACGACGAGAAACAATTTTTCCGTGCTCAGTTAGGTACGTAGATAAAAACTTAGGGTTTTTATAAGTGATATTGTTGGTATCTTCTTCACCACTCATGAAACGGCAGCTTTTTTTGCTTTTTCCACCAGAAAATTTACGACCACGGCCTTTACCGTCGTCCATTGCATCGTCCATGTCGTTGTATTTAGAATCGTAACTGTCGTCGTCTTGATTGCTTTTTTTATAAACTTTTTTTTCTTTAAATTCTTTAGCCATGATTTTATTCCTTTAATTAAAGTTAAATTAGATTGCAGCTGTAGGAGCTGGGGTAATTTCCAAGCGTTCTTCACGTTTAAGTGGAGTGCCTGCGCTTTGTTCTTTAGCGTAAACTTCTTTATCGAATTCTTTTGCAAGAACGATGGTCATAAAACGAAGAGTTGCTTCGCTCAAACGTAAATTACGTTCAAGTTCGGCAACTACGCCTGTAGTACCAGTGAATACGAAGTAAGTGTATTGTCCGCGAACTTCTTTAACGATTGGGTAAGAGAATTTTCTTTTTCCCCAGTCTTCTTGATAAACGACTTCTCCGCCGAAATCTTTCACGATGTTGAATAGTTTTTCTTTGAGGATTTTTAGTGCTTCTTCTGTTTGATCAACGCGAGTGATGAATGTGAGTTCATAACCTGGTAACTTCTTTGCCATTTGATTCTCCTTATGGGTAAAGCTCAAAACATAATTGTCTTGAGCAAAGAGTTGTTTTTGTGAGTTATGTGGATATCACGGCTTTTTCTTTTTTTCAATAAAGCTAATCACCAAGGCGGCACCCTCATACATGATAAAGAGGGGGCCCATGAGTAAAAGCATGGAAACGGCATCCGGGGGAGCGATGAGGGCGGAAACGATCGTGATTCCTATAAAGGCATTTCTTCTTTGAGAACGTAGGGTTTCAGAGGTAATGACCCCAAGGGTTCCAAGTAAAACGAGTAAAACAGGTAACTCAAATGCGATCCCAAACATCAACATGAGTTTAAGACAAGTGCTGTAATAACTGTCAATGGTAAGAAGCGGCGCATCAGAGGGAAGGCCGTACTCGATAAAAAATTTGAAACCTACGGGGAACAAAACTTTGTACGCAAAAACAGCTCCACCGATAAAAAATAAGGATGCTGAAGTGACAAAGGGTAGAACCATCTTTCTTTCGCGCGAATGTAATCCAGGAGCGATAAAAGCCCAGACCTGAAAAAAATAATAGGGTGAAAAGAAAAAAAGTGAAGAATATCCGGCTATTTTTAGGTGGGTGAGAAAATTCTCAAAAATGCTGGTGAAGTAAAGTTTTCGTTGTCCTTCGGGAAGGGCATCAAACAGTGGCTTTTGAAGTACTTCAAAAACATGTTTATTGGTGAAAAAGTAACAGAGCATAAAGCCAATCAAAAAAACGATAAGGCTACGCATTAGTCTTGCCTTGAGTTCATCAAGGTGTTGCCAGAAGCCCATCATGGCATTTGCGGCTAGTCCGTTATGAGATTGATCCTGTTGCTGATCCACTGTAGTTTAGTAACACTATATGAATACAAATAGAACTTGGAAAGTCGTTCTTGCCAGTCTCTTTTTTGGATTAGGAATTATTTTTTATTATTATTTGATGATTCCAGGCAATATTAACCGCGATTCGTTCGTTACATCAGGAGAAATTAACATGAGTTCACAAGGACCAATTCCACAAGCATTAGAAGCAGCATTAGAAACAGACGCTGAGGGA